>NZ_JBFREQ010000035.1:0-69608 GCF_052114385.1 Variovorax sp. M-6 | reverse complement strand
TGGGAGTCCTCGCACAAGATCGACCTGAGCGATGCGGGCCTGCTGCGCGACCTGCAGAAGCGCCAGCTCGATCCGCATCAGCTGGTGCTCGACGGCAGCAACGAGGCGCACAAGGACAAGCCGGACAAGCACAAGGCGAAGGGCTGAGCCGTGATGGCGCGCATCGGGTGGGCGGTGGCATCGCTGCTCCTGGCCAACGCGGCACTGGCGGCGGGCGATGCGGAGTTCGCGATCCGCTGGGATCCCGCCGAGGGCGGCCCCGGTACGCTCGAGGCGATCGCCGAGACCCTGCGGCTTCCCGACGGGAAGCGCAAGACCTTCGTGGTCCGGTACTTCGCGGTGAAGCAGCCGTCCGGCGCGCCCGAAGGCGCCCGCGCGATCGCCCGCGAGCGGCTCTCGGAAGGCCGAATGGAATCGATGTACAAGCTGCGCAGTCCCGTCGCCTTTCCGGCCCACGGGCCGCAGGCCGACTGGCGCTGCCCGTTCAAGGTCGAGGCGAAGCGTCAGAACGAGGTCGACGTCGGCTGGAGCGTCGAGGGCGTGCCGAAGAAGAACTACTCGCGCAGCTGCGAGGTCGGCGGCCACATGGCCGACCTCCTGCCGGCCCGGTTCATGGCCCAGCCGCTGGACTGTGCAAGCAGCATGCTGCGCATGACCTCCGAGCACATCAAGATCGAGCGCTGGAGCCTGCCCGGCGGAAAGCAGGCCTTCGAAGTGTCCGCCAACGGGCACGACACGGAGGCCGACCTGGAAGCCTTCGCCGCCCGGGTGGTTCGACCGTTGCTGGCGCATGGCGTCAGGCCGCTCACGCAAAGCAAGACCCAGTTGGGCAGCAGCTGTTGAGCATGCGGGGCTTGCCGTTCGACGAGGCCGAAGCGCCCGAACGGCCTTGCACCGACCCGGTCGCCCGGGATCAGCTGGCAGGCGCGCGCGCCGCCTCGCCCATCGTGCGGGCCATGTCGCTCACGATCCGGCGCAGCAACTCCGTCGCGGCGGGGGCCAGCATGCGGCCGTGGCGCGAGATCACGTGCGAGCGGCCCTGGTGCAGCAACGGATTCTTCATCGGCAACTCCACGACCTCCGGTATGTCGAGGTGCGGCGGCAGCGACATCCGGGTGCTGAGCGCATAGCCCAGGCCGGCGACGACGAAATAGCCGAGCGCACTGAACGAGGTGGTCGTGAGCAGCGTCGGCAGGCGCACCCCCTCGCCGATCTCGGCCGCCTCGATGTGCTGGCGCACCCCGAAACTCCGCTGCAGCGTGGCGCCCGGATACGGCAGCAGGTCGGCCAGCTTGAGCGGCCGGCCCAGGCGTGCCAGCGGATGCGTCTCGAGCACCAGCGCCTGGATCGGCTGTGGGTGCGAGTGGTGCGAGCGCAGCCGCTCGTCCTTCGGCGGCTGGAACAGGAGGCCGATGTGGGCACGCTCGTCGATCACCCGCCGCACGATCTCGTCACTGCTGCCGACCTCCAGCGAGACCGTGATCGCCGGGTGCGCGCGCATGAAGGCCTGCAGGCTGTTGCGCATCAGCCAGTCGACGTAGCCCTCGCCGGCGACGATGTCGATGTGGCCCCGCTCGACCTTGCGGATCGCATCCATCTGCGCCAGCAGGTGCTGCTTCTGGCTCTGCTGGCGGCGCAGATAGACCGCCAGCAATTCGCCGGCGTCGGTCGGCGCCACGCCGCGTCCGCGCCGCTCGAGCAGCAGCGTGCCGCATTCCTTTTCGAGCAGGCCGACCGCCCGGCTGACGGCCGACGGGTCCATGTCGAGCACCTCGGCGGCACCCCGGACGGATCCGCTTTCCAGCACCTGCATGAAATAGCGCAAGCGCCGCGTGTCCAGCTTGTCGTCCATCCCGCCTCCCCATGAGCGTTGCATTCAATGCAACAAAGATCCTGAATTTTAGTCATTGATGCAATGACTGCTTTCTTTGAGACTCCTGCATCCCCCACTCAGAAGACCGAACTTCCATGACCTCCGCCGCCGCTGCGCTCGCGCCCGAACCGTTGGATTCATCCGCCCCGGGCAAGCTCAAGCTCGTCGCCGTGGCCTTGATCGTCGTCGCCGTCGCCGAACTGATCGGCTCCGCGCAGTTCAAGCTGGGCCCCGGCAAGGTGGTGCTGCTGCCGATGCTGTGGGCCTTGCTGATCGCAGCCGCATGGGGCATCGCCGCCCGCCGGATCCCGTCGGCCGCACGCATCCACACCGGCCTGCAGTCCTACGCGGGCGGCCTGCTCAATGCCGGCCTGCTGCTCTTCATCGTCAAGCTCGGCCTCACGGTCGGCGCCGCCCTGCCCTATGTGCGCCAGGCCGGCTGGGCGCTGGTGTTCCAGGAGTTCGGCCATGCCTTCGGCACCCTGGCGCTCGGCCTGCCGCTGGCCTTGCTGCTCGGCATCAAGCGCGAGGCGGTGGGCGCCACCTTTTCGGTCGGACGCGAGGGCAATCTGGCCATCATCGGAGAGAAGTACGGCATGGCCTCGGCCGAAGGCCGCGGCGTACTGGCCGAGTACATCACCGGCACGGTGCTCGGCGCCCTCTTCATCGCAGTGCTCGCGGGCTTCGTCACCAGCCTGAACCTCTTCGATCCGCGCTCGCTCGCGATGGGCGCCGGCGTCGGCTCGGGCAGCCTGATGGCCGCCGCGATCGGCGCCATCAGCGCCCAGCAGCCGCCCGAGATGGTCAAGCAGCTGACCGCCATCGCAGCCGCATCGAACCTGCTCACCACCGTGGTCGGCTTCTACTTCACCCTGTTCCTGTCGCTGCCGCTGTGCTCCTGGCTCTACGACAGGCTCGAACCGGTGCTGGGGCGCTTTTCGAAGCGCCAGGAGGCCGACACCGAAGTGCTCGCCGACATGACGGGCGTCGCGGCACCGGAGCTGCGCTTCGCCGACAACCTGGTCGCCTGGGTGGTGATGACCGTCGGCGTGATGATCGGCAACCTGCTGTCGTTCAAGGTGCCGCTGCTCCAGTCGCTGATCGGCATGGCGGCGGTCATCGCCGTGGTGCTGGTGGTCGGGCTGGTCAAGCGGGTGGTCCCGAAGATGCCGATGGTGCTGGTGCTGTCGATCGTGGCCACCGTGGCCGGCATTCCCGGCCTGCTGCCGTTCTCCGATGCGCTGATCGCCGTCACCGCCAAGCTCAACTTCCTTGCCTTCACGACGCCGGTGCTGGCGCTGGCCGGCTTCTCCGTCGCCAAGGACCTGCCGATGTTCCGCCGGCTCGGCTGGCGCATCGTGGTGGTGTCGCTGACCGCGACCGCCGGCACCTTCCTCGGCGCGACGCTGATCGCCGAGTTCTTTCACTGATCCCCACCCCAACGGACTGCCCATGTACCTCGAACCCGAGATTGCCGAAGAAACGCGCGCACGAATGCTGGCCTGGCGCCACGACATCCACGCCAACCCCGAGACCGCCTTCGAGGAGCACCGCACCGCCAACGTGGTCGCCAACGCCCTGATGCTGATGGGCATTCCGGCGCACCGGGGCCTGGCCGGCACCGGCGTGGTCGGCACCCTGACGAACGGCGAAGGCCCCAGCATCGCGCTGCGCGCCGACCTCGACGCGCTCAACATGACGGAGCTCGGCGAGCGCGCCCACAAGTCGACCTGCGCCGGCAAGATGCACGGCTGCGGCCACGACGGCCACACCGCGATGCTGCTCGGCGCCGCCGATCACCTGGCCCGTCACAAGCCTTTTCGCGGCACCGTGCACTTCATTTTCCAGCCTGCCGAGGAGAACGAAGGCGGCGGGCGCAAGATGGTCGAGGAAGGCCTGTTCGACCGGTTCCCGGCGGACGCGGTCTACGGCATGCACAACTTCCCCGGCATGCCGCGTGGCCAGTTCGGGATCCGCACCGGCACCATGACCGCCTACCTCGACACTTTCGAGATCGTGATCACCGGCCGCGGCTGCCATGGCGCGATGCCCGAAACCGGCATCGACCCGGTGATGATCTCGGCCCAGCTCATCAACGCACTGCAGACCATCGTGAGCCGGCGGGTCGGCGCCACCGAGTCGGCGGTGGTCAGCGTGACGCAGATCCACGGCGGCGACACCTGGAACGTGGTGCCCGAGACGGTGGTGCTTCGCGGCACGGCGCGCACGCTCGATGCGGCCATCCAGGACCAGGTCGAGGCCGCGATGAACCAGATCTGCGCCGGCATGGCGCAGACCCACGGCGCCGGCGTGGCACTGAAGTACATGCGTGGCTATCCGGGCGTGGTGAACACGGTCGACGAGACGGCGGCCGCGGTCGCCGCAGCCGCCAGCCTGGTCGGCGAGGCGCAGGTCCATACCGACATCAAGCCGGCGATGGGCTCGGAAGACTTCGCCTTCATGCTGCAGAAGCGGCCCGGCGCCTACATCGGCATCGGCGCCGGCGAAGGTCCGAACGACCCGCCGGTGCACAACCCCTACTACGACTTCAACGACAAAATCCTGCCGCTGGGTGCGGCCTACTGGGTGGCACTGGTCAAGCAGCAGCTGGCTGCTGCATAGTCCGACCATGCTCTCCGTCTTCGACATCTTCAAGGTCGGCATCGGTCCGTCGAGTTCCCACACGGTCGGCCCGATGCGGGCGGCCCTGATGTTCGCAGGCGCGCTCGAGCGCGATGGGCTGCTGGCGCGCACGGCGCGGGTGCGGGTCGACCTGCACGGCTCGCTCGGCGCCACCGGGCGCGGCCACGCGACCGACGTGGGCGTGATCCTCGGGCTCTTCGGCGAAGCGCCGGACAGCGTCGACCCGGCCGCGGTGCAGCCTCGGATCGAGGCCATGCGGCGTTCCGCAACGCTGCTGCTGCTGGGCCGCCAGCCGATCGGCTTCGACCCCCTGCGAGACATTCGCTTCCTCGGCGAACAATCCCTGGCCGAGCATCCCAACGGCATGCGCATGGTCGCACTGGACGCGGCCGACAACATCCTGGCCGACCGCTGCTACTTCTCGGTCGGCGGCGGCTTCGTGGTCGAGGGCGGCGCCGAGCCGGCGCCCGCCGGGGCCTGCGGCGCCCTGGTCTGGCCGCACCCCTTTCGCACCGGCGACGAACTGATCTCCCAAGCGCAGGAGCGCGGCCTGTCGGTGGCCCAGCTGATGCTCGCCAACGAGAGCGCCTGGCGCCCGCCAGCCGAGGTGCGCGCGGGCGTGCTGCGGCTCTGGGCCGCGATGCGGCAATGCGTGCAACGCGGCTTCGGCATCGACAACCCGGGCGCCGCCGGACGCCTGCCCGGCACGTTGAACATCCGCCGCCGCGCCCCGCAGCTTCACCGCGAACTCCTCGCGCGCGACGCCGGCGCCGGGGCGGCCGACCCGCTCGCCGCCATGGACTGGGTCAACGCCTTTGCCATGGCGGTCAATGAGGAGAACGCGGCCGGCGGCCGCGTCGTGACCGCGCCGACCAACGGCGCAGCGGGCGTGATCCCCGCAGTGCTGCACTACTACGAGAAGTTCTGCGCCGGTGCCTCGGATGACGGCATCGTCGACTTCCTGCTCACCGCGGCCGCGATCGGCCTGCTCTACAAGACCAACGCCTCGATCTCGGGCGCCGAGGTCGGTTGCCAGGGCGAAGTCGGCGTCGCCTGCTCGATGGCGGCCGGGGCGCTGGCCGCCGTCCTCGGCGGCACGCCGGCCCAAGTCGAGAACGCGGCCGAGATCGGCATGGAACACAACCTCGGCCTCACCTGCGACCCGGTCGGCGGGCTGGTGCAGATCCCCTGCATCGAGCGCAACGCGATGGGCGCGGTCAAGGCCATCAACGCCGCGCGGCTGGCGCTGCGCGGCGATGGCAGCCACTACGTGTCGCTCGACGCCGTCATCAAGACCATGATGCAGACCGGCGAGGACATGAAGTCGAAGTACAAGGAGACTTCGCTGGGCGGGCTGGCGGTGAATGTGGTCGAGTGTTGAGCGAGACCCATCGCCGCCGCGGCCGGCCGGGCCGCTATGGCTCGAACGCGAGGTAGACCCGGCCGCCCTCGATCTTCACCGGGTAGGTGCGCAGGTCTTCGGTGAGAGGCGCGCACATCGCCTTGCCGGTGCGAACATCGAAACGTCCCTGGTGCAGCGGGCATTCGATTTCGTGGCCTTCCAGGAAACCGTCGCACAGCCTCGCGTGGCCGTGGGTGCAGATGTTGTCGGTGGCGCGGATGCCGTCCTCGGTGCCGTACAGGGCGATGTCCCTGCCCTGCACGTCGATGCCCACCACATCGTCGGTGGGCACGTCCTCGACCGCGGCAGCGTCTATCCATGTCACGGTGTGCATGTCGTTCAGCCTTTGTGCAGCAAGTTTCAGTTGTCCGGCTTGAGGCCGGCGCGTTCGATCACGGGCTTCCAGCGGCGCAGTTCTTCGTCCATGAACTTGGACAGCGCCTCGGGCGTGCTGCCGACGGGGTCGAAGTACGCGGTCTGCAAGCGCTTTTGCGTTTCGGGATCCTTCAGGACGGCCGCGATCTCGCGGCTCATGCGCTGCACGACCTCGGGCGGCGTGCCCTTGGGTGCCATGTAGGCGAACCATGGCACGGCCTGGATGTCGGGCAGGCCCGATTCGCGCAGCGTGGGCAGATCGGGCAGCAGCGCCGAACGCTCGGCCGAAGTCACGGCCAGGGCCTTGAGCCGCCCGGCCTTGACCTGCGGCATCACCGTCACCGGCGGCAGACAGGCGTACTGCACGTCGCCCTGGACGAGGGCCGTGACGGCCTGGCCCGAGGACGCGTACGGAATGTGCACGGCGAACGACTGGGTCTTGAGCTTGATCAGCTCCACGCCCAGGTGCGAGATCGAGCCGTTGCCCGTCGACGCGAAGTTGAACTTGCCGGGGTACTGCTTCATGGCCGCGAGCCAGCCCTTGACCGAGTCGACGTTCATCGAGTTTGAGGCCGCACACACGTTGGGCGTGGTGGCGGCCAGCGACACCGGCACCAGGTCCTTGAAGGGGTCGTACGGCAGAGTCTTGTAGAGCACCGTGTTGTAGACCAGCGGCGCGTTCACCGACAGCAGGAAGGTGTAGCCGTCGGCCGCTGCCTTCGAGGCCAGGTCGGTGCCGGTATTGCCGCCGGCGCCAGGCTTGTTGTCGACGATCAGCGGCTGGCCGATGCGCCCGGAGAGCTTTTCGTTGACGATGCGGGCCAGGATGTCGGGCGACGAGCCGGCCGCGAACGGCACCACGATGCGGATCGGGCGTTGCGGCCACGCCTGCGCATGCGCGGCGTTGCCGGCGAGCACGGCACAAGCGATGGCCGCGAGGGCCCGGAGGCTGACGTGCTTCATGCGCGCACCTCCACATCGACCATTCCGAGATGGTCCTGCTGCTCTCGGGCGATGAACCCTGCGATCAGTGCGCGGTAGCAGGCCTCGACCACCTCGGGATAGGCGCCCTCCTTCTCGGCCAGCGCCTTGACCTTGTCGATCACCTCCTGCTGGCGCTGCGGCGCCGACACCTGGAAAGCGTCGCGCTTGAAGCGCGCCGCATCCTTCACGTAGCGGCCGCGCTCGGCCAGCAGCGCGACGATCTTGCGGTCGAGTGCGTCGATGTTCTCGCGCACCTCGGCGAGGTTGGCGCACAGAGGCTGATAGGCGGGGTCGACAAAGCGCCGCAGCGGCGCACCGTGTGTCTCGGGTTCTTTTTGCATGTCAGATCGGATAGATGATGGAGTTGGGGATCATTTCGCTGTCGAAGACGCACAGGCGCGAGGCGAACTTCAGTCCGTCCGGCGTCGGCACCACGGCATCGATGTAGCGCCCGACATTGAACACGGTCGAGGGTTCGTCGAGCTTGGTGCGGAACACCGCGTAGTTGGCCTCGCTGTGGATCGTGCCGTCGTCGTCGACCGCGTGCACGGTCGGCAGGCCGACCACGTGGCGCTGATAGTAAGGGTCATGGAACAGCGTCTCGCGAATGCCGTAGACGCGGTCTTCGAGCATGCCCCGGCTCTCGAACGAGAGCGTCGCCAGCGGCAGGCCGCGGGCATGGTTCTCGCGCGGCTGCAGGCGGTAGCTGCACTGCTCGGTGAAGAATCCGGGCCACAGGTCCCATTGGCCCGAATCGACGGCATGCGCATAGGCGGCGTAGAGGCGCGCCAGTTCGAGGAAGGTGTCAGCGTCCAGTTTCATGCTTCCATCACCTCGCGCCAGTAGCGGTACATGCCGCGGATCAGCGTCTCGGTCACCATGTGGTCGGTGTTCTCGACCTCGCGGCCACCCAGCTCGGCGAGCGTGCGATGACTGGGCCGCTGCTCGAAGCCCTGCTGCGAGAACTCGATCACCTCGCCGTCGTCGGCCGAGACGAAGCCGGCCGGGCCGAACAGGTTGGCCTGGCGCAGCCGGCGCTGCGTCATTTCTTCGGTGTCGTCCTCGAAGCCGAAATGGGTCCAGACGAAATCGAAGGCATCGTGGCCCACGGGCTGGATGTGGCGCGTGGAGACGCTGTTGACCTGCTGCTGCAGGATCAGGCTCGGGAACAGCGTCATCATGACCGCGGTCGGCCCGCCCCACCAGGGCTCGGGCACGATGTCGAGGAAGCGCGGGTCCTTGAGCTGCATGCTCTCCTTGAAGCTCGACACCTGCGTCACCTGCGCGGCCTTGCCTGCGTTGCCGCGGGTGGAAATCATCGCGGCGTGGCGGCCGCGTGCATCCATCTTGAGCTCCGACTTGTTGTCGGCGCGCCAGAGGCCGAAGGTGACGAACCAGGTGTGCAGCAGGCCCGGATGGTACGGATCCTTGATGTTCTCCTGCATCAGCTTCCAGTTGCCGGGAATGCGCTGGCGGCTGTAGCCGAGGATCTTGAGCTTGCGGCCGTCGAACAGGCGGTCGAAGTAGTGCAGGATGTCGGGGCCCAGGAAGTCCTCGAACGACTCGACCTCATGGTCGAAGGACGCGAAGACCACGCCCCCGCGCGACGCCACCTTGAGCTTGTTGAGGCCGTGGTCCTCGACCTTGAAGTCGGGGGGCATGCCGCCATGCACCTTGCCGTCCTGCTTGACGCCACGACGAAAGGGCACACCCTGCAGGTCACCCTTGAGCGTGTAGTTCCATTGGTGGTAAGGGCAGACGAACTCCTTGCGATTGCCATGGCGCTCGCGGCAGAACTGCATGCCGCGGTGGGCGCAGACGTTCTCGAAAACGTGGATCGCGCCCTCCTCGTCGCGCGACATGACGACCGACCGCTCGCCGATCGCCGTGCGCTTGAAATCGCCCGGGTTCGGAATCTCGGCTTCGAGGCCGACATAGCACCAGTGCTTCTCGTAGAAGAAGCGCTGCAGTTCCTTCTTGTGCAGCGCCTCGTCGGTATAGGCCATGAAGGGAATGCGGCTGGTCTTGTCGCTCTCCCAGCGCAGCGCAATGGGAAATACGGCCTCGGCGGTCATGGGAGGGCTCCTTTTCTGGTTTTCATTTCAGCTGCCTTGCAGGTAGAAGGCATCGGCATGGGTCTTCTCGGGCGCAAGGCCGCGACCGCGCACCCACTGGGTCACGGCCTCGACCATCGGCGGCGATCCGCAAAGGTAGGCGCGCCAGCCATCGAGGCTGCCGGGCCAGTCGGCACGGATCGCATCGGTGATCAGGCCCAGGCGCTGGCCATCGCGTGCGGGGCCGCTGACGACCACCACGTGCACCTTGAGGCCGGCATGGAGCGACTGCAATTCGCGCAGCGCATCGAGGCCGTAGACATCGGCATCGGAGCGCACACCGAGATAGAGATGGATCGGCTGGGTGAGGCCCGCCGCGATCGCGCCCCGCACGATGGACAGAATGGGCGCCAGTCCAGTGCCGCCCGCCGCGCAGAGCATGGGGCCGGCGTGCTTCGTGCGCAGGTAGGCCGTGCCCAGCGGCCCGCTCACCCGCACCGCGTCGCCGACGCGAAGCTGTTCGAAGATGTGCGCGGTCACCCGCCCGCCGGGCACCCGGCGCACATGGAACTCGAGCTCCGCGTCGCGGCTCAGGCCGGCCATCGAATACGGCCGTGCCAGGCCCGCCGCGAACTGCAACTGCGCGTACTGGCCCGGCGAGAACTCCAGCGGCCGGTTCGGCTTCAGCCGCAGCCGGCGGATGTCATGCGTGAGAACGTCGACGCCGGTCACCGTGGCCTTGAGGATGCGCGCCGGATGCACCACCACCTCGTCGGACTCGGGAATCTCGATGGTGCAGCTTTCGGTCAGCGTGCTCTGGCAGGCCAGCACGTAGCGCTCGCCCTGCGCGTCGGGGCGGATGGCGTCCTGCCCCGCATCGAGCACCTGGCCCGACACCACCTTGCAGCGGCAGGTGCCGCAGCGCCCGGACATGCAGCTGTACGAAACCGGCACATGGTGCTCGCGCAGCACCTCCAGCAGGTTCGAGCCGGGGCGGACCTCGAGGGTGTGTCCAAGGGGGTGAATGCGCAGATCCATCGTCGGGGTTCTCGTGGCGATCTTTCGGGGCCGGTGTGTCTCTCTGGGGAGGGATGATGCGGGCTCGATTCAAATTGACCAATAGAATCTGGTGAATCATCTTCATCACCGATATGAATAAAGGTAGGCATGCAGCTCAAGGACATCGACCTCAACCTGCTGCTCGTGTTCGACCGCATGCTGGCCGAGAAGCGCGTGTCGGCAGTTGCCGCATCGCTCGGGCTTTCCCAACCCGCCATCAGCAACGCCTTGGCGCGACTGCGCAAACTGCTCGGCGACGAGCTCTTCCTGCGCACCGCGCGCGGCATGGAGCCCACCCCGTTCGCCCTGCAGCTGGCCGAGCCCGTGGCCTATGCCATGGGCGCGCTGCACACGGCCCTCAACCAGCAGGTGGTGTTCGACCCCGCCACGAGCACGCGCAGCTTCACCATTGCCATGACCGACATCGGCGAGATCTACTTCACGCCGAGGCTCATGGAAGCGCTGTCGCTCGCGGCGCCGGGCGTGACGATCAGCACGCTGCGCAACAACACCACGACCAGCCTGCGCGATGAACTGGAGACCGGCCACGTGGACATCGCCATCGGCCTGCTGCCACAGCTCAAGGCCGGCGTGTTCCAGCGCCGTCTGTTCCGCCAGAACTACGTGTGCCTCTTCTCGGGCACGCACCCGCTGGCGCGCAAGCGCAGCGTGTCGTTGAAGGACTTCGGTGCGGCCGACCATGTGCTGGTGCAGGCTGCCGGCACCGGCCACGGCAAGGCCGACGATGTGATGGCGGGGCAAGGCATCCAGCGGCGCATCCGCCTGCGGGTGCCGCACTTCGTGGCCATCGGCCACATCCTGCGCTCGAGCGAGATGATCGCCACCGTGCCCGAGCGCCTGGCGCAGAGCATTGCCGAGCCTTTCGGGCTGGTGTGGCGCCCTCACCCCGTGGCGCTGCCGCAGATCGCCATCAACCTTTTCTGGCACGCCAAGGTGCACCGCGACCCGGGCAACCAGTGGCTGCGCGGCCTGCTGTTCGACAACTTCGCGGATGGCGATTGACCGGCGCGGGATTCAGGCCCGCAAAGGCCATCGTTCCAACACCACATGGCGGCCCTGGCCGATGAGACTTCGAACCAGGACGAACTCGCGCGCCGTCCATGCAATGGGAGCCACCGATTGCTCCGGCATGGCGTGCGTGTCGCGAAGCAGCGTCAGATGGGGCGTGAAAGCTCGCTTGTCGGCCGCCACGCCGTGCACGCCCAGCGCAACGCCCAGGTTGAAGCGAAACACCTGCAGCGCCTGCATCGGCTGGCGCCCCATCAAGACGTGCGGGTGCTTGTTTCCCTTCCCGGCCTTGAAGCTCGTGATCAGGTCGAAGCTCACATCGAACGCCGGACTGTCCAGGGTTGCCGCCGCGCGTTGGGCACGGGCCACGAGGTCGGGCAACGCGTCGGCAGGGCCCAGGTGATACAGGGTGACATGCAACCGGTCCATCCCGGTCGGCGGTGTCCTCAGGCCATGGTCGGCGCGCAAGCGAGCGGCGAGCGCGACCGCCCGGGCGGCGGCGGCGGCATCCGGCTGAAGGGCGAAGAACAGGCTGTCCATCGCCCTTCGCTCACTCCCATTCGATCGTCGCCGGCGGCTTGCTGCTCACGTCGTAGGTCACGCGGTTGATCCCGCGCACCTCGTTGATGATCCGCCCCGAAACCTTCTTGAGCAGCGCATAGGGCAGCTCGGCCCAGTCGGCGGTCATGAAGTCGCTGGTCTGCACCGCGCGCAGCGCCACCACGTAGTCGTAGGTGCGGCCATCGCCCATCACGCCCACGCTCTTGACCGGCAGGAACACCGTGAAGGCCTGGCTCGTGAGGTCGTACCAACTCTTGCCGCTGGCCGGGTCGATGAAGTTGCGCAGCTCCTCGATGAAGATCGCGTCGGCGCGGCGCAGCAGTTCCGCGTATTCCTTCTTGGCCTCGCCAAGGATGCGCACACCCAGGCCCGGCCCAGGGAACGGATGGCGATACACCATCTCGGGCGGCAGGCCCAGCGCCACGCCGAGTTCGCGCACCTCGTCCTTGAACAGGTCGCGCAGCGGCTCCAGCAGCTTCAGGCCCAGTTGCTCGGGCAGGCCGCCGACGTTGTGGTGGCTCTTGATCGTGACCGCCTTCTTGCTCTTGGCGCCGCCCGACTCGATCACGTCCGGATAGATGGTGCCTTGGGCCAGCCACTTCGCCCCCTTGGCGCCGGCGCTGGTGAGCTTGGCCGCCTCCTGCTTGAACACCGTGACGAACTCGCCGCCGATGATCTTGCGCTTGGCTTCGGGGTCGCTCACGCCGGCCAGCTTGCCCAGGAAGAGCTCGCTGGCATCGACGCGGATCACCTTGGCGTGCAGCTGGCCGACGAACATGTCCATCACCATGTCGCCCTCGTTCAGCCGCAGCAGGCCGTGGTCGACGAAGACGCAGGTCAGCTGGTCGCCGATGGCGCGATGGATCAGCGCCGCGGCCACCGACGAGTCGACGCCACCGGAGAGACCAAGGATCACCTCCTCGTCGCCCACCTGCTGGCGAATCGCTTCGACCGCCTCGGCGATGTGGTCGCGCATGACCCAGTCCGGACGTGCACCGCAGATGCCGAGCACGAAGCGCTCGAGGATCGCATGGCCCTGCTGCGTGTGCGTGACTTCGGGATGGAACTGCACGGCGTAGAAATGCCGTTCTTCATCGGCCATGCCGGCAATCGGGCAACTGTCGGTCGAGGCCATCAGCTTGAAGCCCGGCGGCAGTTCGGTGACCTTGTCGCCATGGCTCATCCAGACGTTGAGCATGCCGTGCCCCTCGTCGGTCGTGAAGTCGGCGATGTCGCGCAGCAGCTCGGTGTGGCCGCGCGCGCGCACTGCCGCGAAGCCGAACTCGCGCTTGTGGCCGCCCTCGACCTTGCCGCCCAACTGGTGCGCCATGGTCTGCATGCCGTAGCAGATGCCGAGCACGGGCACGCCGAGCTCGAACACCGCCTGCGGCGCCTTGTCGGTGGTGTCCTCGTAGACGCTGGCATGGCTGCCGGAAAGGATCACGCCCTTGAGCTTGCCGTCCTTGGCGAACTCGCGCACCCATTCGTCGGTCACGTCGCAGGGATGGACCTCGGAGAACACATGCGCCTCGCGCACGCGGCGCGCGATCAGCTGGGTGACTTGGGAGCCGAAATCGAGGATGAGGATCTTGTCGTGTTGCATGGAGAAGACTCAGAGCGTTGAAATGTCGAAGAGGCGGACGCCCGCCTGCGGCGCCGCCTGGATGAGTTGCTCGTCGAAGGTGGCGAGCGGAAGATCGAGCGAACGTGCGAGCCACAGGTAGCCCGCGTCGTAGAGCGAGACACCGGCATCGATGGCCACCGCGAGCACCGCCTTGTGCTGGGCCGGTGCCAGTTCGTGCAGTTCGACGCGATGGCGGATGGCGTCGAGCACGCTCCACAGGCCTTCGACCGCGGACGGCGGAATGCGGCCGCTGCGCACGCCATTGGCAAGGATGTTCGCGCACTCCCATTGCCAGGCATTGGGTGCCTGCGGTTCGACCTCGTCGCGGCGAATCGCGGCGTACAGCTTGCGGGTGTGTTCGCTGGCCTGGTCGGGCAGCAGCCAGGCCGAGGTGACCGAGGCATCCATCACGAAGGCGGTCATGACGCGCGCCCTTCGTCGCGCAAGGCGCGCACTTCGGGACCCGGCCGGATGGTGGCGTGGAGCGCGTCGATCTGGCCCAGTTCGCGCGCGATCTGCTCGTCGGTGATGACCGGCTTGCGCCGCACCGGCAGCATGCGCACGACTTCCTTGCCGTGGCGTGTGATGCGCACCTCTTCGCCCTTCTCGACCAGGTCGATCAGGGCCGAGAAGTTGTTCTTGGCTTCGGAGATGCCGAGGGACTGCATTTGGGCCAGAAGAAAATAATCTGGCCCGAATTCTAGCGCAATCTGGCTTGACTTCTAATATCTGGCCAAATTGGGCTCAGGCCGGCGCCGGGCCGCCCCAAGGCGGCCTGCGGCCCCCTCGGGGGGCAGCGACCCACACGCAGTGGGGGAGCGTGGGGGCTATTTACTCAGCCCTGTAGTTCGGGGCTTCCTTGGTGATCTGCACGTCGTGCACGTGGCTCTCGCGAATGCCCGCCGTGGTGATCTCGACGAACTCGGCCTTGTTCTTCATGTCCTCGATCGTGGCGCAGCCGCAGTAGCCCATGCTGGCGCGCAGCCCGCCGGACATCTGGTAGACGATCGACACCATCGAGCCCTTGTACGGCACGCGGCCCTCGATGCCTTCCGGAACCAGCTTGTCGGCGTTCGGGTTGCCGGTGCTCGACTCCTGGAAATAGCGGTCGGCACTGCCCTGCTGCATCGCGCCGATCGAGCCCATGCCGCGGTAGCTCTTGTAGCTGCGGCCCTGGAACAGCACGATCTCGCCGGGCGCCTCTTCGGTGCCGGCGAACATGCCGCCCATCATCACGGTGCTGGCGCCGGCCGCGATGGCCTTGGCGATATCGCCCGAGTAGCGCACGCCGCCGTCGGCGATCAGCGGCACACCCGTGCCCTGCAGCGCGGTGGCGACGTTGTCGATCGCCATGATCTGCGGCACGCCCACGCCGGCCACGATGCGGGTGGTGCAGATGGAGCCCGGGCCGATGCCGACCTTGACCGCGTCGGCGCCGGCATCGGCCAGCGCGCGCGCGGCATCGCCGGTGGCGATGTTGCCGCCAATGACGTCGACCTGCGGGTAGTTGTTCTTGACCCAGCGCACGCGCTCGATCACGCCGGCGCTGTGGCCGTGCGCGGTGTCGACCACGATGGCGTCGACGCCGGCCCTGACCAGCGCCTCGACGCGCTCCTCGGTGCCCTCGCCCACACCCACCGCAGCGCCGACGCGCAGCCGGCCGCTGGCATCGCGCGCCGCGTTCGGGAAGCTGGTCTGCTTGGTGATGTCCTTGACGGTGATCAGGCCCTTGAGCTCCCAGGCTTCGTTGATCACCAGCAGGCGTTCGAGCTTGTGCTTGTTGAGCAGCGCCTTGGCATCGGCCAGCGTGGTGCCGTCGGGCACCGTGATGAGCCGGTCGCGGCGGGTCATGATCTCGCTGACCGGCACGTCGTAGCGGCTCTCGAAGCGCAGGTCGCGTCCGGTGACGATGCCGACCACCTTGCCTGCGTCGCAGACCGGAAAGCCCGAGATGCCGAGCTGGTCCGACAGCGCCATCACCTGGCGCACGGTGTGGCTCGGGGTGATCACGACCGGGTCGCGCAGCACGCCGGATTCGTAACGCTTCACCTTGGCCACTTGCGCCGCCTGCTCGGCGGCCGTGAGGTTCTTGTGGACGATGCCGATGCCGCCTTCCTGCGCGATGGCGATCGCGAGGCGGGCTTCGGTCACGGTGTCCATCGCCGCGGAAACCAGCGGCAGATTGAGCGTGATGTTGCGGGAGAGCCGGGTGGCGAGGGAGGTGTCCTTGGGCAGGACCTGGGAGAACGCTGGCACCAGCAACACATCGTCGAAGGTGAGCGCTTTGCCGAGAAGGCGCATGGGTGAAGCTCCAAAAGATGGATTGTAACGACGGCCCGACGCCCGGGCTGGCGAAGGGATTCGCGCTTCCGGCCCGCAGGTGGCCCACGGCGCGGCCCAATGCCGGACTGAGCGTTGCAAAAATGCCAGTAGTCAGGTTGCAAAACGTAAGGCGGCGCTAAACTTCCGCCCATGAAATTCGCGCAGTTGCTCCTCGCCGGGTCCGTGTTTCTGCTGCCCCTGGGTGCGCACGCCCAATGGCAGTGGCTCGACAAGGACAACAAGAAAGTCTTCAGCGACCAGGCCCCGCCGCCCGAGGTGCCCGAAAAGAACATCCTGCGCCGGCCTGGCCCGCCGCCCAAGCGGCTGAGTTTCAGCGCACCGCCAGCGGCCACCGATGTCGCTGCCGCCCCTGCGGCCGACCCGCAGCCGCCCGCGCCCGCCAGCAGCGCCAAGGGTGCCGGCGTCGACAAGGAACTCGAGGAAAAGGCGCGCAAGGCCGAAGAGGCCGAAAAGGCCAAGCAGGCGGCCGAAGCCCAGAAGCTTGCGCAGGCCAGGGCCGAGAACTGCAACCGGGCGCGCCAGGGCAAGGCGACCATGGACAGCGGCATCCGCGTGGCGCGCGTCAACGCCCAGGGCGAGCGCGAGATCATGGACGACGACGCCCGCGCGAAAGAGCAACAGCGCCTTCAATCCATCATTGCGGCCGACTGCAAGTAGGCTCCCTGCGCTTCACCGCTTTCTCGGCCGGCGCAGACAGGCCCGTTCGTGAAACACCGCGGAACCGGCTTTGCCGGGCCGCCGGTGTTGCCCCCGGTAGGGGGTGGGCGCCCGACACGCAGTGCGGGCAACCTGGGGGCGAGCTCAGTACCCGGCCTTACCGCCTTTTCGGCGGTGCGCAAAGAGGCCCGTACCGCGCGCGCCCTGCTGGCGGAACCGCTCGCGCCGCGCCACCTTCGGGTCCACCGTGAGCGGGCGGCACAGTTCGACGCGGTCGAGGTCACTCACGATGTGGGTCCATTCGACCGCCCTGCCCCAGATCCCCGGCGTCGTCGAGGCCCAGTCGAATTGCGGGAACGCCTGCGACAGGCCGCTCGCGAGCACCGCGTCGCGGACCGTCGCGCCCTCGGCCAGCTCGAGGACCTGCTCGAAGGTCTCGCGCGGCGCCGGCGAACAGGCGACCGTGATCCTGGGCATCACGCAGCGCCGTAGGCCTGCTCGGCGCGCTTCACGAAGGCCTCCACCAGGTTCGAGGCGACCTTGTCGAACACCGGGCCGACCAGCGCCTGCAACGCGAAGTTGCTGAAGCCGTAGCTCAGGTTGAGTTCGACCCGGCAGGCGCGCTCGCCCGCTTCGCCGACCGGCGTGAAGGTCCAGATGCCGTCGAGGTTCGAGAACGGGCCGTCGACCAGTTTGAGATGCACCTCGCGGCCCGCCACATGGGTGTTGCGGGTGGTGAAGCTGTGGTGGAATCCGCTGAATGCGAGGCCGACCTCGGCCGTCATGCCGAGCTCGTCCTCTTCGATGACCTTGGCGCGGTCGCACCACGGCAGAAACTCGGGATATTTCGCCACGTCGGTGACGAGCGCGTACATCTCTTCGGCGCTGTACCAGATAAGAACGGACTTGTGGACTGTTTTCATAGAATCGGCACCGCGTGCGCGACGGATTGTATTGAAGCCATGCAGCCCTCACCTGAAACACCATGGCCACCAAAAAGAAGCAAGACCCCTCCTCCCGCATCGCCGACAACAAGAAGGCGGCCTACAACTACTTCTTCGAAGAACGCTTCGAGGCCGGCATGGTGCTCGAAGGCTGGGAGGTCAAGTCGCTGCGCGAAGGCAAGGTGCAACTGACCGACGGCTACGTCGTCATCCGCGATGGCGAGCTCTACGTCATCGGCTGCCAGATCAACCCGCTGCGCTCGGCCTCGACGCACGTCAACCCGGATTCGGTGCGCACGAAGAAGCTGCTGCTGCACAAGGAACAGATCCGTCGCCTGATCGGCAAGGTGGAGCAGAAGGGCTACACGCTGGTGCCGCTGAACCTCCACTGGAAGGCCGGCAAGGTCAAGTGCGAGATCGCGCTGGCCAAGGGCAAGGCGGAGCACGACAAGCGCGACACCATCAAGGACCGCGAAGGCAAGCGTGAGGTCGAGCGCGCCATGAAGAGCCGCAGCCGTTGAAGTTTTTTTCGAGGCGCATGGAATAAACGCCGTGCCGGCGGCGTTCGTGTAGCAGGTACACAGCCATGGATCAACGCGCCCTCGTCCCCCACATCCCGAGCCTGCGGCGCTATGCCCGTGCGCTGACCGGCGATGCCTGGGCGGCCGACGACCTGGTGCAGGACACGCTGGAGCGCGCCTGCGGCAAGTGGCGCCTCTGGATCCTGGGAACCGACCTGCGAGCCTGGCTTTTCACGATCATGCACAACCTGTTCGCGAGTCAGCGGCGGCGTGCGCCGGCCCTCGCCCCGGTCGATCTCGACGACGTGGCGCACGAGCTGCGCGCCGTCGACTCGCAGCGCGACCAGGCGATCGATCTGCAGCGCTGCCTGCTGTTGCTGCCGGAGGAGCAACGCGCGGTGCTGCTGCTGGTCGCGCTCGAGGATCTTTCGTACGCCCAGGTCGCGAAGGTGCTCGGCATTCCCGCCGGCACCGTGATGTCGCGCCTGTCGCGCGCACGCGCCCGCCTGCAGGCCCTGATGGACGAGGTGCCGCCGGTGTCGAACCGCGCCGCCTTGCACCGGATCAAGTAACCGGCCTCCCGACATGCACACCCCGCCTCCGCCCCCCGCCGACGCAGACCTGCACGCCTGGCAGGCGCAGCGCGACGCGCTGCGCCGCTTGCATCGCGAGGTGCTCGACGAGCCCGTCCCCGCGGCGCTGCTGCAAGCCGCGGGACAGGTCCCCGGACGGCGTACGGCCGAGGGCCGCTGGCTGCGCTGGGGCGGGATGGCGGCGGCCGTGGCGATCGCCTTCGGTGCCGGCTGGATGGGCAATTCCCACTGGCTGCGAGCGACCGGCGACCCGGCCCGCCTGGCCCGCTCCGCACCGGGCGCCTTCGAGTTCGTGCATGCGGCGGCCGTCGCGCACGCGGTCTACGCGCCCGAGAAAAGACATCCGGTCGAGGTGGCTGCCGCCGAGCAGCAGCACCTGATCCAGTGGCTCTCCAAGCGCCTCGACCGCCCGTTGAAGCTGCCCGATCTGTCGGCCCAGGGCTACACGCTGGTCGGTGGGCGTCTGCTGCCGGGCAGCCAGGGCCCCAGGGCACAGTTCATGTTCGAGCGGGCCGACGGCGAACGGGTCACGCTCTATGTCGGGAGCCTGGCCGACACGACAGCGTCCGCGTCGGGCGAGACCGCCTTCCGCTTCGCGACCGAAGGCCCGGTGGCCAGCTTCTACTGGGTCGATCGCGGCTTCGGCTACGCTTTGGCGGGTGCGTTGCCGCGCGACGCCTTGCTGGGTCTGGCCACCGCGGTGTACCGGCAGCTCGACCGCGGCGGCGGATAGACTGCCCGGGCTGCATTCCGTTTTTTTTAACCGAAGGAGAAATCTTCATGAAACTGCTCAGCGCCTCGATTCTTGCCGTTGCCCTGCTCGCCGGCTGCGGCAGCATGTCCGGCAAGGCGCCGGACACTCCGACCCGCACCGCCGATGGCGTGCTGATCGGCCCGACCGGCATGACGCTCTACACCTTCGACCGCGACGTCGTCGGCAGCGGCAAGTCGGCCTGCAACGGTCCCTGCATCACCGCCTGGCCGGCGCTGACGGTGGCCGACTCGGCCAAGCCGATGGGCCCTTACACCATCATCGTGCGCGACGACGGCGCCAAGCAGTGGGCCTACAAGGGCGCCCCGCTCTACTACTGGTCGAAGGACACCAAGGCCGGCGACAAGACCGGCGACGGATTCAACGGCGTCTGGAAGGTGGCTCGCCCCTGAGGCCCGGCGCGCCTGAAGGGCGCGTCCATGCAAAAGGCCGGCCATGCGCCGGCCTTTTTCATTCGTGGCTCGGGGGCAGCGCCCCACACCAAGTGGGGGAGCGTGGGGGCCCAGGCCGGCGCCGGGCCGCCCCAAGGCGGCCTGCGGCCCCCTCGGGGGGCAGCGACCCACACCACGTGGGGGAGCGTGGGGGCCCGTTCAGTGCGCCGCCGGCAGGGCTCGCCTGGAAGCTTCGCGTCGGTCGCGAAGGCCCAGCAGCTCGTTGAAGACCAGCGCGCCGATCACCAGCGCGCCGCCGGTCAGCACGCTGGGCTCGGGCTTCTCGCCGGCCCCGATCCAGGCCAGCGCGATACCGAAGATGACTTCCAGCAAGGCCAGCAGCGCCACCTCCGGCGCCTTGAGCACCCGCGCGCACAAGACCGACAACACGCAGGGAATCGCGAGCTGGAACAGCCCGAGGAAGGCCAGCAGGCCGAGGTCGCGCGCATTGGCCTGGAACGGCCAGGCCAGCGGCAGCGTGACGAGCGTGGAGATCGCCGCACCGATGAGCACCGCCGGCACCAGGTCGATGTCGTGGCCCTTGGCATGGGCGTGCTGCACCACGGTCCAGTTGCAGGCGCCGGCCAGCGGCACGCACAGCGCCACCAGGGTGCCGAGCAGTTGCCCTTCGCCCAGCTGCGTGCCGTACATCCAGCCGATGCCGAGGCCGGCCACGACGATGGCCGCCCAGGTCCGGGCCGGCAGCTTGTGGCCGATGAAGATCCTGGCGCCGAGCGCGGTCAGCAGCGGCCCCAGTGCCATCGTCACCAGCACATTGGCGACGCTGGTCAGCGTGAGCGCGACCATGAAGGCCGTGAACATCACGCTCCAGCAGACGCCGGAGATCCACAGTTCGCGGCCGCCGCGGCGGACCTTCGAGAACACCGCGCGACCCTGCCAGAGCGGCAGGATCACGGCCAGCGACAGCAAGGTGAAGAAGCTGCGCCAGAAAGTCACCTCGAAGCTGCGCGCATGCTCGAGGTGACGCGTGACCACGCCGGCCGTGGCCCACATCAGCGTGACGCCGACCATGAGCCACACGGCCCGTCCATGAGTCAAACCAGGTTTGCTCATGGCGCTCGAACTTAGTCGCGCGAAGCGCGCTTGCGCTCGTGTTCCTTGAGGTAGCGCTTGCGCAGGCGCACGCTCTTCGGCGTGATCTCGACCAGTTCGTCGTCCTCGATGAACTCGACGCCGTATTCCAGCGTGAGCTCGATCGGCGGCGTGATCTTGATCGCGTCTTCCTTGCCCGAGACACGGAAGTTGGTCAGCTGCTTGGTGCGCGTGGCGTTGACCACCAGGTCGTTGTCGCGGCTGTGGATGCCGACGATCATGCCCTCATACACCGGATCGTTGGCCCGCACGAACATGCGGCCGCGATCGTCCAGCTTGCCCAGCGCGTAGGTGAAGATCTCGCCGTCGTCCATGGAGATCAGCACGCCGTTCTTGCGGCTGCCGATGTCGCCCTTGAACGGCTCGTACTTGTCGAAGATGTTCGAGATCAGGCCCGAGCCGCGCGTCAGATTCAGGAATTCGTTGGTGAAGCCGATCAGGCCCCGTGCCGGAATCCGGTACTCGAGGCGCACGCGGCCGCGGCCGTCCGGTTCCATGTTGACCAGCTCGCCCTTGCGCTCGCCCAGCGCCTGCATCACGCCGCCCTGGTGCTGGTCCTCGATGTCGGCGGTGACCAGTTCGATCGGTTCGTGCTTGACACCGTCGATGTCGCGGAACACCACGCGCGGCTTGGACACGGCCATTTCAAAGCCTTCGCGCCGCATGTTTTCCAGCAGGATGGTCAGGTGCAGTTCGCCCCGGCCCATGACTTCGAAGATGCCTTCCTCGTCGGTCTCCTTGACGCGCAGGGCCACGTTGTGCTGCAGCTCTTTCTGCAGCCGGTCCCAGATCTGGCGGCTGGTGACGAACTTGCCTTCGCGGCCCGCCAGCGGGCTGGTGTTGACGCAGAAGTTCATGGTCAGGGTCGGCTCGTCGACCTTGAGCATGGGCAGCGGCGCCGGATTCGACGGGTCGGAGATGGTCACGCCGATGCCGATGTCGGCAATGCCGTTGATCAGCACGATTTCGCCCGGACCGGCCTCGGTGGCCTGCACGCGTTCGAGGCCCTGGAAGGTCAGCACCTGGTTGACGCGGCCCTTGATGGACTTGCCGTCCGGACCTTCCATCACCACGACGTCCATCATCGGCTTGATCGTGCCCTGGCTGATGCGGCCGACGCCGATGCGGCCGACGAAGGTCGAGAAGTCGAGCGCGGAGATCTGCAGTTGCAGCGGTGCGTTGGGGTCACCCTTCTGCGCGGGCACGTGCTTCAGGATGGTGTTGAACAGCGCCGACATGTCGGGGCCCCATTGCTCACCCTGCGCACCCTCTTCCATCGACGACCAGCCATTGATGCCCGAGGCATAGACCACCGGGAAATCCAGTTGCTCATCGGTGGCGCCGAGCTTGTCGAACAGGTCGAAGGCGGCGTTCACCACGTAGTCGGGGCGCGCGCCGGGCTTGTCGACCTTGTTCACCACCAGGATCGGCTTGAGACCGAGGGCCAGCGCCTTCTTGGTCACGAAGCGGGTCTGCGGCATCGGGCCTTCCTGCGCGTCGATCAGCAGCACCACGCCGTCGACCATGCTCAGCGCACGTTCGACTTCACCGCCGAAGTCCGCGTGGCCGGGGGTGTCGACGATGTTGATGTGCGTGCCTTCCCAGGTCACGGCGCAGTTCTTGGCCAGGATCGTGATGCCACGTTCCTTTTCGATCGCGTTGTTGTCCATCACGGTGTCGACCACCTTCTCGTGCTCGGCAAAGGTGCCGGACTGGCGCAGCAGTTGGTCGACCATCGTGGTCTTGCCATGGTCCACGTGGGCGATGATGGCGATATTGCGAATCTGTTGGGTCATGGTGTCGCTTCGGTCAAAAGTAATGTCTGCTGGATTTCGATGGGGCTCAGCAGCCGCCCCGGGATCAGTTCGCCGGCCTTCACGTGGGCCGTGCCCAGGAAGGCCTCGGGCTCGTGGCCGAACACGGCCACCGCCGGCGCATCGGCCCATTCACCGCGCCGGCGCAGGCCGGACAGGAAGCGCCCGGCATCTTCGGCGCCGAGCGTGACGCGCGTGTGATCGGCCACCAGCGCTTGGGTCGGCAGCAGGCGGGCCAGCCGCTCCTCCTCGTCCATGGCTTCGAGCGCTTCGAGCGTCACGCATTGCGAGGCGTCGAAGCCGCCGGTGGCGGTGCGGCGCAAGGAAGTCAAGTGGGCGCCGCAGCCCAGCGCCTCGCCGATGTCCTCGCCGAGGGTGCGGATGTAGGTGCCCTTGCTGACGGTCGCCTGGATGCGGATGTCGGTATCGGAAGTCGATGCGAGCGCGAGCTTGTAGATCACGACGTCGCGCGGCGCGCGCTCGATCTCGATGCCTTCGCGCGCGTATTCATACAGCGCCTTGCCGTCTTTCTTGAGCGCGCTGTGCATCGGCGGCACCTGGCGGATCGGGCCGGTGAACTGCGCCTGCACGCGCACCAGATCGTCCGCGCTCACGGCGACAGGCCGCTCGGCGATGACCTCGCCCTCGGCGTCGCCGGTGGCGGTCTTCACGCCCAGGCGCGCGGTGGCCTCATAGGTCTTGTCGGCGTCGAGATGGAGTTGGCTGAACTTGGTCGCCGAGCCGAAGCACAACGGCAAGACGCCCGTCGCGAGCGGATCGAGCGTGCCGGTATGTCCCGCTTTTTCGGCGCGCAGCAACCACTTGGCCTTCTGCAAGGCCTGGTTGCTGGAGAGACCCAGCGGTTTGTCGAGCAGCAACACCCCATGCACAGGGCGCCGCTGCACCCGTGTGCGTGGCGCGTTCATCTTCAGTCGTCTTTGGAACGGGAAGCGACGGCCTGCGCGATCAGCGCATTCATGTCGGCTGCACGTTCGGTCGTGCGGTCGAACTGGAAATGCAGTGTCGGCACCGTGTGGATGTGCAGGCGCTTGAACAGGCCGTTGCGGAGGAATCCGGCGGCCTGGTTCAAGGCTTCGGTGGTCTCGACCGGATCGCCCACGAGCAGGCTGAAGAAGACCTTCGCGTGCGCGTAGTCGGGCGTGACCTCGACCGCCTGGATCGTGACCATGCCCACCCGCGGGTCCTTGAGTTCTCGCGCGATCAACTCCGTCAGATCGCGCTGGATCTGATCGGCGACCTTGAAGGCGCGGTTCGGGGCTGCGGCTTTGCGTTTGGGCATGGTCGGCGTCGCTTCGTTCGCTTACAGCGTCCGGGCGATTTCCTTGATCTCGAAGAACTCCAGGTGATCACCTTCCTTGATGTCGTTGTAGTTCTTGAGCTTGATACCGCACTCGAAGCCTTCGCGCACTTCGCGCACGTCGTCCTTGAGCCGCTTGATCGAGTCGACTTCGCCGGTGTAGATCACCACGTTGTCGCGCAGCAGGCGGAAATGCGCGCTGCGGTTGACCAGGCCCGAGGTGACCATACAACCCGCGACCGTACCGATCTTGGAGGCCACGAACACGGTGCGGATCTCGGCCGAGCCGATGATCTCTTCACGCCGCTCGGGAGCCAGCATGCCGGACATCGCGACCTTGATGTCGTCCACAGCGTCGTAAATGATGCTGTAGTAGTGCAGTTGCACGCCGTTGCTCTCGGCCAGCTTGCGCGCACCGGAATCGGCGCGCACGTTGAAGCCGATCACGATGGCCTTCGATGCGATCGCGAGGTTGATGTCGCTCTCGCTGATGCCGCCGACGCCGGCGTACACCATCTGCACCTTGACCTCTTCGGTCGCCAGCTTGAGCAGCGACTGGGCCAGCGCTTCTTGCGAACCCTGGACGTCGGCCTTGATGATGATCCGCAGCGTCTGCACTTCGCCCGCCGACAGGTCGGTGAACATGTTCTGCAGGTTCGCGGCCTGGGCTTTCGCCAGCTTGGTGTTGCGGAACTTGCCGGCCCGGTAGGTGGCGATCTCGCGCGCACGGCGCTCGTCGGCCATCACCATGAACTCGTCGCCGGCTTGCGGCACTTCGGTCAGGCCCTGGATCTCGACCGGGATCGACGGACCCGCGGACTTGATGGTCTTGCCGTCTTCGTCGAGCATGGCGCGCACGCGGCCATAGGTCGAGCCGGCCAGCACCACGTCGCCGGTCTTGAGGGTGCCGGACTGCACCAGCACGGTCGCGACCGGGCCGCGGCCCTTGTCGAGCTGGGCTTCGATGACCAGGCCCTTGGCGGCGGCATCCACCGGCGCCTTGAGTTCCAGCACTTCGGCCTGCAGCAGCACCTGCTCGAGCAGATCGTCCACGCCCTGCCCCGTCTTGGCGGAGACCGGCACGAACGGCACGTCGCCGCCGTACTCTTCAGGCACGACTTCTTCGGCCACCAGCTCCTGCTTGACGCGGTCGAGGTTGGCATCGGGCTTGTCGACCTTGTTGATCGCGACCACGATCGGCACACCCGCCGCCTTCGCGTGCTTGATGGCTTCCTTGGTCTGCGGCATGACGCCGTCGTCCGCGGCGACCACCAGGATCACGATGTCGGTGGCCTGGGCACCGCGGGCACGCATGGCGGTGAACGCCTCGTGGCCCGGGGTGTCGAGGAAGGACACCATGCCGCGCTCGGTCTGGACGTGGTACGCCCCGATGTGCTGCGTGATGCCGCCGGCTTCGCCCGCGGCGACCTTGGCGCGGCGGATGTAGTCCAGCAGCGAGGTCTTGCCGTGGTCGACGTGGCCCATGACGGTCACGACCGGTGCGCGCGGCAGGGCCTCTGCCTGCGTTGCCGAGACGTCCTCGTCGGTGAAGGCTTCCGGATCGTCCAGCGCGGCGACCACGGCCGTGTGGCCCATGTCCTCCACGATGATCATCGCGGTGTCCTGGTCCAGCGACTGGTTGATGGTCGCCATCTGGCCGAGCTTCATCAGTTGCTTGATGACTTCCGACGCCTTGACGGCCATCTTGTGCGCGAGCTCCGACACCGTGATGGTCTCGGGCACGTGCACTTCGAGCACGCGCGCCTCGACCGGTGCGGCCGGCATGCGCTCTTCCTGGCCTCCGCGGTCGTTGCCGCGGCGCCCGCGCGGGCCTCCGCGCCAGTTGCCGCGGCCGACGCCGCCGCTGGCATCGCCGCGGGTCTTGATTTCCTTCTTCTTGGCAGTGTCGCCAGCCCAGCTCGACGAGAGCTTGGCCGACTTGACTTCCTTGCCTGCGCCGGGCGCACCGGCAGCGCCAGGCGCGGCGGGCGCACCGGGACGCGCCGGCGGCGCGGTCGGCTTGTGCAGTGTGCCCTTGACCGCGGCCTTTTCGGGCACGGGCTTCTCGGGCGCCTTGTGCGGCACCAGCACGCGCGCCGGTGCATTCATCATGGCGCGGATGGCTTCGGCTTCGGCCAGCGCCTTGCGGCGGCGTTCGTCGAGATCCTTGGCGCGAGCGGCTTCCTCGTCGGCGCGGGCCTTCGATTCGGCGGCGGCCTTGGCCTTGGCGTCGTCCTTGGCCTGCGCGGCGGCGGCTTCGGCGGCGGCCTTGCGGTCGGTCACGGCCGGGGCTTCCTCGGGCGCTTCAGGCGCGCCTTCGGTCACCGTGGCGGCAGCAGCGGCCTCGGCGGCCTTCTTGCTGGCGGCCTTGGCCTCCTGCTCGGCCCGCTCGGCGCGTTCGACCTTTTCGCGTTCGCGGGCTTCGGTTTCTTCGCGCAGGCGACGCTTCTCGACCAGTTCTTCTTCCTGGCGGCGGATCAGTTCGGCCTGACGGCGTGCGTCTTCCTCGCGGCGCGCGAGTTCGGCTTCGTCGATCTGGGGCGCTGCGGGCGCGGCGGCGGGCGCCTCGGCTTCAGCGGCGGCAGTCGCCTCGGACACCGCCGGGTGGCCTTCGTCGCGCTGGATGAAGGTGCGCTTCTTGCGCACCTCGACCTGGATCGTGCGGGCGCGGCCGGTGGCGTCGGCCTGCTTGATCTCGCTGGTCGATTTCTTCGTCAGCGTGATCTTCTTGCGCTCGGGCTCGACCGTGCCGTGGCTGGCCTTCAGGAAGCCGAGCAGGCGCTGCTTGTCGGCCTCGCTCAGCGCATCGGTGGCGGCCTGCTTGGGCACGCCTGCGCTCTTGAGCTGGTCAAGCAGGGTTTCGGGAGTCTTCTTGAGCTCGTTCGCGAACTCGGCGACAGTGGTACTGGACATATTGGTTTCGTGCCTCCATGACCGTCACTCTTGGCCAGCGAACCAATGTTCGCGGGCTTTCAAGATCAGGTTCTTGGCCTCATCGGCGGTTTGGCCGGTGATATCGGTGAGTTCATCGACCGCAAGGTCGGCCAGGTCGTCACGGGTGTGGACACCCGCCTCGGCCAATTTGGGAATGAGGGCCGGATCGAGGCCGGCGAGGTCGCGCAGATCCTGCGAGACGCTCTCGACGTTTTCTTCCCGGGCGATTTCCATGGTCAGCAGCGCATCCTTGGCGCGCGACCGCAGTTCGTTGATCGTGTCTTCGTCGAAGCTTTCGATCTCGAGCAGCTCGGAGATCGGCACGTAGGCCACTTCCTCGAGGCTGGTGAAACCTTCGGAGATCAGGATGTCGGCGATTTCCTCGTCGACGTCGAGCTTCTCCATGAACAGCTTGCGGCTGGCGTCGGTCTCGGTCGCCTGCTTCTGGGCCGACTCGTTGGCGTCCATGATGTTGATCTTCCAGCCGGTCAGGTCGGAGGCGAGCCTCACGTTCTGACCGCCGCGGCCGATCGCGATCGCGAGGTTTTCCTCGTCGACCACCACGTCCATCGCATGCTTCTCCTCGTCGACCACGATCGACGAGACATTGGCCGGCGCCAGGGCGCCGATCACGAACTGGGCCGGATCCTCGCTCCAGAGCACGATGTCCACGCGTTCGCCGGCGAGCTCGTTGGTGACCGCGTTGACCCGGGTGCCGCGCACGCCGACGCAGGTGCCGATCGGATCGACCCGCTTGTCGTGCGAGAGCACGGCGATCTTGGCGCGCGAGCCGGGATCGCGGGCGCAGCTCTTGATCTCGAGCAGGCCTTGTTCGATTTCGGGCACTTCCTGGCGGAACAGCTCGATCATGAATTCGGGGGCCGAACGCGACAGGATGATCGGCGCGCCGCGCAGCGTCAGGTCGACCTCCATGATCATGGCCCGCACGCGGTCGCCGTTGCGCAGGTTTTCCTTGGCGATCATCTCGCTGCGGCGCAGGCGCCCTTCGACTCTTCCCGCTTCAACGATGATGTCGCCCTTGTCCAGGCGCTTGACGGTGCCGGTGAAGATCTTCTCGCCGCGCGACATGAAGTCGTTGAGCAGCATTTCGCGCTCGGCGTCACGGATCTTCTGCAGGATCACCTGCTTGGCGGCCATCGCACCGATGCGGCCGATCGGCACCGAGTCCACCGATTCCTCGATGTACTCGTCGAGCTCGATGTCGGGCATCTCTTCCTTGGCCTCGAACAGCAGGATTTCCTGGTCGGGCAGTTGCAGGCCGGCCTCGTCGGGAACCACATGCCAGCGACGGAAGGTCTCGTAGTCGCCGCTGTCGCGGTCGACGGCGACGCGAATGTCCACGTCGCCCTGATAGAGCTTCTTGGTGGCTTGCGCCAGGGCGGATTCGACCGCGCCGAAGACGACGTCACGTTCGACGTTCTTCTCGCGCGAGATCGCATCCACCAACATCAACATTTCGCGATTCATGCCACCACTCTCCTCGTTCAGTCCGACACCACGGTGCCGGGTTTTGGCCTGCGCCCATTGAAATCCACTATCGGGGCGAGCCGCGCTTCGCGCAACTCGTCCAATGCAAAACCGAGCGCCTGCAGGGGGGCAGGCACGCGCTTCTTGCTGATCTTCTGACCGGGCTTCGCCGCGGGCTCGTCGCTCCAGACGATCTGCCAGCCCTGCGAGCCGTCGGCTGCGACAACGCGCTCCAGCGTGCCGCGAAATTTCTTGCGGTTGGCCGCCACCTGGCCATTCGCCGCCGCGCCCATCGGCGCCTTCAGCGTGATGTCGATCACCTCGCCGGCAAAACGCTGGAAATCCTGCTCATTCCGCAACGGGCGGTCGATGCCCGGCGATGACACCTCGAGCCGCTTGTAGTCGGCGCCGTCGACCTCGAGCGCGAACTGCAGCTGGCGCGTGACCTTTTCGCAATCCTCGACGGTCACGAAAGGCTCCGGCGCACCCGCTGCATCCAAGGTGGGGCCTTGCCAGGGCAAATCAATCGTGACGCGCAGCAATCCCCCGGCCGAGCGCTCGATCTCGACCAGGTCGTAGCCGAGTCCGGCCACGGTTTGTTCCACTGTCTGCTGCAATGCCACGTGTCTGTAAATGCCTTTGAAGTGCCGTTTGCTGTGTCCGATGCCGCCGCCGCTCTCGACATCGAAAATGCGTCGACCCATAAAAAAACGGGCGGTTGGTACTCGCCCGTTTGGTCGTGAGCCTCGAATTATATGCCAAATGCGTTACGAATCAGGGGTTTTTACGCTTCCGGAAGCACTTTGGCGAGTCTGGAGCGCCACCAGACATGGCTGAAAAGCAGCGCGCCGAGCGCCAGCGCCGCTGCCGCGACCAGCAACGGCACCGCGAACGAGCCGGTGCGCTGGGCCAGGGGCGCCGCGAACAGCGGGCCGAGGATCTGACCGACTCCGTAGGATGCGGTGGCATAGCCGATCAGCCCGGCCGCGGCGTTGCCGCGCAGCCGCCGCGCATCCCGCATCGCAAACAGGGTGATGGCGGTGAAAGGCATGCCCAGCAACAAGCTGCCGAGCCCGAAACCGACGATCGTCGGCCAGGCCACCGACAGCACCACGCCCAGCGCCTGCAAGCCGTAGGCGATGGCGAGCAGGAGCCGGTTGTCCCAGTGCATCGGCGCCCGGGCGCCGATCAGCGCGCCCGGCACGACCGCCAGGCCCAGCAGCGGCCAGAACAGATCCGGCCAGGGCGAGCCCGGCAGGGCTTGCCGCGCGATCACCGGCAGGAAGGTGGCCGTGATGATGTAGCCGAAGCCCGCCAGCCCGTAGAGCCCGACCAGCCAGCGGGCATCGCTGCGCGCCGCGGCGGATTCGGCCGCCGTCGGCGCCGCCGCCGGGCCGGCCTGGACACCCGTGACGGCCGGGTGGCCGTCGCTGAAGATGCGCCAGATAAGCGCGATCAGGACCAGCGACAGCAGGCCGAAGCCGATCCAGCCCGCGTCCGAGCCCCAGCGCCCGACGGCGCCGCCCAGCAGCCCGGTGACCGCGATCCCGATGCCGGGCCCGGAATAGATCACGCCGGCCAGCGCCGGCGCGCCGGTCTCCGCCAGTCGCCGCAGACCCCAGCCGGAGGCGAAGACGAAGGTCCAGGCGCTCATCACGCCGGCGGCCGTGCGCAGCACGCCCCAGACGGTGAAACCGTGCAGCAGGCCCATCCCGAGCAACAAGGCCGCGGTGGCGACCAGGCCGCCGCGCACCATCGTGGCCGGCTGGATCCGGATCGCCGCGCAGCTCACGGCGCCGAGAAAGTAGCCAAGGTAGTTGAGCGAGGCCAGCACGCCACCGCCCTGCAGGTCCAGCTTTCCCTCGTGCAGCATGATCGGCAGCATCGGCGTGAAGGCGAAGCGCCCCAGGCCCATGGCCACGGCCAGCGTCACCATGCAGGCCAGGGCCGCGCGCCAGGCGCCGCGCCTGTCGTATCCGGTCAGCGACATTCCATTCCTTTGAATATTTCTAATCGGCCAGGGCTGCGGCGACCAGCTTTTGCGTGTAGGGATGCTCGGGCGCGTCGAGCACCCGCAGGGCCGGCCCCGACTCGAGGATCGCGCCGTCCTTCATGACGATGACCTGGTGCGCCATGGCGCGGATCACTTCCACGTCGTGGGTGATCAGCAGGTAGCTCAGGCCGCGCTCGCGCTGCAGGCGCTGCAGCAGGCCCAGCACCTGCTTCTGGATCGTGACGTCGAGCGCGCTGGTGGGTTCGTCGAGCACCAGCAGCTTCGGGTCGACGACCAGCGCCCGCGCGATCGCCAGCCGCTGCCGCTGGCCGCCGGAGAACTCGTGCGGATAGCGATCGAGCAGGGCCGGGAACTGCGCTTCGGTGAGGCCGACGTCGGCCAGCGCGTCGAGGGCGCGGCCGCGGCGGGCGGCGGTGTCGAGCTCGGGCGCATGGACGGTCAGCCCCTCGCCGACGATCTGTTCGACCGTCATGCGCGGCGACAGCGACGAGAACGGGTCCTGGAACACCACCTGCATCAGCCGCCGGAGCGACCGGTCGCTGGCAGTGCCGCCGGCCCACTGGCGGCCCGCGACGTCGAGTTCGCCCTGGTGCTTCAGAAGGCCGAGCGCGGCCAGCGCCAGGGTCGACTTGCCCGAGCCGGACTCGCCGACCACGCCCAGGGTCTGGCCCGGCGCGATGCTGAAATCGGCGCCCTGCACCGCCACGAATTCGCCGTGGCGGAACCAGCCGCCGATGCCGGGCCGCGGCACCGGATAGATCACGCGCAGGGCTTTGGCCTCGAGCACCGTCGGGGCATTCGGGTCGACCGCGAAGGAAGCCACATCGCGAGTCGGCCGGCTGTCGATCAGCTTGCGCGTGTACGCATGCTGCGGGGCGTCGAACACGGCCGCGACCGCACCGTGCTCGACGATGTGGCCGTTCTCCATCACGGCCACGCGGTCGGCGAAACGGCGCACCAGGTTCAGGTCGTGCGTGATCAGCAGCACCGCCATGCGGTGCTTGCGCTGCAGCTCGGCGAGCAGTTCGAGGATCTGGGCCCGCACCGTGACGTCGAGCGCGGTGGTCGGCTCGTCGGCCAGCAGCAGCCGCGGCTTGCAGGCCAGCGCCATCGCGATCATCGCGCGCTGGCGCTGGCCGCCGGAGAGCTGATGCGGAAAGGACCGGGCCCGCCGCGCCGGCTCCGGGATGCCGGTGTCGGCCAGCAATTGCACCGCGGCCTCCTGGGCCGCGCGCGCCGGCAGCGCCTGGTGCAGCTGGAGCACTTCGGCGATCTGGTCCCCCACGGTGTAGAGCGCGTTGAGCGCGGTCATCGGCTCCTGGAAGATCATCGCGATCTCCTTGCCGCGGATGCCCCGCAGCTGCCGCTCGGGCATCGCGAGCAGGTCGCGCGCGCCACCGCCCTCCCCGCCGCCGAAGGTCGCGCTGCCCGAGATGTCGGCGTTCTGCACCAGGCGCAGCAGGCTGAGCGCGGTCACGGTCTTGCCCGAGCCCGACTCGCCGACCAGCGCCAGCTTCTCGCCCTCGCGGATCGCGAAGTCGATGCCGTGCACCACCTCCTTGTCGCCGAAGGCGACGCGCAGGCCCTGGACTTTCAACAGTTCAGCGCTCATTCCGGTCCCCACGCTCGGCCTTCCGCGGATCGAGCGCATCGCGCAGCGCGTCGCCCATGAAGGTCAGCAGCATCAGCGTGACCACCAGCACCGCGAAGGTGGACAGCGAGATCCACCAGGCGTCGATGTTGGCCTTGCCCTGGCTCAGCAGCTCGCCCAGCGAGGGCGTCCCCGGCGGTACGCCGAGGCCCAGGAAGTCGAGCGAGGTCAGCGCCAGGATCGCCGCGCTCATGCGGAACGGCAGGAAGGTCACGACCGGCGTCATGCTGTTGGGCAGGATGTGGCGCCACATGATCTGCAGGTTGCCGACGCCGAGTGCGCGCGCTGCCCGCACGTAGTCCATCTGGCGATTGCGCAGGAACTCGGCGCGCACATAGTCCGACAGCCCCATCCAGCCGAACAGGCTCAGCAGGATCAGCAGCAGCGAGACGCTGGGCGCGAAGACCGCACTGAAGATGATCAGCAGGTAGAGCTCGGGCATCGAGCTCCAGATCTCGATGAAGCGTTGGAACGCGAGGTCGATCTTGCCGGCAAAGAAGCCCTGGATGGCGCCGGTCACGACCCCGAGCACCACGCCGATGAAGGTCAGTGCCAGCGCGAACAGAACGCTCACGCGGAAGCCGTAGATCAACTGCGCCAGCAGGTCGCGGCCGCGATCGTCGCTGCCGAAGAAGTTCTCGGCGGAGGGCGCCGCGGGATTCGGGGATTTCGCGAAGTAGTTGAGCGTCTTCGGACCGTAGGGGTTGGGCGCATAGAGGGCCCAGTTGCCGCCCGAGGTGATTCGTTCGCGGATGAACGGATCCAGGTAGTCGGCCGGCGTCTCGAAGTCGCCGCCGAAGGTCTTCTCCGAGTAGTCGCGCGCCACCGGAAAGTAGGTCCGGCCCTCGTAGCGCACCACCAGCGGCTTGTCGGTGGAGAGCACCTCGGCGAAGAGGCTCAGCACCACGAGGAGCGAGAAGAGAACCAGGCTCCAGTAGCCGAGCCGGTTGCGCTTGAAGCGCAGCCAGGCACGGCGACCGGGCGACACGGTAACGCCGCCGCTAGTCAAACTTCACCCTCGGGTCCACCAGTACGTAGCAAAGATCGCTGATCAGCTTGGTCACCAGCCCGATCAGCGTGAACAGGTAGAGCGTGCCCAGCACCACCGGATAGTCGCGCCGGATCACGCTCTCGTAACTCAGCAGGCCCAGGCCGTCGAGCGAGAACAGCGTCTCGATCAACAGGGAGCCGGTGAAGAACGCGCCGATGAATGCCGCCGGGAAGCCGGTGACGATCGGGATCAGCGCATTGCGGAACACGTGCTTCCACAGCACTTCGCGCTCGGTCAGCCCCTTGGCGCGCGCCGTCAGCACGTACTGCTTGCGGATCTCCTCGAGAAAGGAGTTCTTGGTCAGCATGGCCGTCACCGCGAAACTGCCCAGCACCATTGCCGTCACGGGCAGCGCGATGTGCCACAGGTAGTCGACGATCCGCGCGCCCCACCCCATGGCCTGCCAGCCCGACGACGTCAGTCCGCGCAGCGGAAACCACTGCAACTGTCCGCCGAAGACCACGAGCAGCGCGACGCCCAGCACGAATCCCGGGATGGCATAGCCGACCAGCACCACCAGCGTCGTCAGGAAGTCGAAGCGCGTGCCCGCCCGCACCGCCTTCGCGACGCCCAGCGGCACGGCGATCAGGTAGCTGATGAAGAAGGTCCACAACCCCAGGCTGATCGACACCGGCATCTTTTCCTTGACCAGGTCCCAGACGGCCTTGCGCTGGTAGAAGCTCGTTCCCAAGTCGAAGCGCGCGTAGGACTTCAGCATCTGCCAGAAACGTTCGAGCGGCGGCTTGTCGAAGCCGTAGAGCTGCTTGATCTCCTCGATGCGCTGAGGATCCAGCCCCTGGCGTCCGCGGTAGCCCGCGCCGCTCGTGGCCGCGCGCTCGCCGCCGGAATCGCGTCCCTGCAGCTGGGACACCATCTGCTCGACCGGTCCGCCCGGCACGAACTGGATCACGAGGAAGGTCAGCATCAGCACACCGAACAGCGTGGGCACCATCAACAGCAGGCGTTTGAGGATGTAGCTGACCATGGCGCTCCTACTTGTTGCTGGGCGATGCCCACCAATTGCTCACGGCCCAGTTGTCGGCCTCGTAGTAAGGCGGGATCACCGGCGGCAGCACGAAGGGCCGCGGATGGTAGCCGATCAGGAAGGCACCGCCGTAGTACTGCGGCACCGAGTAGTAGCCGTGCGAGAGCACGCGGTCCAGCGCGCGCATCGCGGCGCTGAGCTCGGGCCGCGTGGTCGCACCCACCACCTTCTGCAGCAGCGCGTCGACGGCCGGGTCGGCGATGCCCCAGATATTTCGCGAGCCATCGGTGGCGGCCGCCTGCGAGCCGAAGAACTCGAGCAGTTCGCCGCCTGGCGCTGTGCTGCCCGGCAGCCGCACCGACGTCATCTCGAAGTCGAAGTTGTCCATGCGCTGCTGGGCCAGCGAGAAGTCGACGGTGCGGAAGGTCATCTGGATGCCGAGCTTGCGCAGCGCCGTCTGGAAGGGCGTCGCGACGCGGATCAGCGAAGGCTGGTCGTTGAGGAACTCGATCGTGAAGACCTCGTCCTTCGCGTTGCGCAAGGCGCCATCCCGGTAGGTCCAGCCGGCCTCGGCCAGCAAGGCGCGCGCCTTGCGCAGGTTCTCGCGCAGGCTGCCCGGCGGCGCGGTGCTCGGCGAGATCACGGCGGGGCCGAAGACCTCCGGACGCAGCTTGTCGCGCAACGGTTCGAGCAGCGCCAGCTCTTGCGGCGTGGGCAATCCTTCGGCGTGGAACTCGCTGTTCGGGAAGTAGCCTTCGACGCGCTTGTACAGCCCGTAGAACAGCTGCTTGTTGAGCCACTCGAAATCCATCGCGAGCCCGATGGCCTGGCGCACCCGGATGTCCTTGAACTTGGGATTGCGCGTATTGAAGACGTAGCCCTGGAAGTCGCCGGGATTCTTGTTCTCGAAGGCCCGTTTCAGGATCTCGCCGGAATCGAATTGCTTGCCCTTGTACTGGCGCGCCCAGTTGCGCGACGTGAACTCGCGCATGAAATCGAACTCGTCCGCCTTGAGGCCCTCGAAGCGAGCGGTCTCGTCGAGGTAGATCCTGTAGGTGACGCGGTCGAAGTTGAAGTGCCCCTTGCGCACAGGCAGCTCCGCGCCCCAGTAGTCCGGGTCCCGCGTGTAGGTGATGTCCCGGCCCATGCGCGGGTTGAGGAGCTTGTACGGGCCCGAGCCGATCGGCACGTCGGTGGTGATCTGGTCGAAGGGCTTGCCGCCGCCCCAGGCCCGGCTGAACACCGGCATGCCGCCGACCACCAGCGGCAGCTCGGGGTTGGGGCTCTTGAAATCGAAGCGCACCGTCCTGTCGCCGATGGCCTTGGCGCCCTTCACTTCGGCGTAGATGGTCCGGAACTGGGGTGCCGCCAGCTTGCCGGTGAGCGTGTTGAACGAATGCACCACGTCCGCCGCGAGCACCGGGGTGCCGTCGTTGAAGCGCGCCTTGGGATGGATTCTGAAGGTGGCGGATTTCTTGTCCGCGGCGACTTCGACGTCCTCGGCGAGAAGGCCGTAGGCCGTGGTCGGCTCTTCCGAATTGCCCGTCAGCAGGCTTTCGAACATCAGGTTGCCGATGCCGTACGGCGTCGTGCCCTTGAGCGTGAAAGGGTTGAACTTGTCGAAGTTCGTCGGCCGCGTCGGCGGCACCATGCGGATCTCTCCGCCCTTGGGCGCCTGCGGATTGACATAGTCGAAATGGGTGAACCCCGGCGGGTACTTGATGTCGCCGAACTGCGCGTAGGCATGCGCGGCCCAGGAAGGGACCGCCCAGAGCGCCAACACGAAGAGAAGCCAAACTCGCATGCGAGAATTCTGCCCAAGATTTACACGAGGTCGTCCCATGGGCTTTCTTTCCGGCAAAAAACTTCTGATCACGGGCGTTCTGAGCAACCGCTCCATCGCCTACGGCATTGCCAAGGCCTGCCATGCGCAAGGCGCCGAGCTGGCGTTCAGCTACGTGGGCGAGCGCTTCAAGGACCGCATCACCGAGTTCGCGGCCGACTTCGACTCGAAGCTCGTATTCGACTGCGACGTCGGCGACGATGCCCAGATCGACAAGCTGTTCACCGACCTGGCCCGGACCTGGCCCAAGTTCGACGGCTTCGTCCACAGCATCGGCTTCGCGCCGCGCGAGGCCATTGCGGGCGACTTCCTCGAAGGCTTGTCGCGCGAAGGCTTCAAGATCGCGCACGATATCAGCGCGTACAGCTTTCCGGCGATGGCCAAGGCGGCCCTGCCCTACCTCAACGACAAGTCGGCCCTGTTGACGCTGACCTACCTGGGCGCGATCCGCGCCCTGCCCAACTACAACACCATGGGCCTCGCCAAGGCCTCGCTCGAAGCCTCGGTGCGCTACCTCGCCGAGTCGCTGGGCCCCAAGGGCATGCGCGTCAACGGCATCAGCGCCGGCCCGATCAAGACGCTGGCGGCCAGCGGGATCAAGGACTTCGGCAAGCTGCTGTCGGCGATCTCGAAGGTGGCGCCGATGCGGCGCAACGTGACGATCGAGGAAGTCGGCAACGTGGCCGCCTTCTTGCTGAGCGATCTCGCGAGCGGCGTGACCGCCGAGATCACCTACGTGGATGGCGGCTTCAGCCAGGTGGTGGGCGGCGTTTCAGACGCCTGATTGCGCTTCGGGCGAAGACGGGCGCGACGGCGCCTCGACCGGTTTGGGGAGGAATGACTTGTCAATGAACAAGATCGCTCGACGGGCTTTCGTCGTTGCGGGACTCGCCTGGCTGGCCCCCGCGGCGCTGGCGGGCAACGCCGCGCCGCCGTTGATGCTGGCCGAGGTCTACCGCCGCGGCTTGCCGCTGGCGGACTACTGGGTCAGCGAGAAGTACGACGGCGTCCGGGGCTACTGGGACGGCAAGCAGTTGTGGACACGCGGCGGCGAACGGATCGTGGCGCCGGCATGGTTCACGGCCGCGCTGCCGGCGGTCCCGATGGATGGCGAGCTCTGGGCCGGCCGCGGCCGCTTCGCGCACGCAGTCTCGACCGTGCGCAGCCAGACGCCGGCGGACCCCGCCTGGCGCGAGATGCGCTTCATGGTGTTCGATCTGCCGGCCTCGCCGGGCGACTTCACGACCCGGCTCGCGGCCCTGCGCAAGCTGCTGCCGATCACCGAGGCGCCCTGGATCGTGCCCGTGCCGCAACTGCGCGCCACCACCCATGAAGCGCTGCAGGCCCTGCTCGACAAGACGGTCCGGATGGGCGGCGAAGGCCTGATGCTGCACCGGGGCGGATCGCTCTATCGGGCCGAACGCAACGTCGACCTGGTCAAGGTCAAGCCCTTCGACGATGCCGAGGCGCGCGTGCTCTCCTATGTGCCGGGGCGCGGCAAGCACGCCGGCCGCATGGGCGCGATGTGGGTCGAGACCGCCGACGGCAAGCGCTTCAGGCTCGGCGGCGGCTTCAGCGACGCCGAGCGCGAGAGTCCGCCGGCCATCGGCAGCTGGGTGACCTACCGCTACAACGGAACCAACCCGAGCGGCCTGCCGCGCTTCGCGCGCTTCCTGCGGGTTCGCGACGACGGATCGTAGACAATCCGCAAGGGGTGACCACAGCCTCGAGCGCACCTTGCGCAACAACGAAAAGACAACTCTCGCCCGAGGACTGCAATGGCACAGAGACTTTCCGGTATCGAGACCTTGCTCGCGCGCAGCGCCGCATGCTGACGTGACGCTCAGCGCGTCGATCGTCGGCGCCGTCCTGTTCGGCGCGCTGCTGCATGCCGGCTGGAACGCGCTCATCAAGTCGGGCGGCGACAAGCCGCTCGACACCGCGCTGATCCACAGCCTGGGGCTCTTCATCGCGGTGCCGCTGCTGCTGTACACCGGTCTGCCCGCGCGCGCCGCCTGGCCCTACATGGCGGCGTCGCTCGCGATCCACCTCGGCTACTACATCGCGCTCGCAGGCGCCTACAAGCACGGCGATCTCGGCCTCACCTACCCCGTGATGCGCGGTTGCGCACCGTTGCTGGTCGCGATGGGCAGCCTGCCCTTCATCGGCGAAGGCATCTCGGCGGCAGCCTGGGGCGGTGTCGCGGTGATCTGCGTCGGCGTCGTCACGCTGGGCCTGTCGCGCTCGGCACTGCGCGACGGCGACGAGGCGCAGCGACGCAAGGCCATCGGCTTCGCGTTGGCCAATGCCGCGATCATCGCGATCTACACCGTGGTCGACGGCATCGGCGTACGAGCCTCGGGCGACGCCCTGGCCTACGTGGCGGGCCTGTTCGTGTTCGACGGCCTGCCCTACCTGTTGCTGGTGCTGTGGCGCCGCCCCGGCCAGCGCCGTGCCGCCCTCGCCTACATGGCGGGGCGCTGGAAGATCGCGCTCGTCGGCACGGTGGCCTCGCTGGGCAGCTACGGCATCGCGCTGTGGGCGATGACGCAGGCGCCGGTGGCCGTGGTCGCCGCGCTGCGCGAGACCTCGGTGCTGTTCGCCGCGGTCATCGGCACGCTGTTCCTGCGCGAGCCCTTCGGCTGGCAGCGCGCCATCGGCACGCTGGTCATCGCGGCCGGCGTGATGACTTTGCGGCTGGCTTGACGCTCGCCGGCTTGGCGGCCGGCGCCTGCTGCGGCACCTTCTGGGGTTCGGCCCGCACGCAGTCGGCGTAGTAGCGCTTCTTGCCCGTCTCGTCGATGCGGCCCACCAACCCGTGAATGTCGGTCTCGAAGCCCGGGCACTCGGTGTTGAACTCACGCGCGAACTTGAGGTAGTCGACGATCTTCTTGTTGAAGACCTCGCCCGGGATCAAGAGCGGGATGCCCGGCGGGTACGGCGTGATCAGGCTGGTCGTGATGCGGCCCTCGAGGTGGTCGATCTCGACCCGCTCGGTCTTGCGGTGCGCGATGTGGGCGAAGGCGTCGCTCGGCTTCATGGCCGGCATCAGGTCGCTCAGGTACATCTCGGTGGTCAGGCGCGCGACGTCGAAGCGCGCGTACAGCTCGTGGATGTGATGGCACAGGTCGCGCAGCCCGAGGCGCTCGTACTTCGGATGCGCCTGGCAGAACTCCGGCATGATCCGCCACATCGGCTGGTTGCGCGCGTAGTCGTCCTTGAACTGCTGCAGCGCCGTCAACAGCGTGTTCCAGCGGCCCTTGGTGATGCCGATCGTGAACATGATGAAGAAGCTGTAGAGCCCGGTCTTCTCGACGATCACGCCGTGCTCGGCCAGGAACTTGGTCACGATGCTGGCCGGGATGCCGGTCTTGGCGAACTTGCCGTTCAGGTCCAGTCCCGGCGTCACGATGGTCGACTTGATCGGGTCGAGCATGTTGAAACCGTCGGCCAGCTTGCCGAAGCCATGCCACTTGGCGGTGCGCGACTCACCCTTGATGATCCAGTCGTCGGCCCGGCCGATGCCCTCGTCGACCAGCTTCTCGGGGCCCCAGACCTTGAACCACCATTCGTCCTTGCCGAACTCGGCCTCGACCTTGCGCATCGCGCGGCGGAAGTCGAGCGCCTCCAGGATGCTCTCCTCGACCAGCGCGGTGCCGCCGGGCGGCTCCATCATCGCGGCGGCGACGTCGCAGCTCGCGATGATCGCGTACTGCGGGCTGGTCGACGAATGCATCAGGTAGGCCTCGTTGAACAGGTCGCGGTCGAGCGCCCGGTTCTGCGAGTCCTGCACCAGCACGTGGCTGGCCTGGCTGATGCCGGCCAGCAGCTTGTGGGTCGACTGGGTGGCGAACACCAGCGAGTCCTTGGGCCGCACGCGGCGCTTGCCCATCGCGTGGTAGGCACCGTAGAACGGGTGGAATGCCGCATGCGGCAGCCAGGCCTCGTCGAAGTGCAGCGTGTCGACGTAGCCGTCGAGCATGTTCTTGATGGTCTCGGTGTTGTAGATCACGCCGTCGTAGGTCGACTGCGTCAGCGTCATCACCCGCGGCTTCACCTTGTTGGCGTCCACGTGCGAGAGCAGCGGGTTGGCCGCGATCTTGGCCTTGATCGCCGCCGGCTCGAACTCGCTCTTGGGGATCGGGCCGATGATGCCGAAGTGGTTGCGCGTGGGCTTCATGAACACCGGAATCGCGCCGGTCATGATGATCGCGTGCAGGATCGACTTGTGGCAGTTGCGGTCCACCACCACCACGTCGTCGGGCGCCACCGTGTGGTGCCACACCATCTTGTTGCTGGTGCTGGTGCCGTTGGTGACGAAGAAGCAGTGGTCGGCGTTGAAGATGCGCGCCGCATTGCGCTCGCTGGCCGCCACCGGGCCGGTGTGGTCGAGCAGCTGGCCGAGCTCTTCGACCGCGTTGCAGACGTCGGCGCGCAGCATGTTCTCGCCGAAGAACTGGTGGAACATCTGGCCCACCGGGCTTTTGAGGAAGGCCACGCCGCCCGAGTGCCCCGGGCAGTGCCAGGAGTACGAGCCGTCTTCCGCATAGTCGATCAGCGCCTTGAAGAACGGCGGCTGCACGCCTTCGAGGTAGCTCTTCGCTTCCCGGATGATGTGGCGCGCCACGAACTCCGGCGTGTCCTCGAACATGTGGATGAAGCCGTGCAGCTCGCGCAGGATGTCGTTCGGGATGTGGCGCGAGGTTTTCGTCTCGCCATAGATGTAGATCGGCACGTCGGCGTTCTTGCGCCGCACCTCGCCGATGAAGCTGCGCAGGCTCAACACCGCCGGGTCGAGGTCGGGGCCGACCGTGAACTCCTCGTCGTCGATCGACAGGATGAAGGCGCTGGCGCGGCTCTGCTGCTGTGCGAACTGGCTCAGGTCGCCGTAGCTGGTGACGCCCAGCACCTCGAAGCCCTCGCTCTCGAAGGCTTGCGCCAGGGCGCGGATACCGAGCCCCGAAGTGTTCTCGGAGCGGAAGTCCTCGTCGATGATGACGATGGGGAAGCGGAATTTCATGAGCAGGGCTCCGGACAGGCAAATAGGCGCGAAGTGTACGGAATTCAGATGAAGGATCGGGTCAGGTGGGCATGCGACCTTTGTCCCTGATCCTGCGGGGGCTCCCTGCGCCCTCGGCGAGGCAGCCCGATGGCCCGAAAAGGCGGCGCGGCACTGCTACAATCGTGGGCTCGGAGCGGTGGATGAGCGGTTTAAGTCGCACGCCTGGAAAGCGTGTGAGGGTTAATAGCCCTCCGCGGGTTCGAATCCCGCCTGCTCCGCCAGAAAAATCGTCTCCTGCAGCCTCCAACTGCAACCGGATCCGTCCTGAAAGCCCCGCCTGCCGGGGCTTTTTTGTGCCTTTCTCGTGCCTTTTTTTGCGTATTGCCCAGGCGGCCCCATCCGTTTTCTCCTACGTCAGGGCAGCCGACTCGGCCCTTGGCCCGGAGCCAGCGCCCGGCTAGGCTGTGTATCTTGCAATGGCGGAAACGGCATGGCCCTCCTCACATTCCTGGTCGAAGACAACAGGACCCTTCGCGACAACCTGATTCCCGCGCTCGAGGAACTGATCGATGCGCGCATGGTCGGCGTCGCCGAGACCGAAGCCGAGGCGCGCACCTGGCTGGCCGCGCATGCCGACGAATGGCAGTTGCTGATCGTCGACCTGTTCCTCAAGGAGGGCTCCGGCCTCGGAGTGCTTCGGCACTGCATGAACCGGCCCGAGCGGCAGCGCGCGGTGGTGCTGAGCAACTTCGTCAACGCCGACGTCCGCGCACGCTGCCGGACGCTCGGCGCCGATGCCGTGTTCGACAAATCCAAGGACCTCGACGCCTTCATCGATTACTGCGTCAGCGACAGTTCTGCGCAGCCATGAAAAAAGGGGCCCGAAGGCCCCTTTTCGTTCGAGCGCGAAGCGCTCAGCGCACCACGGCGATCTGCGTCCGCGCACCGTTCTTGTAGGTGTACAGCGTCAGGGCACCGTTCTTGATGTCGCCCTTTTCGTCGAAGGCGATCGGGCCGGTCAGGCCCTTGTACTGCACCTTGCCGACTTCGGGCAGGTACTTCTCGGGATCGGCCGAGCCGGCTTTTTCCATCGCGGCGGCCAGCACCTGCACCGCGTCGTAGACGTACGGTGCGTAGATCTGGACCTCGACGCCGTTCTTTTCCTTGAACTTGGCCTTCCAGGCGTCCAGCGGACCCTTGAAGTCGCCTTCCACACCACCGGCTTCGGCGCAGACCACCATCTCTTCGCCGATCGCATCGCCGGCCAGCTTGGCCAGTTCGCCGGTGCACAGGCCGTCGCCGCCCATGAACTTGACGTTCATGCCGAGCTGCTTGACCTGCTTGAGCATCGGGCCGCCGACGGCGTCCATGCCGCCGAAGAACAGGATGTCGGGCTGGGCGCCCTTGAGCTTGGTCAGGATGGCGTTGAAGTCGGTCGACTTGTCGGTCGTGAACTCGTGGCCGACGATGGTGCCGCCGGCGGCCTTGGCGGCCTTCTCGAATTCCTCGGCGACGCCCTGGCCGTAGGCGGTGCGGTCGTCGATCACGGCGATGTTCTTGCCCTTCAGGGTTTCGACCGCGTACTTGCCGAGCGTGCCGCCCAGTTGCGTGTCGTCAGCCACCACGCGGAACGTGGTCTTGAAGCCCTGGCGGGTGTACTTCGGGTTGGTCGCCGACGGCGAGATCTGGGGGATGCCGGCATCGCTGTACAGCTTGGAGGCCGGGATCGTGGTGCCGGAATTCAGGTGGCCCACCACGCCGTTGACCTTGCTGTCCACCAGCTTCTGCGCCACTGCGGTGCCTTGCTTCGGATCGGCTGCGTCGTCTTCGGCGAGCAGTTCGAACTTGGCGGTCTTGTCGCCGATCTTCACGCCCTTGGCATTGAGGTCCTCGACCGCCATGCGAGCGCCCAGTTCGTTGTCCTTGCCGAGGTGGGCGATGGCGCCGCTGGTCGGGGCAACGTGGCCGATCTTGACCACCAGAACTTCGGCCGGGGGAGCTGCCGGAGCGGGGGCGGCTGCAGTCGGCGCAGGGGCAGCGGGGGCGGCAGCTTCTTCCTTCTTGCCACAGGCCACGAGCGCGAGAGCGGCCAGGGCGACGGCTGTCCATTTCAATTGCATGAGAACCTCCAGAACATGGATGAATAGAGTTGAAAACCGGTCTTTGGATCCGGACACATACATTGAGCAAGTATCGCGCCGCGGATGCGCAGCGCCCTCGCGCTTTTCGACCCGCGCGCAGTTTAGCCCGAGTTTTGCGGTCCGAATGCTGGCGTAGACCCGGGGTTTTCGGAAAGCTCTCCGGCCAGCGCTTCGCTCACCAGCGCACGCAAAACGGCTTCGATTTCGCCGCGCAAAGCGGGGATCATGGTGTCGAGGTGCTGCTGGACGGCAGCCGACACCGCGTCGCTCACGCGCTCCTCGAGCGAGAGGTCGACGCGCTGCAGCACGCGGTGCAGCAACTGTTCTTCGAGCCGGAAGGCATCGGCCTCGGACCGCGCGGCCTCGGGTCCCAGCGCGACCGTCTGCGAAGGCTCGGCCGCGGTCGGTGCCGCGGGCGCCGCCGACGACACGGGCGACGGCTCGGCGGCCTCCTGCGGCACGCGCTCGAGCACCGTCGTCAAGGTGGGCACGAAGCGCGGCGGCGTGCGGGGTGTTCCTGCCATCAGGCCGCGCTCCCGCCGTAGGCGTGGGTACGGATCGCGTAGCCGCGGTCCTTGTAGTGCCGCCAGCGGGCACGCCCGGCCAGGCGATCGGCGTCGTCGCTGCCGACGAGGTCGATCAAGCGCTCGAAGCGCTCGAATCTCGCGGGCAGCTCGCTGCCGAGGTTGACCAGGATCGGACGGTCGGGCAGCGAGGCCGAGCCGCCGTCCGCCAGCACCACCGGCGAACGCGCGACGATGAACGGCGCGTCGTCGCTGCGGCAATGCGCGATGAATTCGGTCGGCGAGAGCGTCCACAGCGACTGGTCGATCGCCTCCAGCAGCGCGGCGTCCGCCACCACCACCAGCCGCGCGCCGTGGGCGCTCACCGCCTTGCGCAGCAGGCGGCAGGCGTAGCCCACCTTGTCGGGCATGTTGTAGTGGCCGTCGATCTCTGTCACTTGCGGGACCGGGAGGTGCCGGCCTTCTGCGTCTTGCCCGAAGACTTGGCGGCCGCGCCGCCCTTGCGGCTCTGCGCCAGGAGATAGTTCAGCAGCAGGCCCACGGGCCGCCCGGTGGACCCCTTGGCCGCCCCGCTCTTCCAGGCGGTGCCTGCGATGTCGAGGTGCGCCCAGGGGTAGTCGCTCGCGAAGCGCTGCAGGAACTTGGCCGCCGTGACGGCGCCGCCGGCGCGTCCCGCCACGTTGGCGACATCGGCGAAATTGCTCTTCAGCCCCTCGGCATAGTCCTCGTCGAGCGGCATCCGCCAGCAGCGATCCTGCGAAGCCTCGCCGGCGGCCTCGAGCGCCTCGGCCAGCGCATCGTCGCCGGAGAAGAGCCCGCTGCGCACGCCGCCCAGGGCGACCACGCAGGCCCCCGTGAGGGTGGCGATGTCGATCACCGCGGACGGCGCGAAGCGCTTGGCGTAGGTCAGCGCATCGCACAGGATCAGGCGACCCTCGGCATCGGTGTTGAGCACCTCGATGGTCTGGCCGCTCATGCTGGTGACGACGTCGCCCGGCTTGATCGCACGGCCGTCGTTCATGTTCTCGCAGGTCGGCACCAGCCCGACCACGTTGATCGCCGGCTGGATGTCGCCGAGTGCGCGGAACACGCCGAGCACGCTCGCGGCGCCGCACATGTCGAACTTCATCTCGTCCATTTCCGCCGCCGGCTTGAGCGAGACGCCGCCGGTGTCGAAAGTGATGCCCTTGCCGACCAGCACGACCGGGGCCTGGTCCTTCGGCGCGCCGTGGTAGCGCAGGACGATGAAACGCAGGGGCTCGGCCGAGCCCTGCGCGACCGCGGCGAATGCGCCCATGCCGAGCTTGGCCACTTCCTTCGGCCCCAGCACCTCGCACTTCACGTTCGGCAACTCGGCCAGTTCCTTGGCGGCCTGCGCAAGCATCGTGGGCGTGCAGTGGTTGCCGGGCCGGTTGCCCCATTCCTTGGCCAGTTCGATGCCCGCAACCGTGGCGGTGGCCTGGTCGAAGGCTTCCCGCAACGCAGCCGCGTCCGGGACGCCCAGGCTCAGCTGGCGCAGGCTCCGCGGCTCGGGCTTGGATTTGGTTTCGGTGTAGACATAGCTGGCGTCGGCCGCGGCCAGCACCGCGCTGCCCAGGCCCGCCGCGTCGACGGCCCCGGCAAAGACGATGGCCATCCGCTTGGGATTGGAGCCCTTGGCCGCGTTGACGGCCGCGAGCACGGCCGTGCGGACCGCGGCCGGGCCGCCGTCGCCCAGCGGTGCCAGCAGCACGCGCGGCGCGGCCACGCCGGCCGCACGGTACAGCGCGAGCAGCTTGCCGGCCTTGTCCGGCAGGTCGCCGGCAGTCCGGGCCTGCGCGACCAGGACCGAGAGCGCGTCCTTCGAGGTGGTGGTTCCGGCGGCCAGCAGCACGATGAGGACATCGGCTTTTTCGTTGGCGGCCTGGGCGATGGAGAGGGTCTTGAGTTGAAAGTCCATAATCCTTTTTTTCCCTCGACGATGTTATTCCATTCCTCTCTACGCAAGGAGCTGTCGCGCAGCTTCGGGGCCACGCTGGTGGTGCTGGTCACCATCGTGATGACGATGATGCTGATCCGCACGCTCGGATTGGCCGCCAAGGGCAGCGTGAATCCCTCCGAGGTCTTCCTCGTGATGACCTACACCGTGCTCGGCTACATGCCGACCATCCTGAGCCTGTGCCTGTTCATCTCGATCGTGGGCACGCTGTCGCGCATGTACCGCGACAGCGAGATGGTGATCTGGTTCTCGAGCGGGCGCGGCCTGGCGGATTTCCTCCAGCCGTTGTTCCGCTTCGCCTGGCCGATCCTGCTGCTGATCGCCGTGTTCGCGATGGTCGGCTGGCCCTGGGCCAACTCGCAGACCCAGAACATGCGCGAACGTTATGAGCGCCGCAGCGACATCGAGCGGGTCGCGCCCGGCGAGTTTCGCGAGTCGGCCGGACGGCTGCGGGTGTTCTTCATCGACAAGGACGCCCCCGACAGCGCGACCGCCAGCAACGTGTTCATCTCGTCGGTGGAGCGCAACCTGCGCATCGTCACCTCGGCTCGCAGCGGCCGCATGGAAGACCTGAACGGCATCCGCTACCTGATGCTGAGCAATGGCCAGCGCATCGAGGAGCCGCTGCAGCCGACCGGCATCAAGGTCAGCGAGTTCGAAACCTACGGCGCCAGGGTGGGCGGCAGCACGGGCGATTCGCTGGACGCGACGCCGGTGCGGGCGCGCACCACGCTGGCCCTGCTGCGCGATCCCAACGCCATCAACCTCGCCGAACTCGGCTGGCGCATCGGGATGCTGTTCGCGGGAGCCAACTTCGTGCTGCTGGCGCTGACGCTGTCGAGCGTCAATCCGCGCGTGACCCGCAGCGGCAATCTGCTGTTCGCGCTGTTCGCCTTCGTCATCTATTACAACCTGCTCAATCTCGGCCAGAGCTGGGTCGGCTCGGGCCGCTTCGGCGTGGGCGGTTTCCTGCTCGCGCTGCATGGCGGCGTGATGGTGCTGGGCCTGCTCTGGCTCGCGAAGCGACATTTCAACTGGGGCCTCCCGGCGCGGCGTGCCCGAGTCCGGCCTGAAACCACATCCAACGCGTGAAAACCATCCGCCGCCTGATCTATGCGGAGGTGCTGAAGGCCGTGGCCTTCGTCACCCTGGGCTTCCTGAGCCTGTTCTTCTTCTTCGACTTCGTCGACGAGCTGCAATCGATCGGCAAACCCGACTCGCTCGGCTACGGCGCCGCCCAGGCGCTGCTCTACGTCGCGCTGCTGATCCCCAGCCACCTCTACGAGCTGCTGCCGATCGCGGTGCTGATCGGCACCATCTTCGTCATGACACGGCTGGCGCAGAGTTCCGAATTCACGATCCTTCGCACCAGCGGACTGGGCCCCTGGCGCGCCCTGCGCACGCTGCTGCTGCTGGGGCTCGGCTTCGTGGTGCTGACCTTCGCGATCGGCGACTACATCGCGCCGGCCTCCGACCGCACGGCCCAGTTGCTCAAGGCGCGCTACCAGGGCTCCCTGTCCCTGATCGGCAACACCGGCGCATGGCTCAAGGAGCGGCAGGGCGACTCGTCGTTCGCGGTCAACGTGGTTTCGATGGCGCGCAACGGCATCCTGAAGGAACCGCGAATCCTCGAATTCGACGGCAACGGCTTCCTGGTCTCGCAGACCTTCGCACCCGCGGCGCGGGTCGAGCGCGGCCACTGGACCCTGGTGGGCGTCGAGCGACAGCAATACAACACGCGCGGCCCCGACGCCCCGCGCGTCGTCACCACCACGGTGCCGGTGCTCGATTGGCCGACCTCGCTGAGCAGCGAAATGGTGTCCGTGGCGCTGCTGCGTCCGGACCGCATGCGCACGCTCGACCTGTTCGACTACATCCGCCATCTGGACGCCAACGGCCAGACCGCTCAGCGCTACGAGATCGAGTTCTGGCGCAAGGTGTTCTATCCGCTGTCCTGCCTGGTGATGATCGTGCTCGCCCTGCCCTTCGCCTACCTGCACTTCCGCCAGTCGGGGATCACCACCTACGTCTTCGGCGGCGTGATGATCGGCATCAGCTTCTTCCTGCTGAACAACGTCTTCGGCTACCTGGGCAACCTGGGCAACTGGTCGCCGTGGATCACGGCGGCGGCGCCCGGGCTGATCTACTCCGTGATGTCGCTGGGCGCCTTCACCTGGCTGGTTCTGAGACGGTAGGCGCGATGCGGGCAGCACCTTTGGGCATCGTGCTTTTCGCTCACGGTTCGCGTGACGAACGCTGGCGCGCACCGGTCGAGGCCGTGGCACGGCAGGTCGCGGCGCTCGATCCCACGGCCCGGGTCGCGTGCGCCTACCTCGAACTGGTCGCCCCCGACCTGCGCACGGCGGCACTGGCACTGATCGCCGCGGGTGCCCGGACCATCCGGGTGGTGCCGCTCTTCCTGGGCATGGGGCGGCATGTGCGCGAAGACCTGCCGCGGCTGGTCGACGAACTCCGAGCCCTTCGGCCGGAGGTCGAGTTCTCGCTGCGCCCGGCCGTGGGCGAAGACCCCGAGGTCATCGCGCTGCTGGCGCAAAAGGCGCTCGAATCCTGAACTTGTGGCGATTTTCATAGACTGAGAAGGCATAATGAATCCGAAAATAATACGGAATCTGTTATGAATCTTCATCAGTTCAAGTTTGTTCAGGAAGCCGTGCGGCGCAACCTGAACCTGACCGAAGCTGCCAAGGCGCTTCACACCTCGCAGCCGGGCGTGTCGAAGGCGATCATCGAACTCGAGGAAGAGCTCGGCGTCGAGATCTTCGCCCGCCACGGAAAGCGCCTGAAGCGCGTCACCGAACCCGGCCAGCACGTGCTGGCGAGCATCGAACTCATCATGCGCGAAGTGGGCAACCTCAAGCGCATCGGCGAGCAGTTCAGCGCCCAGGACAGCGGGACCCTCTCGATCGCCACCACCCACACCCAGGCGCGCTATGTGCTGCCGGTGCCGGTGGCGAAGCTGCGCGAAGCCTACCCGAAGGTCAACGTGAGCCTGCACCAGGGCTCGCCCGACCAGGTGGCGCGGATGGTGATCGACGAGATCGCCGAGATCGGCATCGCCACCGAATCGCTGGCCGACTACGCCGAGCTCGTGACCATGCCCTGCTACGAGTGGCAGCACGTGCTGGTGCTGCCGCAGGGCCACCCGCTGGCGGACAAGGAGCGCATTTCGCTCGAGGACCTGGCTTCCGAGCCGATCATCACCTACCACCCGTCGTTCACGGGGCGCACGCGCATCGACCATGCCTTCGCGCAGAAGAAGCTGACGCCGCGCATCGCGCTCGAGGCGATCGACTCGGACGTCATCAAGACCTACGTGCGGCTCGGCCTCGGCGTCGGCATCGTCGCCGAGATGGCGGTACGCGACGACTCCAACGCCGACCTCGTGGTGCGCCCGATGGGCCACATCTTCGGCGTCAACATTGCGCGCGTGGCCTTCAAGCGCAGCGCCTACCTGCGCAACTTCGTCTTCAAATTCGCCGAGCTGCTCTCCGACCGGCTCGACCGCAACCTGATCGCCAAGGCCTTGAGCGGTCACCAGCAGGACTACGAACTGTGAGCAAAGCGATCGCCCGCACCCCCGAGGTACACACCAAGCTGCCCGCGGTGGGCACCACGATCTTCACCGTCATGTCGGCGCTGGCCGCCGAGAAGAACGCGGTCAACCTCGGCCAGGGCTTCCCGGATTTCAACTGCGACCCCAAGTTGCTGCAGGCCGTGACCGAGGCCATGGCGGCAGGCCACAACCAGTACCCGCCGATGCCCGGCATCCTGCCGCTGCGCGAAGCGATCGCGGACAAGATCGAGACGCTGTACGGCCACCGCTACGACCCGCAAAGCGAGATCACGGTCACGGCCGGCGCGACCCAGGCCATCATCACGGCGATCCTCGCAGTGGTGCGCCCGGGCGACGAGGTGATCGTGCTGGAGCCCTGCTACGACAGCTACGTGCCGAACATCGACCTGGCCGGCGGCACCGTCGTTCGCGTGCCGCTCACGCCCGGCAGCTTCCGGCCCGACTTCGGGAAGATCGCCGCGGCGTTGTCGCCCCGCACGCGCGCGATCATCGTCAACACGCCGCACAACCCGAGCGCCACCGTCTGGACCGAGGCCGAGATGCGCCAGCTCGAAGACCTGCTCGCGCCCACCGACGTGCTGGTGATCAGCGACGAGGTCTATGAGCACATGGTCTACACCGGCGCCCGGCACGAGAGCGCGGCCCGCTTTCCGGGCCTGGCGGCGCGCAGCTTCATCGTCAGCAGCTTCGGCAAGACCTACCACGTGACCGGCTGGAAGGTCGGCTACGTGGCGGCGCCGGCCGCGCTGAGCGCCGAATTCCGCAAGGTGCACCAGTTCAACGTCTTCACGGTCAACACGCCGATGCAGCACGCGCTGGCCCGCTACATGGCCGATCCGGCTCCCTACCTGGAGCTGCCGGCCTTCTACCAGCGCAAGCGCGACCTGTTCGCCGAAGGGCTGGCGAAGACCCGCTTCAAGCTGCTGCCCAGCGGCGGCACCTATTTCCAGTGCGTGGACATCAGCGCGGTCAGCGACCTGGGCGAAACGGACTTCTGCCAGTGGCTCACGAGCGAGATCGGCGTCGCGGCGATCCCGCTCGCGGCCTTCTACGGCGACGGCTTCGACCAGCGCGTGGTGCGCTTCTGCTTCGCCAAGAAGGACGAAACCCTGCGCACGGCGATCGAGCGGCTGGCGCGGCTCTGACACGAACGGTAGGAGAGTCCTGACCGCGGGAGGGGGCCCCTTCCCGCGCGCCGCGCCACGCGGCGGGCAGACCATCTGGACTTCCCAACATCCCGTCGTAGGAGACGTCCATGTCGCTCTCATTGATTCTGCTGATCATCCTGATCCTGCTGCTGGTGGGCGCGCTGCCGAGCTGGGGCTACAGCCGCAGCTGGGGCTACGGGCCAAGCGGCGGCCTGGGCCTGGTCCTGCTGGTGGTCATCGTGCTGGTGCTCATGGGACGGATATAGCCCCGGGCACCCGAAAAAGAGCCCGCTTCGGCGGGCTCTTTCGTGCCTGGCGCTCAATGCCCCAGTTGCGCCCATAGCTTGTCCAGCCGCTTGACGCTGACCGGCTGCGGCGTGCGCAGCTCCTGGGCGAAGAAGCTGACGCGCAGTTCCTCCAGCAGCCAGCGGAACTCGCTCATGCGCTCGTCGGCCGCGCCCTTGCGCTCGGCCAGCAGGCGCCAGTAGCGCTGTTCCTGGGGCCGCAGTTCCGCCAGCCGCTGCGCGTCGCGCGCCGGATCGGCGCGCAGCTTGTCCAGCCTCAGGGTGATGGCCTTCAGGTAGCGCGCGTAGTGCTGCAGCCTCGGCCAGGGCGTGTCGGCGACGAAGCGCTTGCCCATCAGTCGCTGCAGCTGCTGGGCGGCGTCGGCGGTGGCCTCGGGCTGGACCCTGGTGTCCTTGATCTTGCGCAGCGCCAGCCCGTAGTCGACCAGGATCACACCCGCCAGCCGCGCGATCTCGTTGGCGATCAGCGTGAGCCGGCCGCGGCCCTCCTCGAGACGGCGCTTGAAGGCGAACTCGTCGGTCGGCAGCGGTTCCTGCAGGAAGGCCCGATCGATCGCCACCTCGATGATCTGGCCCCGCAATTCCTCGGCGGTGCCGAGCGGCATGTAGGCGACGGCCATCTTCTGCAGGTCGGGAATGTTCTTCTCCAGGTACTTCAGGGCATCCTTGAGCTGCAGCGCGAAGAGCCGCCGGAGGCCCGCCCGGTGTTTCGCCGCGGCAACGGCAGGCTCGTCGAAGACCTCGATGGTCACCGCATCGGCGCCGTCGACCAGCGCCGGAAATCCGATCAGCGACTGCGCGCCGCGCCGCACTTCCATCAGCTCCGGCAACTCGCCGAAAGTCCAGCCCGTGTAGCGCTGGCCCGCGGGCAGCGAAGGCGCTGCCGGCTCGGGCAAGGCGGGCTTGGCGGCGCTCGCTGGGCGGCCATCCGCCGGTGCGGCGGATGCGGGCCCGGCCGATGCCTTGACGTTGAGTCCCGCCAGCGCCTGGAAGGCACCTCGGGCCTGCGCGCCGAGTTCCGCCTTCAGCGCGCCCAGGCTGCGCCCCATGCCGAGCTGGCGCCCGTGCTCGTCGACCACGCGCAGGTTCATGAACAGGTGCGGCGCCAGCATGTCGAGCTTGAAGTCGGCGCGCTTGACGTCGAGACTGGTCTGGTCGCGCACCCGCTTCAGCAGCGCGTCGGTCAGCGAGCCGTTGCCGAACGCCTCGGGCGCCGAGAGCATTTCGGTGAAGCGGGCTGCCGATTCGGGCAGCGGCACCAGGCGGGCGCGCGGCTTCTGCGGCAGGCTCTTCAGCAGGGCCTGGATCTTGTCCTTCAGCATGCCCGTGACCAGCCACTCGCAGCGCTCCTCGCTGACCTGGTTCAGCACGAACAGCGGCACACTGACCGTGAGTCCGTCCTTGGCGTCGCCCGGCTCGTGCAGATAGGTCGCGGCGCAGTCCACGCCGCCCAGCCGCAGGGTCGGCGGAAACGACTGGGTCGTGATGCCGGCCGCCTGGTGCCGCATCAGCTCGTCGCGCGTCAGGTACAGGAGCCGCGGYTGCTCCCTGGACTGGCCGCGATACCAGTTCTCGAAGGTGATCCCGCTCGACACGTCGGGCGGCAGCTGGGCGTCATAGAAGGCGTAGATCAGTTCGTCGTCGACCAGCACGTCCTGCCGGCGCGACTTGTGCTCCAGCCCTTCGACCTCGCGCACCAGCTTGCGGTTGGCGGCAAGAAAGGGCAGCTTGCTCTCCCACTGCCCGCCGACCAGCGCCTCGCGGATGAAGATCTCGCGCGCCGCGACCGGATCGACCTTGCTGAAGTCGACCCGGCGACCGCTGTACACCACCAGCCCGTACAGCGTGGCGCGCTCCAGCGCCGCGACCTGGGCGCCCTTCTTCTCCCAGTGCGGGTCGAGCAGCTGCTTCTTCAGCAGATGGCCGGCCACCTGCTCGAGCCACTGCGGCTCGATGTTGGCGATGCCGCGGCCGAAGAGCCGCGTGGTCTCGACCAGTTCGGCAACGACGATCCAGCGGCCCGGCTTCTTCTTGAGGTGGGCACCCGGGTGGCGGTAGAACTTGATGCCGCGCGCGCCCAGGTAGGCCTCGTCGTCCTCCAGCTTCCAGCCGACGTTGCCGAGCAGGCCCGACAGCATCGACAGGTGCAAGGGCTCGTAGCCGGCCGGCTGGGTGTTGATGCGCCACTTGTGCTCGGTGACCACCGTCAGCAGCTGGGAATGGATGTCGCGCCACTCGCGCACGCGGCGGATGTTGATGAAGTTCTGCCGGAGCAATTGCTCGTACTGACGGTTCGAAAGCTTGTGATGAGGGCCTTCGGCCCCCATCGCGGGTGATGCGCCAGAAGGCGCCGCGCGACCGCGCGGCGCGGCGCCATGGCCGCCACGCGCGTCCTGGATCCACTTCCACAACCGCAGGTAGCCGCTGAACTCGCTCTTCTCGTCGTCGAACTTCGAATGCGCCTGGTCGGCCTGCTGCTGCATCTCCATCGGCCGGTCGCGCACGTCCTGCACCGACAGCGCGCTGGCGATCACCAGCACTTCCTCGAGCGCGCCGCGGCTGCGGGCCTCGAGGATCATTCGGCCGACGCGCGGGTCGAGCGGCAGCCGGGCCAGTTCGGCGCCCATCGGCGTGAGTTCGTTGGCATCGTCGACCGCGCCGAGCTCGTTGAGCAGCTGGTAGCCGTCCGCGATCGCGCGCCGCTGCGGCGCCTCGAGGAAGGGGAAGCGCTCGACGTCGCCCAGGTGCAGCGATTTCATCCGCAGGATCACGCCCGCCAGCGAGGAACGCAGGATTTCCGGATCGGTGAAGCGCGGCCGGCCCTCGAAATCCTTCTCGTCGTAGAGCCGGATGCAGATGCCGTTGGCGACCCGGCCGCAGCRGCCGGCGCGCTGGTTGGCCGCCGCCTGGCTGATCGGCTCGACCAGCAACTGCTCGACCTTGCTGCGGAAGCTGTAGCGCTTGACCCGTGCGGTGCCGGCATCGATCACGTAGCGGATCCCCGGCACGGTGAGCGAAGTTTCGGCCACGTTGGTGGCCAGCACGATGCGCCGGCCGCTGTGATTGTCGAAGATGCGCTCCTGCTCGGCCTGCGACAGCCGGGCGAACAGCGGCAGCACCTCGGCGCTGCGCATCAGCGGCTGGTGGCTCAGGTGCTTGCGCAGGTGGTCGGCGGCTTCGCGGATCTCGCGCTCGCCGGGCAGGAAGATCAGGATGTCGCCGGCGTTGTGCGGGTCGCGCCAGAGCTCGTCCACGCCCTCGGCGATGGCGTCGTTGAGGTCGTGGTCGCGCGACTCCTCGAAGGGACGGTAGCGCTGCTCGACCGGAAAGGTGCGTCCCGACACCATGATCGTGGGCGCAGGGCCCTTCGCCGAAGCGAAATGCTGCGCAAAGCGATCGGCATCGATGGTGGCCGAGGTCACGATCACCTTGAGGTCCGGCCGGCGCGGCAGGATCTCGCGCAGGTAGCCCAGCAGGAAGTCGATGTTCAGCGAGCGCTCGTGGGCCTCGTCGATGATGATCGTGTCGTAGGCCTTGAGCAGCGGATCGGTCTGCGTTTCCGCCAGCAGGATGCCGTCGGTCATCAGCTTGACCGAGGCGTCGCGCGACAAGCGGTCCTGGAAGCGGACCTTGTAGCCGACCACGTCGCCCAGCGGGGTCTTCAGTTCCTCCGCGATGCGCTTGGCGACCGAGGTCGCGGCGATGCGGCGCGGCTGGGTATGGCCGATCAGCCGACCCTTGCCGGGCGGCGCGTTGAGCTTGCCGCGCCCGAGCTCCAGCACGATCTTGGGCAACTGGGTGGTCTTGCCCGAACCGGTCTCGCCGCAGACGATCACGACCTGGTTGGCCTCGATGGCGGCCCGGATTTCGTCGCGCCGGGCCGACACTGGCAGGGATTCGGGGAACTCGATTCGAAGAGGGGACGAGGACAAGGCGGGCAGTTCGGGGAAAATCGCCGATTATCTTGCGCCCGGCGCTCCCGCCTCCCACACCCCGCCAATGTCCACCGTCTTCAACTTCACCTTCGTGCCCTGGTTCCGCTCGGTCGCGCCCTATATCCACATGCACCGCGGCAAGACCTTCGTGGTCGCGATGGCCGGGGAGGCGATCGCCGCAGGCAAGCTCGCGAACATCGCGCAGGACCTGGCGCTGATCCAGAGCATGGGCGTCAAGGTGGTGCTGGTGCACGGCTTCAGGCCGCAGGTCAACGAGCAGCTGCGCGCCAAGGGCCACGAGGCCAGGTACTCGCACGGCATTCGCATCACCGACGGCGTGGCCCTCGATTGCGCACAGGAAGCCGCCGGCCAGCTGCGCTACGAGATCGAGGCCGCCTTCAGCCAGGGCCTGCCGAACACGCCGATGGCCGGCTCCACGATCCGCGTGATCTCGGGCAACTTCATCACCGCCCGGCCGGTCGGGGTGGTCGACGGCGTCGATTTCCAGCATTCGGGGCTGGTGCGCAAGGTCGATGCGGCCGGCATCCGCCGGGCGCTGGACTTCGGCTCGATGGTGCTGATGTCGCCGTTCGGCTTCTCGCCCACCGGCGAGGCCTTCAACCTCACGATGGAAGAGGTCGCGACCAGCGTGGCGATCTCGATCCAGGCCGACAAGCTGATCTTCCTGACCGAGGTGCCCGGCATCGCGCAGGACCCGAGCCTGCCGATCGGCGAAGACAACCCCATAGACACCGAGTTGCCGCTCGACGCTGCCCGCAAGCTGCTCGGCTCCCTGCCGCCGCCGCAGCGGCCGACCGACACCGCTTTCTACCTGCAGCACTGCGTGAAGGCCTGCGAGGCCGGCATCGAGCGCAACCACATCCTGCCCTTCTCGGTCGACGGTTCGCTGTTGCTCGAGGTCTACGTGCACGACGGCATCGGCACGATGGTGATCGACGAAAAGCTCGAATCGCTGCGCGAAGCGACCGCCGACGACATCGGCGGCATCCTGCAGCTGATCGAGCCCTTCGAGCGCGACGGCACGCTGGTCAAGCGCAGCCGCACCGAGATCGAGCGCGACATCGACCAGTACACCGTGATCGAGCACGACGGCGTGATCTTCGGCTGCGCGGCGCTCTACCCCTACCCCGAGGGGAAAACCGCCGAGATGGCCGCGCTGACCGTGTCGCCGCAATCCCAGGCCCAGGGCGACGGCGAGCGCATCCTCAAGCGCGTCGAGCAGCGCGCCAAGGCGTCGGGGCTGGACAGCATCTTCGTGCTGACCACCCGCACCATGCACTGGTTCCTGAAGCGCGGTTTCCAGCAGGTCAACCCCGACTGGCTGCCCGAGGCGCGCAAGCGCAAGTACAACTGGGACCGCAAGAGCCAGGTGCTGGTCAAGAAGCTTTGAGCTCGCCCCCAGGTTGGCTCACTTCGTGTAGCCGCCCACCCCCTGCCGGGGGCAACACCAGCGGCCCGGCAGAGCCGGTTCCGCGGTGTTTCCCGAACGGGGTGCGCCGGTTTCATAACCGCGTTGCCCGCGCTCCCCGATAATTCGGGCCCATGAACCCCCTGCTCGCCAAACTGCAGCCTTACCCCTTCGAGCGGTTGCGACAACTGTTCGCAGGCGTCACCCCGAACCCTGAATTCACGCCGATCAGCCTCGGCATCGGCGAGCCCAAGCATCCGACGCCGGCCTTCATCAGGGACGCGCTGGCCGCCGGCATGGGGGCGCTGTCCACCTACCCGGCCACCGCCGGCGACCTCGCGCTGCGCCAGTCCTTCACCGGCTGGCTGCAGCGGCGCTACGGCCTGGCGCTCGACCCCGCCACCCAGGTGCTGCCCGTCAACGGCTCGCGCGAGGCGCTGTTCGCGCTGGCGCAGACCGTGGTCGATGCCGGGAAGTCGCCGGCGCCGGTGGTGCTGTCGCCCAATCCGTTCTATCAAATCTACGAAGGCGCCGCCCTGCTCGCGGGCGCCGAGCCGTACTACGTGCCCAGCGTGCCCGAGCGCAACTTCGCCGTCGACTGGGACAGCGTGCCGGCCGAGGTCTGGGCGCGGACCCAGCTGGTCTTCGTCTGTTCGCCCGGCAACCCGACCGGCGCCGTGATGCCGTTGGCCGAATGGGAAAAGCTCTTCGCGCTGTCGGACACGCATGGCTTCGTGATCGCCGCCGACGAGTGCTACAGCGAGATCTACTTCCGTGACGAGCCGCCGCTGGGCGGGCTGGAGGCGGCCGCCAAGCTCGGCCGCAGCGATTTCCGCAACCTGATCGCCCTCACCTCCCTGTCCAAGCGCAGCAATGTGCCGGGCCTGCGCAGCGGCTTCGTGGCCGGCGACGCCTCGATCGTCAAGTCCTTCCTGCTCTACCGCACCTACCACGGCAGCGCGATGAGCGGCACCGTGGCCGCGGCCAGCATCGCGGCCTGGGACGACGAACTCCACGTGGTCGACAACCGCGCCCAGTACCGCGCCAAGTTCGCCGCCGTGACGCCGCTGCTCGAGCCGGTGCTCGACGTCCGCCTGCCCGACGCCAGCTTCTACCTCTGGGCCGGCGTGCCGCCCAAGTGGCAAGGCGACGACCCCGGCTTCGCCCGGGCTCTCTACGCTCAATACAATGTGACGGTGCTGCCCGGCAGCTATCTCGCCCGCGACGTGGCCGGCGCCAATCCGGGCCGCGGCCGCATCCGCATGGCACTGGTGGCGGACACCGCCGAATGCACCGAGGCCGCGCACCGCATCGTGAACTTCATCCAGAACTGAGCTTTTCCATGACCCAACAACTCCAGCAGACCATCGACGCCGCGTGGGAAGACCGCGCCAACATCTCGGCCACCAGCGCGCCCAAGGAAGTCCGCGACGCCGTCGATCACGTGATCGCCGAGCTCAACAACGGCAAGCTTCGCGTCGCCACCCGCGAGAGCGTGGGCCAATGGACCGTGCACCAGTGGATCAAGAAGGCCGTGCTGCTGTCGTTCCGCCTCAAGGACAACGAGCAGATCCAGGCCGGCGCGCTGGGCTTCTACGACAAGGTTCCGACCAAGTTCTCGCACCTGTCGGCCGCCGAGCTCAAGGAGGCCGGCGTGCGCATCGTGCCGCCGGCCGTGGCCCGCCGCGGCAGCTACATCGCAAAGGGCGCGATCCTGATGCCCTCCTACGTCAACATCGGCGCCTATGTCGGCGAAGGCACCATGGTCGACACCTGGGCCACCGTCGGCTCCTGCGCCCAGATCGGCGCCAACGTGCACCTGTCGGGCGGCGTCGGCATCGGCGGCGTGCTCGAACCGCTGCAGGCCGGCCCGACCATCATCGAGGACAACTGCTTCATCGGCGCCCGCTCCGAGGTGGTCGAGGGCGTGATCGTCGAAGAGAACTCGGTGCTGTCGATGGGGGTGTTCATCGGCCAGAGCACGCCGATCTACGACCGCGCCACCGACACCGTCAGCTTCGGCCGCGTGCCGGCCGGCTCGGTGGTCGTGGCGGGCACATTGCCCAAGCCGGGCGGCAAGTACAACACCTACGCCGCGATCATCATGAAGAAGGTCGATGCCAAGACGCGCTCGACGACCTCCCTGAACGAACTGCTGCGCGACTGAAGAACGCCGGCCGCCCGAGGGGCGGCCCGCCGAGTTCCACAACAACACCGAGGAGATGAGCCGATGAACACGATGGAGCGAATTCTTCGTCTGATGGCCGAACGCAAGGCTTCGGACATCTATCTTTCGGCCAACTCCCCGGCGCTGATCCGGATCAACGGCAACTGCATGCCGATCAACGCCCAGGTGCTGCCGTCCGAGGCGCCGCTGAGCCTGCTCGGCGAAGTGGTGCACGAGAGCCGCATCGCCGAGCTCGAACGCACCGGCGAACTCAACATGGCGATCGCGCTCGAGGGTTCGGGCAACTTCCGCATCAGCGCCATGCGCCAGCGCGGCAGCTATGCGGTGGTGGTGCGGCACATCGCGTCCACCATCCCGTCCTTCGAGGAGCTCAACCTGCCCGAGATCCTCAAGACGCTGGTGATGGAGAAGCGCGGCCTGATCCTGATGGTCGGCTCCACCGGCGCCGGCAAGAGCACCACGCTGGCCTCGATGCTCGACTACCGCAACGAGAACGCCACCGGCCACATCCTCACGGTCGAGGAGCCGATCGAATTCACCTTCACCAACAAGAAGTCGATGGTGAACCAGCGCGACGTCGGCAGCGACACCCAGTCGCTGCAGATCGCGCTCAAGAACGCCTTGCGCCAGGCGCCCGACGTGATCCAGATCGGCGAGATCCGCGACCGCGAGACCATGACCGCCGCGATCGCCTACGCGCAGTCCGGCCACCTCTGCGTCGCCACGCTGCACGCCAACAACAGCTACCGGGCGCTGAACCGCATCCTGAGCTTCTACCCGGTGGAAGTGCGCGCCACGCTGCTGGGCGACCTCAGCGGCGCCCTGCGCGCCATCGTGGCCCAGCGCCTGCTGCGCACGCCCAGCGGCGCCCGCGTGCCGGCGCTCGAAGTGCTGCTGAACACCGCCCTGGTGTCCGAACTGATCGGCAAGGGCGACTTCTCGGCTGTCAAGGAAGCCATGGAACAATCGATGGCCGAAGGTTCCCAGACCTTCGAGGAAGACATCGCGCGGCTGATCACCGAAAATCTGGTCACCCGCGAGGAAGGCCTGTCCCAGGCCGATTCGCCGACCAACCTGATGTGGCGCCTGCAGAACCGCAAGGCGCCGCCCGCGCGCAGCGAAGATCGCTCCCTCCTCGACCAGCTCGAGGAACCCACCTTCACGGACATCACGCTCGACGTGCGTCCCTGACCCACCTGCCCTGTCGATGTCCCGAACGCTCCAGCTTGCCGAACAACTGATCTCCCGCCCCTCGGTCACCCCCGACGACGGAGGCTGCCAGCAGATCCTCGGCGAGCGCCTGGCGCGACTCGGCTTCCGGCTCGAAACCATCGAAAGCGGCCCGGCCGACTTTCGCGTCACCAACCTGTGGGCGGTGCGCGCCGGCGCCACCGGCGGCCCGACCAGGACCATGGCCTTCGCGGGCCACACCGACGTCGTGCCGACCGGCCCGCTCGAGCAGTGGACCAGCCACCCGTTCACGCCGACGCACCGCGGCGGCCGGCTCTACGGCCGCGGCGCCTGCGACATGAAGACCTCGCTGGCGGCCTTCGTGGTCGCGATCGAGGAGTTCCTCGCCGCGACGCCCGATCCGCGCCTCACGCTGGCCCTGCTGCTGACCAGCGACGAGGAAGGCCCCGGCGTCGACGGCACGGTGGTGGTCTGCAACACGCTGGCGGCACGCGGCGAGGCGATCGACTACTGCATCGTCGGCGAGCCGACCTCGGTCGAGCGCTGCGGCGACATGATCAAGAACGGCCGCCGCGGCACCATGAGCGGCAAGCTCACGGTCCGGGGCGTGCAGGGCCACATCGCCTATCCGCACCTGGCGAAGAACCCGGTGCACGCCTTCGCGCCGGCACTGGCCGAACTGGTCGCGATCAACGCGGCGGGCGGCTGGGATGCCGGCAACGACCACTTCCAGCCCACCAGCTGGCAGATCAGCAACATCCATGCGGGCACCGGCGCCAGCAACGTGATTCCGGGCGCGGCGGTGATCGACTTCAACTTCCGCTTCTCGACCGGGTCCACGCCCGAGTCGCTGCAGCAGCGCGTGCAGGCGGTGCTCGATGCCCACGGCCTCGACCATACCCTCGCCTGGACCGTCGGCGGCCTGCCCTTCCTGACGGTGCCCGGGCAGCTGGTCGAGGCGGTGCAGCAGGCGATCCGCGACGAGACCGGCATCGAGACCGAACTCTCGACCAGCGGCGGCACCAGCGACGCGCGCTTCATCGCCAAGATCTGCAGCCAGGTGGTCGAACTGGGCCCGGTCAACGCGAGCATCCACAAGATCGACGAGCACATCGCGGTGGCCGACATCGAGCCGCTCAAGAATATCTACCGCCGCACGCTGGACCGGCTCGAAGCGCTGCTGTCATGACCACCGTCATGCAACTCATCGAGGCCGGCGCGAAGCAGCTGGCCGATGCCGGCGTGGCCTTCGGCCACGGCACCGACAACGCCTTCGACGAAGCCGTCTGGCTGGTGCTTTGGCGCCTGGGCCTGCCGCTCGACGAGCTCGATGCGGTGGCCGAACGGCCGGTGTCGCCCGCCGACGCCGCCCGCATCGCCGACCTGTTCGCGCAGCGGATCGAAACCCGCAAGCCGGCGGCCTACCTGACCCGGGAAGCGTGGCTGCAGGGCGTGCCCTTCTACATCGACGAGCGCGCCATCGTGCCGCGCAGCTTCATCGCCGAATTGCTGGCCGACGGCAGCATCGACCCCTGGCTCGGCGAGCACACGCGCCGCGTGCTCGACCTGTGCACCGGCAATGGCAGCCTGGCAGTGCTGGCGGCGCTGACCTACCCGGACATCACGGTCGACGCGGCCGACCTGTCGATCACGGCGCTCGAAGTGGCCGCCATCAACGTCACCCGCCACCAGCTCGACGAGCGCATCACGCTGCTCGAATCCGACGGGCTCGCCAGCGTGCGCGGCCCCTACGACCTGATCCTCTGCAACCCACCCTACGTCAATGCCAAGAGCATGGACGCCCTTCCCGCCGAATACCGCGCCGAGCCCGAGCTTGCGCTGGCCGGCGGCGCCGACGGCATGGACTTCATCCGCCGGCTCCTCGCCGAGGCACCGGCCTGCATGAGCGAATCCGCCGTGCTGGTGCTCGAAATCGGCAACGAGCGCGCGCACTTCGAGGCTGCATTCCCGCAGCTCGAGGTGGTGTGGCTCGCCACCAGCGCGGGCGAAGACCAGGTCCTGCTGGTCCCGCGCGAATCCCTTCTCTGAAATGCCCGCCACCGGGCGGGCACCGAAATGATCAATCTCAAGAATGTCATCCTGCGCCGCAGCGCCAAAGTGCTGCTCGACGGCGCCAGCGTCACCATCAACCCCGGCGAAAAGGTCGGCCTGGTCGGGCGCAACGGCGCGGGCAAGTCGACTCTGTTCGCCCTGTTCAACGGCACGCTGCATGAAGACGGCGGCGACTTCTCGCTGCCCAGGCAATGGCGCATGGCCCAGGTCGCGCAGAACATGCCCGAGACCGACGAGCCGGCGACCGACTTCGTGGTCGGCGGCGACACCCGGCTGGTCGAACTGCGCGAGCTGCTGGCCCAGGCCGAGGCCGGCCACGAGGCCGACCCCGACGACCACGAGATGGGCATGGCGCTGGCCCATGCCTACACCGACCTGGCCGACGCCGGCGAGCACGACGCCGTGCCGCGCGCGCAGTCGCTGATCCTGGGCCTGGGCTTCAAGGCCCATGAGCTGGACCAGCCCGTCAACAGCTTCTCGGGCGGCTGGCGCATGCGGCTGCAGCTGGCCCGCGCGCTGATGTGCCCGAGCGACCTGCTGCTGCTCGACGAACCCACCAACCACCTGGACCTCGACGCCCTGGTCTGGCTCGAAGCCTGGCTGCAGAAGTACGCCGGCACCATGATCGTGATCAGCCACGACCGCGAGTTCCTCGATGCCGTGACCGACGTCACGCTGCATATCGAAAAGGCCAAGCTCACGCGCTACGGCGGCAACTACAGCGCCTTCGAGACCCTGCGCGCGCAGCAGATGGAACTGCAGCAGTCGGCTTTCGCCAAGCAGCAGGACAAGATCGCCCACCTGCAGAAGTTCATCGACCGCTTCAAGGCCAAGGCCAGCAAGGCCAAGCAGGCGCAGAGCCGGGTCAAGGCGCTCGAGCGCATGGAGAAGGTCGCGCCGCTGCTGGCCGAGGCCGACTTCACTTTCGAATTCAAGGAGCCCGGCAACATCCCCAATCCGATGCTGTCGATCAGCGACGCGAGCTTCGGCTACCAGGTCGAAGGCGAGGCGCCGAAGACCATCCTGCGCGGCGTCAACCGCTCGGTGCTGGCCGGCCAGCGCATCGGCATCCTGGGCGCCAACGGCCAGGGCAAGTCGACGCTGGTCAAGACCATCGCACGAGAGATGGGCGCGCTGGCGGGCACCGTGACCGAGGGCAAGGGGCTCAACATCGGCTACTTCGCGCAGCAGGAACTCGACGTGCTGCGGCCACAGGACAACCCGCTCGAACACATGGTGCGGATGGCGCGCGAGCTGGGCTCGAACGCCAAGGAGCGCACCGGCGAGCAGGACCTGCGCGGTTTCCTCGGCAGCTTCAATTTCAGCGGCGACATGGTCAAGCAGGCCGTCGGCACGATGAGCGGCGGCGAGAAAGCGCGACTGGTCCTGGCCATGATGGTGTGGCAGCGGCCCAACCTGCTGCTGCTCGACGAGCCCACCAACCACCTGGACCTCGCCACCCGCGAGGCACTGGCCGTGGCGCTCAACGAGTTCGAAGGCACGCTGATGCTGGTGAGCCACGACCGCGCGCTGCTGCGCTCGGTCTGCGACGAATTCTGGCTGGTCGGCCGCGGCGTCATCACCGACTTCGATGGCGACCTCGACGACTACCAGCGCTACCTTCTCGACGAAGCCAAGCGCCTGCGCGAAGAAGCCAAGGTGGCCCATCGCGATGCGGCGCCGGCGGCCCCCAAGGTCGAGGCGGCTGCGCCGGCGGCGAAGGTCGAGAAGGCCGCCGCCTCCGAGCTCGCATCCTCCGGCAAGAACCAGCGCAAGCAGGATGCGCAGGAGCGCCAGCAGCGCAGCGATCAGGCCAAGCCGCTCAAGCGCGAACTGGCCCAGATCGACCAGCGCCTGGCCGCGGCGAGCAGCGAGAAGGCGGCACTGGAGCAGCGCCTCGCGCAGCCGCTGCCGGCGCCGGAGATCGCCGAGGCCGGCAAGCGACTGAAGACGCTCGGCGACGAGATCGCCCGACTCGAAGAGCGCTGGCTGGCCCTGTCTGACCAGCTCGAGGCGCTCGCCGCCTGATAATGCAGGCGGCATGCCCTCCGCCATCGACCTCGCTCAAGGTGATCCGCACCTGATTGCAGCCATTCGGCGCAGTCGCCGCCTGCTCGGACGCAAGGCCTTGATGGCTGCCGCGGTCGGCGCGGTGCCGCTGCCCGGCCTCGACTGGGCCGCCGACGCGGCCCTGCTGGCACGCGTGGTGCCGCAGATCAGCACCGAGTTCGGCCTGTCGGTGACCCAGGTCGAGCGCATGGCGCCGAACGAGCGCGAAACCATCCGTAAGGCGGCCGCGACGGTCGGCGCGCTGCTGGTGGGGCGCCTGGTCACGCGCGAGTTGCTGGTCACCCTGGCGCGCCATGCGGGGGTCAAGCTGACCGCCAGCCAGGCCGCCAAGTTCGTGCCCATCGCAGGCCAGGTGGTTTCCGCCACGCTGAGCTACGCGGCCCTGCGCTCCCTGGGCGAACTGCACATCAAGGATTGCGTGCGGGTGGCGCACAGCGTGCGACATCAACTGCCGCCACCCGAAGCACCGCAGGCCGTGGCGCGGCCCGCCCCACCCTCGAGGCTGGCCAGCGCCTGGAATCGCCTTCGATTGCGCTAGAAAACTAGCACCAAAGGCTTCAATACTAGTCCAACACGACAGGCTGTTGGCCGAGAACGACAACCGGCAGGAAGCATTCCGCGCGCTGGGGACATAATGATCAAATTCACGCAGATGACTTCTGCGGGAGTTCAGGAGCAGATCGGGATTAACCCAAGGTCGTATCCGCACGACGGGTTCGGAGGAGCGGAAGATGAACGATACAGACCTCGCAGCTTCAGTCGAACGGCTCATGGCCCGGGTCGACTACTACCTGCACTGCGAGTTGGACGAAGAGTACGACCACGACAGGCCGGACACGGCGCGCCGCCTGCTCGAAGCGGCCTTGCGACAGGAGTTGCTTCGGGCCAGCGCAGTGGGTGTCGTTTCGGCCATTGCCGGTCGACATCCGACGACGATGGACGGCGACGCAGCCGAATAGTCGCTCAAGAACAAGGCCGTATCCCACGGCCTTTCTTTTTTGCCGGCAGCACGCGCCGTTGAGTCATTTCTGTCCCGGGCCGGCCAGAGGTTCGTTTCTCCTGGAAAAGGAGGGTCGCGATGAGCAGTGCAGTTCCCTTCGATGTGCCTCGAGGCACCGAGGATGCTTCGCCGGACGACGCGTAGGAAAGACACGCGATGCCGATCGAGTACGACGCAAGCCTGGAGGCCCTGATCCACCCCGGGCGGCGGCCGACGGTCTTCACGCCGGACCAGGCGCCGTCGCTGCGCTTGCTCGCCGTCGAGTCGGCGCGCCTGGCCTACATCGCTGCCGAGTCGAATGCAGGCGAAAGCAGGCGGCTTTCAGACGCCCTGCACACGGTCGGCTTCACCGATCCCGCCTGTTTCGCCGACGCCGCCACAGGAAGCTATGCGTACTGCGCACAGCGCCCGGGCGATGGACTCGCCATGGTGGCGTTTCGCGGGACGGAGCCGGGCGATCCGCGAGACCTGATGATCGACCTGCGCTTCCTGCCCTCGCCCTGGGGCGCCGGACGGGTCCATGCAGGGTTCGCGGCTGCCGCATCGGCGCTCAGGGAGCCGGTGCGGCGCTGGTTGACCGAACAGGCCAGCGGCCGACAGCGATTGCTCCTTTGCGGCCACAGCCTTGGCGCCGCACTGGCCACCCTCTTCGCCGGTTTCGTCGATCCGACCTTCGTCATCACGATCGGATCGCCGCGGGTCGGCGATGCCGATTTCGTCGACTCGCTGCCCGTGCACGCGATGACGCGCATCGTGAATTGCTCGGACATCGTGACGACCTTGCCGCCCGAACTGCCGATCTACCACCATGCCGGCTCGCTCCTCTACATCGACCGCGACGGGTTGCCGCATGAAGGCGCTGCCGACGACTTCGTGACGAGCGATCGCCTGCACGCCCAGGGGGATCACCTCTGGCGCACGCTCGTCAAGCCGGACGTGCGCCGCGTCTTTGCAAGGCCGCTGTCGGACCATTCGCCCATCAACTACGTTCGCGCCTTTCTTTGACGCAACCATGCTCGCCATCAAGCAAAAAGCCTGCTACCGATTTGATAGCAGGCTTTTCTTTGACCACACGCTGAGGTGGTAGGACGTACTGGATTCGAACCAGTGACCATCGGATTAAAAGTCGATTAACAGTCTGGTGCCCAACACACCCTATTGATTCCCGGTGCTCGTCAAAGACCGTCCCGTCGAGGAGAAAGGCTGTCCCGAGCCAAAGCTGGGACGCCATGAAACTCCCCCCGAATCCCGCGTTTTGCGAGCTTTTCCCGGACCGCCTTCACAGAAATCGGCCTTGGTGGCGTAGACCCAAGCTCCCCGCTTGCAGGCTGGCCCAAGTCGCACGTTCTGATTTGCGCTCCTTCGTCAAACTGAATACTTTTTGTTGCAATATAAAGCAACACCCTGTATCTTTGCGCCGGTTCGGAAACCAGCCTGCTGTGAGGGACGGCGGGACTACAAACACAAAGAGTGCGAGGAGCTACATGAAGAGCTTGAGACTTGGATGCGCGGCCGCCCTGCTGGGCGCACTACTCCTGGTGAGCGCATGCGGAGGCGGAGGCGGAGGAGGCGGAGGAGGCGGAGGAGGCGGCGGTGGCGGAGGGAGCGCGGCCTTCCCCGCGGCGGGCGTGGCACCCGACACAGCGCCCCCGGCCACGGCCACGCCCCCCGGCACCCCGACGCAGGCGCCAGCAGACAACAGCTTGCAGATCAGCTTCGACACGGCCACCCTGACGATGGCCTACGAGATGGGCAAACCCGCGCCCAGCGGGGTTGTCGTCAATGCAGTCGCCCAAGGTCAAGCGTCCGCCAAGCTCTTCGTGGACGTGACCACGCCCACCGGGCAGCCCGACCCCAACATCGAGAACGTACAGGTTGCCATTACCGGCATGTCGGCGCGGATGGTCGTGACGCCGAAAGCCGGATTGGCCCCCAACGTCTACAAAGGCACGCTGATCTTTCGAGCATGCCCTGCCGCAGCCTGTGCGGTGAACTATGCGGGGTCGCCCTGGCCGGTCAGCTATACGCTGACTGTGACCACGACGTACGCAAAGTTGGACACCAGCGCCTTCGGCACGCCCCGCACCATGGTGTACGACCCTGTGCGTGGCGATGTCTACGCCTCGTATCCCACCTTTGCATCGGTCGGTCTGAGTGCCATCGCGCGATTTCGTTGGAGTGGCGCGGGCTGGACAAGCTCGACGCTATCCATCCCGGGCCTGTACGACATTGCCCTGGCAAGCGATGCCAGCGTGCTCGCTGCGACAGACAGCAGCAACAAGGTCAACTTGATCGACCTGGCGAGTTTCAGGGTGAAGAACAGCTTTGTCTCTGGCACCGGCATCGCCAATGTGGGCTCCTATTCGGAAGTCGGCATCGCCTTTACCAAAGATGGCAAGCTCTGGATGCCGACGGGCACGAGTCTAGATTGGCACGGGTTGGGGTTCTTCGATCTGCGCACCTCAACCTTTGGAGGCGCGTCGCCTCCCTGCACCAACTGCTTCTCTGGTCCGTTCTTCGCGGTGTCGGGCGATGGCTCCCGGTTGATGATTACCCAATCGGCGTCCATCTCGCCGAGGCCTCCGATGCTCTACATGGACTTGGCCGACGGCAAGATTCGAACGAATCCCATTGGGCTGACCTTCTTCTACTCCTTGACGAGCCTGAGCGACAACGGAGATCGCTTCCTCATGGGTGGCCACACGGTATATGACCGGTCATTCGGCACGGTGGGCACAGTGCCTCAACCGAATGAAGGAATCCGGGCCGCTCAACTGTCGCCCGATGGGCGCCGTGCGTACGTGCTGAGCTATGCCATTGAGCCCGGTACGGCGTCGCCGCCGGTTGTTCAGGTCTTCGATTCCAGCGCGGCGGCTGGCACGCAACTCAACCTGCCCCTGGTCGGGACTTTCACCATTCCCGACTGGCCGGGATGTCAGGCGTCCGCCTATCCCGCAACGTGCTATCAGCCCAGAATGCGCCTCACCCCGGATGGCAACAATCTGCTGCTGCTGGGTGACAAGAATCTGATCATCGCGCCCATTCCCAAGGCGCTGAGCGGTTTGGCGCCGTAACCGTGCGTTGGTTGCGATGCTCGGCGGCCTTTCGGCTTGCGGAGGTGGAGGCGGCGGGGGCCTGCCCGTCGCTGGTGTTGCAGCGGCTCCGTCAGCCAGTGCGGCCGAGACGCCTGCCCCGGCAGCGGCAGCACAACCTGCACCATCAGCACAACTTCAACCGGCCGAACTGCCTGCGCCACCTGCACCTCCTGCACCGCCTGCACCACCCGCTCCGCCAGCTCCGCCCGCTCCTCCACCGCCCCCACCCCCTCCACCGCCCCCACCTCCCGGGCCCGGAGTAACGACGAGCTATACGTTCAAATCGCTACCTGGCAACGTGATGGCGCCGTCGGCGGCAAGCGAAGCAATGACCGCTCTCCGCACCCCGGAACTTGCTGGCTATCGCTACTGGGGGGATAGCTACAACGGCGTGATCTTCGAGATGATTTTCATCAAGGGCCGGGGCACCGCATACACGTTCGAGCTGGGCAATGACGACGCCTTTGAAAGGGGTCGAGGATTCTTGCTTGAATCAATGTTCCTGTATCAACCGTCCCTCTACAGCAGAGCCACTGCTGATGCTGCCGTGACCTACGACGTCGTACCCATCAGTCTCGGCGCCCCTTCGGCACCGACACCAGTGGACGCCTTGCTCGCCCAACTCAATGTCAACGGCCCCGACGGCTATTGCGTCTTCGGCGGCGGAGGAGTGGCATTGCCTGACACGCCGCTGCTCAGGCGCAACGAGGCCTCCCATGCTGTCTGCAATTTCGAGTACGTACCGTACACAGCACCAACCGCTGACGGCCAGCTCGCCATCTTGAATGCACAGGGGGCACGTGGCTACATTCCGGTTCTCAGCAGCTACGGGCACATGTTCTGGCGAAAAGACATGACGCAGCAGGCGACGTTTGAGTACTACGTCGTCGATCGGCCCGCGTCCAATCTGGATTGGCTTGATCAGCTCAATCGAGAAGGGGCGACCGGCGCACTGCGCTATAGCGGCGTCTCCATACCCGGCAAGTCGGTTTACAGACGCATAAAGGACTGCACCCGCCCATGGCTCTGTGGGCCATGAACAGCGATTGGAATTTCAGCAGTCGGCCAGAACCAGAACTCCGCCGCGGCCGCCCGATGAATGGCCTCGTTTTCCTTGTCCGTCCATGAACATCCAGGAAGCTCGAACCTCTGATGCGCCAATGATTGCCTCCGTCCTCCAGGAGGCCGCCCAGTGGCTTGCTGCCAACGGGCGCGCTCTTTGGTCTGGAGCGGAGATTGGGCCCGAGCGCGTTCTGCAGGACACAAGCGGAGGCCTCTTTCACATCGCCCGTGAAGGTGAGCACATGGTCGGCGTCATGAAGTTCGAGCTGGAGGACGCTCATTTCTGGCCCGAGGCCCTGCCGGGCACCTCGGCCTATGTTCACAAGCTCGCCATCCGGCGAGCGTGGGCGAAGAAAGGCGTGTCGACGGAGTTGTTGTCATATGCCCGGAGTCGCGCTCGGCGTCTCGGACGAGCTCATCTTCGCCTCGACTGCGTCGCCGACCGCCAAGGGCTGAGAAACCTCTATGAGGGCTTCGGCTTCGTCCTGCACAGTGTCGTTCAGATTGGGAGTTCCTCGTATGCGCGGTATGAACTCCCGACCGCAACATAGCTCCGGCAACAAGCGGCTACAACCAGTCATTCGTCATGCCCGTCTAGTTCGCGAACACCCTAGGGTCGGCGACCTCGCTAGCCGACTACAGTCGGTTGCGGATTCAACCGGTCGATGCAACACATTCACTGAACATCTCAGCGGGTGTATGGAAGCCGAGCGTCTTGCGCGGCCTCTCGTTCAATTGTCTAGCGATCGCATTGAGTTGAAGCTGGGAGAACCCTGAGATGTCCATGCCCTTCGGC
>NZ_JBFREQ010000034.1:0-72476 GCF_052114385.1 Variovorax sp. M-6 | reverse complement strand
AAGAAGAAGTCGAAGGCGGCCACGTTGAGCATCGCGGCGAAGGCCGCCGGGCCGCGCCCGAAGCGCATCGCCACCCCGACCACGCCAAGCAGGAACAGCATCACGATGTTGACCAGCTCCAGCACGGCCGACAGCGGGGTGGCGAGCAGCGTGATCGCCACGCTGATGGCCGCCGCCCACGCGTAGCCGGGCCAGCGCGCATACGGGCGGTCGGCGTCTTCCACGCCGGGGTCGCCGCGCAGTTGCGCGAGCAGGGTGTCGGGGTCGGGGCGGGCGTGGTCGTTCATGAAGCGGGCAGGGCGCACAGGGTATCGCATCGTGGCGTGCCCGCCCGGTCATGCGCGGCGCGCCGACGCGGCCTCGCAGCGACGGCTTCGGAAAGGCCCCGGCACCACCATCTGCGACGGTCGAATCGGGGCGAACTGATTCTTTACCCGGGAGCGCTTCGGCGTCACATTGGATGGCATTCTCGTGAGGCTGCCATGTCCAATTTTCTTCGCTACCTGCGTGCCGTTCTCTGGGGCCTCATCGGCCTGGGCGGCCGCCGGGCCGACGCCGACGAGCGGGTCGACCAGGCGGGCGCGGTGCCGACGATCGCCATCGCGCTGGTGCTCGTGCTGCTGCTGGTCGTCGGCTTGATCGCGCTCGCGAAGTTCGCCGCCGGAGTCTAGATGGCCCCCACGCTCCCCCACTGCGTGTGGGTCGCTGCCCCCCGAGGGGGCCGCAGGCCGCCTTGGGGCGGCCCGGCGCCGGCCTGATCCGGCCTCCGAGCCCGCAAGGGGAAGACAGCAGGCCGCTCGCAGCTCAGCGCTTGGCCAGCAACGCGCCCATCGCGAACACCGAGTTCGGCGCATTCACCGGCGGTGGCTTGACGCGCCCGGGGAGCACCGGCACGCCGGCCTTGCGGGCCACCATCACGCCCTTGCTGATCTGCTCGTCGACCAGGCTTTGCAGCGTGATCGACTCCAGGAATTCGACCGCACGGCGGTTGACCGAATCCCACAGTTCGTCGGTGGTGCAGCGGTGCACGGCACCCGGCGCATCGGGGCGCTGGGGGCGGGTCTTCAACTCGGCCTCGTCGTCGATCGACAGGATGATCTCGGCCACGCTGATGTCCGAGGCCTTGCGGGCGAGCGAGTAGCCCCCGCCCGGCCCGCGTGTCGATTCGACCAGCCTTTGGCGGCGCAGCTTGCCGAAGAGCTGCTCCAGATAGGACAGCGAAATGCGCTGGCGCTGGTGGATGGAGGACAGGTTGACCGGGCCGGCGCGCCCGTTCAGTGCCACGTCGATCATGGCGGTGACTGCGAAGCGGCCTTTGGTGGTGAGACGCATCGATGATTCTTTCTGTGATCAGGGGCGGCCAAGTGCCGCCGGAGGGGGTCGCAGCGTGACGTGCGAAGCGTCGTACTGCAGTGTGCTGGCAACGAGGGGACAGGGCCCCCGCGTGCAGCGGGCCTAGAGCGTGAAGGCCTGGCCGCGGGGTGGCCGCTTGGGATGCTCGAGAAAGGGCGAGGCCCTGAGCGTCGGCGGCGGCTGGGGCGCCAACTGCGACACGGCCAGCGGGACGAACGGGCCCGGGCCGCCGATCAGGATTTCGCTGCAGTCGTGACGCTGTTCGTCGTGGCCGGGGGTTTCGTCCCCGGCGTCGGCCGGCGCTCCCGTGGCCGCCAGCAGTTCCTGCGCCTGCGCAGAACCGTGCTGAAGCATGCCCGATGCGCTCTGGGCGGCGGCGGCGAAGCCGAAGCAACACAGCACGAGCGCAATAACAGCAGTGACGAGCCAGCGGGGCATGAAGCGCGATTTTAACTGCCTCCCGAGAACCGGGGACGCCGTCGACCGGATGCGGATTGCTCATTTCTTGAGCAATCCGCCTTGCTCGACGAGTTCAAGCCCGTCCTGCTTGGACGCCTCTTCGTCTATTCCTTGTTCTGGTTTTTGGGAGTCCACTGTTTATCTGCAATACAAATATTTGCCAAATATCTTCATCAAAGATAATATGGATATATTCGTCAAGCAGATAATCCTATGCCCCCATTCCTCTCAAGCGCGCCCCAGCTCGGGCACCTGCTGATGTCCGCTCGTCGCCGAAAAGAGCTGACGCAAGCGGAAGCCGCCGCGCGTGCAGGCATCAGCCAGAGCCGGCTGTCGGTGCTGGAGTCGGATCCCTCCGCAATGACTGTCGCTCAGCTCCTGGCGCTGACCGCTGTGTACGGGCTTCGCGTCGCTGTGGACGACCGGCCGGACACCGCCTCCACCGCGGAGTGGTGAGGATGGGCCGAAAAAGTCATTCCCAGGCCCTGTCCCTGTGGGCCAACGGCCAGCGCGTCGGCACCTGGCGCATCCCGACCCGAGGACCGATGGAGCTGCAGTACAGCGAGGCCTGGATGAGGTCAGACCTGGGTCGGCAACTTTCGCTCTCGCTGCCATTCGGCGTCGACGCCACCCCGCTTCGGGGTGCGCGCGTGCAGAACTACTTCGACAACCTGCTCCCGGACAGCGAGCACATCCGCCGCCGCATCGCGGCGCGGTTCAAGACGGATTCACTCGAGCCGTTCGACCTCCTGAAGGCCATCGGCCGCGACTGCGTGGGAGCCCTCCAGCTCCTGGGAGAGGATGAGACCCCCCAGCGCATCGACATCATCGAGGGCGAAGCGATCGGCGACGATGAAATTGAAAAGCTGCTCGTCCAGACCGTCAACACCCCGGGCCCGGGACCGCATGCCGACGACGACGACTTCCGCATATCGCTGGCCGGCGCTCAGGAGAAGAACGCGCTGCTCCGGCACGAGGGCAAATGGATGCGGCCCCGTGGGGCCACCCCGACGACCCATATCCTGAAGCTCCCTCTGGGACTCGTGGGCAATCGACAGGTGGACCTGAGCACGTCCGTCGAGAACGAATGGCTGTGCCTGAACATCCTGCGTGCCTATGGGCTGCCCGTCGCGGAATGCGAGATTCGGACGTTCGGCCTGCAAAAAGTCCTCAGCGTCACGCGCTTTGACCGCCAACTCCACCCGAGCGGCGCGTGGTACCTCCGGCTGCCGCAGGAAGACTTCTGCCAAGCCACCGGGTGCTCGCCGCTCGAGAAATACGAAGCCGATGGGGGGCCGGGACTCGTCGAGTTGACGACGCTTCTGAAGCAGTCGACCCGCCCCGGCGACGACCTCGCGACCCTCTTCAGGTCACAAGTCCTGTTCTGGATGCTCGCTGCCACGGATGGGCACGCAAAGAACTTCAGTCTCCATCTGCAAGCTCGCGGCCTGTTTCGCCTTGCGCCGCTCTACGACGTCATATCCACGTTGCCGGCCATGGGAGCTGGTCCGAACCAGTTCAACTGGCACAAGGCGAAACTGGCAATGGCAGTCTCTGGCAAGAACCGTCACTACTTCCTGAAGGACATCCAGCGCCGGCACTTCAACGCGACGGCTCGGAAATGCTTCGGCGTCGACGCGGAGCCCATCATTGGCGACATTCTCGCGACCACGCCAGCCGTCGTCGACGAGATGTACGCCTCTTTGCCGGCAGGCTTTCCGCCGCAGGTGGGCGAACGAATCCTGGAGGGCTTGCGCGAAGCGGCCAAGCGCCTGGAGGCGATGCCTCCTGCCTGACCGACACGATCCGAGCGCGGCTTGAATGTGCCGACGCGCCGTTCGATGGAGCCGCTTGACCCTCACGCAGCGTGAGACCCTACGATCCCTTCAACTTGGAGACCCTGGCATGCAGTTGAAGATCGGCGAGCTGGCGAAGCGTACGGGGCTGACCGTGCGCGCGTTGCATCACTATGACGACATCGGTCTGTTGAAACCCTCGGCGAGGACCGACAGCGGCTACCGGCTCTACGCCCGAGAGGACATCGCGAGGCTGTATCGCATCCAGGCGCTCCAGCGCCTGGATGTGTCCTTGGCCGACATCGGCGCCATCCTGGACAACGACGAGGGCGGGCTCTGCGAGATCGTGGCCCGGCAGTTGTCGGCTCTCGAGCGCCAGATCCGACAGGCCACGGAGCTGCGCACCCATCTCTCGGCGTTGCAGACACGGCTGCGCGCCAGCGCCGAGCCGACCGTGGACGAATGGCTGGCGACGCTCGAAAGCATGGTCGCCGCACCAAGGTACTTCAGCGACGAGGAAATGGCCCGATGGAAGTCCCATGAAGGCCCGCCGGCGGACGCACTGAGGCGGGAGAAGGCCGAGCTGAGCGCCAGCCTGCAGGCCTTGATTCGCGCCGGCGCCTCGCCGGAAGGCGCCGAGGGGATTGCGCTGGCACGCCGCTGGATCGAAATCCTCCTCGAGGAGGCGAATGGCGACGAAGGCATGCTGATGAAGCTCTACGCCATGCACTGGAACGAGCCGGCGCTGCATTCGCTCACCGGCATCGGCCAGGCCGGCATGACGTTCATCTCGCATGCCATGGCCTACAGCCGCCTGGACCTGTACGCGGCCTACTGCAATGCCGACGAGATGGCGGTGCTCCGGACGCACTATGTCAAGCAGACCGATGCCTGGCCTGCCCTCATCGGCGAGATCCGGAGCCATCTGCTTCGAGGCGATGCGCCGGACAGCGCCGAAATGCGCACGCTTGCGGGTCGCTGGCTGACGCTTTCTCTGGCCAAGGCTGGAGGCGACGCAAGGCTGCATTCGAAGCTCCAGACCGCATTTCGCAACGAAGCCGCACTGCGCCTCGGCTCGGGCATCGACGCGCCGCTGGCAGCGTACGTCGACGAAGCCATCCGAAGCCTTGAACTGCAAGACGCGCGCTGAGAACACCAAGAAGAAACCATGAACCCGACCCAACCAGCCCACCCTCACTTCTTCACCGGCAACTTTGCGCCGGTCCACGAAGAGCACGACGTGCCCGCACTCGCCGTGACCGGCCGTGTCCCGGAGGAACTCTCCGGCGCCCTCTATCGGGTCGGCCCCAATCCACGGCATGCGCCGCGCGACGACAACTACCACTGGTTCTCCGGGGACGGCATGGTGCACGCGTTCTTCATCGAGAACGGGCAGGTCGCCTACCGCAACCGCTGGGCGCGCACGCCCAAATGGGAACTGGAGCACCGCGCCGGACGAGCGCTTTTCGGCTCGTTCGGCAATCCCGCGACCAGCGATCCCATCGCGCGGGGCAACAACAGCGGCACGGCCAACACGAACGTGGTCTGGCACGGCCGCCGGCTCTTCGCACTGGAAGAATCCCATCAGCCCTTCGAGCTCGACAGCCTGACGCTCGAATCCAGGGGGCACCAGAGCTTCGGCGGCCAGCTGACGGCGCGTTGCACCGCGCACCCGAAGGTCGATGCGGAAACCGGAGAGCTGCATTTCTTTGCCTACTCGCCCGAGGGCCCTGGAACCTCGGGAATGCTCTACGGGGTGATGGACCCGAACTGCAAGGTCACGCGCCTCGAGGCCTTCGATGCACCTTACGCCAGCATGGCGCACGACTTCATGCTGACGCGCAAGCACGTGCTGTTTCCCGTCATGCCGCTGACGACGAGCGTGGAGCGCGCGATGCGCGGAAAGCCGCTTCTTGCGTGGGAGACCGGGAAACGAACGCATGTGGGCGTGATGAGGCGAGACCAGCCGACCGGGACCATGCGCTGGTTCGAGGCGCAGGCCTGCCATGTGTTCCACGTGATGAATGCCTGGGACGACGGCGACACCGTCGTCGCCTATGTCATGCAGGCCGAAGTCGCGCCCGGCTTGCCCGACGCGGACGGGCGGCCCGGCAACCCGGACGCCATGGCCGCGCGCCTTTGCCGGTGGACCTTCGACCTCGCGGGCAGCGCCTCAGGGTTCCAGCGCGAGTACCTGGACGACCTGGTCGCGGAATTTCCGCGCATCGACGACCGCTACGCGGGGCTTCGAAACCGCTATGGCTTCTACACCTGCCACGCGACACCTCGTCCGAGGGACGATTCGGAGAGCGTCCTCTACGACAGCCTGGCCCGTTTCGATTTCGAGACCGGACAGCGGGACATTCATACGCTGCCGGCGGGCGACGTCGTCTCCGAACCGGTGTTCGTGCCTCGCAGCGCCGCGGCTAGCGAAGGCGACGGCTGGCTGCTGGCCGTGGTCTGGCGCGACAAGGAGCAGCTCAGCGACCTGTTGATACTCGATGCCATGGACCTCGGCGCGGGGCCGCTGGCGCTCGCCCATTTGCCTCACCGCGTTCCGTTCGGCTTTCATGGGAACTGGCGCTCCAGTGCACCCAGCTTCTCCGTCACCCACCCGATGAACGCCGACACCGCCAGCGGCAGCTGCCGGTGCTGACCTTCGGCCGTGCCTTGGGCTAGAAACGCGGACGAGCCTTGAAGGCCCGGRCGCCGCGCGCGAAGTTCGGCATCACGGCGCTTCTTCCAGCAAACGACCGACGATCGCGAGGATCTGTTCGGCCGCATCGGCGATGTGGTGCTCCAGGGCGGCCTGGGCCTTGTCGGCCTGACGGTGCCGGCACAGGGCGATCAAGGCCCGGTGTTCCTCGTGCGCCTGCTGGCGGATCGGCGCATTGACCACCTGAAACCGGAAATAGCGCTCCGACTTCTCGTGCAGCCCGCGCACGATGTTCATGGCCGCGGGGCGCCCGGCCGCGCTGTAGAGCAGCTCGTGCAACTCCCAGTTCAGGGCACCCCACTCCTCGGCGCCCGCGGTGTCCATGCGTGCGACCAGCCGTTCGGCGCGGTCGAGTTCCTCGTCCGAGACTTTCATCGCTGCCTCGTGGAAGAGCCATGGCTCGAGGCGAAGGCGAAGGTCGAAGAATTCCTGGACTTCATCCCTCGACAGCATCGAGACATAGGCACCCTTGTGGGGCAGGACGTCCACGAGTCCCTCGGAACTGAGCAGTCGAATCGCTTCGCGAAGGGGGATTCGGCTGACGCCCAGGTCGTCGGCAAGCGCTTCCTGGCGCAGTGCCGAGCCGGGGGGCAGTTCACCGGAGAGGATGCGCGAGCGCAGTTCCTCGAGCACGAGTTCAACCGCTGTCTTGCGAACCAATCGCCCCCCGGCGGTTCGTGCCGATCCGGCTGGATCGAGGGAGGCCGAAGTCGGTGGCTTTTGCACTTTGATATCCGGAAGAGGGTTCAGCATTGTGGGGGCGTCGAACTGGGGCAGGGCGCAGCGCTCGCAGGCGCATGCCAGTCCAGTGAAAAAAACCCTTGCGTTCGACAAAACTCTGGTGATCTAATAATCACATATTGTATCCAATAGCCAACCAAAAGCCTTGGAGGCGATTCATTTTTCGGCACCGTTTTTGCGTACCTTCATGAGTTGTATCCAATATATTGGCTGCATAAATTTGATCCAAACCCTCCGCCGCCTGTCGTGCGGCACCACACTGAAAGGAATTTCCAATGAGCCACATCCTCTGGACCGGCGTCTTCCCCGCCGTCACGACCAAGCTGAAGGCTGACTTCACGCTCGACATCGACGCCATCAAGGCGGGCCTCGAGCGGCTGATCGAAGCTGGCGTCGGCGGCGTGGTGATGATGGGCATGGTCGGCGAGAACGCGCAGTTGTCGCCCGAAGAAAAGCTGACCGTGCTGCGCACGGCCAAGGAAGTCGTCAAGGGCCGTGTGCCGATCATTTCCGGCCTGGCCGAAACCAACACGGCGTCCGCCGTCGCGTTCGCCAAGGAAGCCGAGAAGATCGGCGTCGATGGCCTGATGGTGTTCCCCGGCCTGACCTACAAGTCGGACGCGGCAGAGACCGTCGCGTTCTACAAGGCGGTGGCGCGCGCCAGCCGCCTGTCGATCCTGCTGTACAACAACCCGCGCGGCTACGGTGTCGACCTCACCAGTGACGTGCTCGCCGACCTGATGGAAGAGCAGACCATCGTCGCGATCAAGGAAGAGTCGTACGAGACGCATCGCATCACCGATCTGATCTCGCGTTTCGGCGATCGTCTGAACGTCGTCTGCGGCGTCGACAACCTGATCGTCGAGAGTGCAGCGCTAGGGGTGAAGTGCTGGGTGTCCGGCATGGCCAACGCGACACCAAAGCCTGCCGTCGACTTGCTCAAGCTGCTGGTCGCAGGCGACTTCGCGAAGGCCCGCAAGCTCTACGCCGCCCTCGATCCGCTCTTCTACCTCGACACCGTCGTCAAGCTGGTCCAGCACATCAAGCTCGCCGAGAACATCACCAGCGGCACGGCCGAGACCGTCAAGCCGCCGCGCCAGAACCTCGCGGGTGCCGAGCGCGAAAAAACCATCGCGATCACGAAAAAGACCCTGGCCGACCTCAAGGCCTTGGGCTACTGAAGCCACGCATGCAGAGTGTGAACACACCCGATGCGGTTGCCTCCGGTGCCAAGGCGATCGCGTCGCGAGTCCCTGTTGAAGCGAGCGGGACGATCCGTCGATGACCGACACCGTCCAGCTCTCCTTGCCCGAAGTGCACGAGCTTGCCGTGCGCGTGCTGAGGCACAACGGCATGTCCGACGCGCACGCCCAGGCGATCGCTCGCGTGATCGCTGCGGGCCAGCGCGACGAGTGCCATTCGCACGGCGTGTACCGCCTGCTGGTGACGACGCACACGTTGCGCCAGGGAAAGGTCTCGGGAACGGCGGAACCCATCGTCAGGGATCGGTCGCCGGCGATCGTCGCCGTCGATGCCCGGTTTGCGTTCTCGCAGCTGGCGTTCGAGGTCGGCAGCAAGGTCCTGGCCGCCAAAGCGCGACAGACCGGCCTCGCCGCCATGGCCATCAACAACTGCTACCACTTCTCGGCGCTCTGGCCCGAAGTGGAAGCGCTGGCAGATCAAGGGCTCGCTGCCATGGCACTGACCCCGAGCCACGCCTGGGTGGCGCCTGCGGGCGGCAGCCGGCCGGCCCTGGGCACCAATCCCCTGGCGTTCGCCTGGCCGCGCGCCGGGCATCCGCCGTACGTTTTCGACTTTGCGACCAGCGCCGCCGCGCGGGGAGACATCGAACTTCATCGCCGCAGCGGACAACCCATTCCGATCGGCTGGGGAGTCGACGCATCGGGCGCGCCGACGACCGACCCCGAGGCGGTGATCCAAGGGGGCGCCATGCTGACGTTCGGCGGTCACAAGGGGTCGGCGCTCTCCACGATGATCGAACTCATGGCCGGGCCGCTGATCGGCGACCTGACCAGTCTCGACTCGATCGCGCTGGACGCCGGGAAGGGCGGCACGCCCTGTCATGGAGAGTTGATCCTGGCCTTCGATCCGGATCGCTTCGGACTGGGTGACTTGCAGGGCGACCAGGACCGGGCCGAACGATTGTTCTCGAGCATCACGCAGCAGGGTGCGCGACTGCCGTCGCAGCGCCGTTTCGAGGCGCGTGCCCGAAGCATCGCCCACGGGGTGCAGCTGTCCCGCGCACTCTACTCGGACGTGCTGGCGCTGTTGCGCTGAACGATCCGCCACCAAGACGAAGGAGGGACCGAAAACACAAGACGCATGCACCGGCGCCGACCCCGTTCAACCCTTCACCCCTTCAACCTTCAACCTGTTCGAGTGAGCACCATGAAATTTATTCGTCTCGCGATCCTCTCGGCGCTCTGCGTCGGCGGAGCGGCCGCGGCCCTTGCCGCAGATCCCTATCCCTCCAAGCCGATGGAACTGACGGTGGCGTACCAGCCGGGCGGCGGGAGCGACAACACGGCGCGAGCGATCGCCGAAGCTGCGCGCCCGCTGTTGCCACAGCCCACCATCGTCGTCAACAAGCCTGGCGCGAGCGGGTCGATCGGCTGGTCGTATGTCGCAACGGCCGAACCGGACGGCTACAAGCTCGTGCTGATGACGCCAGAGATGCTGGTCGTGCCGCTGATGGGCATCGGCAAGACGACGGTCGAGGACTTCCAGCCGGTCGCCCGTTTCACCGACGATCCGTCGTCGATCACGGTGCGTGCGGATGCGCCGTGGAAGACCATCGAGGAGTTCATGGCCTATGCGAAGGCGAACCCGACGAAGGTCGCGATCAGCAATGCCGGCAACGGCACGATTCCGCACATGGCCGCCGCCGCCCTCGGCGACAAGATCGGCACGACCTTCACGCACGTTCCCTACCAGGGCTCGGCGCCGGCCATCCTGGGGCTGCTGGCCGGGGACGTGCAGGCGACGACCGTGGCTTATGCCGAACTGCGACCCCACGTCGAAAGCGGCAAGCTCAAGACTCTGGCCGTCATGTCGGAAAAGCGGGTGCAGGGTCTGGACGCCGTGCCGACCTTCAAGGAGAAGGGCGCCGACCTGCAGTTCAGCGTCTGGCGTGGCATTGGCCTCCCGAAGGCGACGCCCAAGGCCGTGGTCGAGCAGTGGCGCCAGGTTGCGCACAAGGTGATCGACGACAAGGCGTTTCAGGCCACGATCCAGAAACAGAACCTGACCCTCGCGTATGCCGATACGCCTGAGTTTTCGGCAGCGATTTCCCGCCAGGCCGAGGCCTTCAAGAAGCTGGCGCCCAAGCTGGATCTGAAGCAATAGCGGTCAGGCGTTCCCGCATGAAGACGGGATCATGGCGGGCAACGCCCTGCACGGGTGCCGACGTTTCCGTTGCCGAGCTTCCAGGTGCGGCATCCGCGGCGCCGCGCGGGACCGGTCAGATGCGCTGCCCCCCGCTCGCATCGATGCGCTGGCCTGTCACCCAGCGACCGGCGTCGCTCACCAGAAAGGCGATCACGTCGGCGATGTCTTCGGGCTGGCCCACTCGCCGCAAGGCGATCGTCTGCGCCAGCGCCTGGCTGCGCACCGGGTCTTGCGCCCCCGGGTTCATGTCGGTCGCGGTGGCGCCCGGCAGCACGGCATTGACCGTGATGCCGCGCGGTCCGAAGTGCGCGGCCAGCATCAGCGTCAGGGCCTCCAGGCCCGCCTTCGCGGCTGAATAGGCGACCATTTCCGGGTAGGCCACGCGCGTGCCCATCGACGACACATTGACGATGCGGCCCCCATCGCGCAGCCGCGGCGAGGCGTACTTGATCAGGAAGAACGGCGACTTCAGGTCGACCTGCAGCGTTTCGTCCAGCTCGGCCTCGCTCACGTCCTCGATCACCGCCCGCGTGCCCGCACCGGCGTTGTTGACCAGGATGTCGAAGCTGGTCGAGCCGAATCGACGCTGCAGCTCCGGATCCAGCTGTTCATAGAAATGGCGCGGCCCGGCCGCGTCCGAAAAATTCGCCTGCAGGGCAAAGGCCGAGCCCCCGTGGGTCTCGATCTGCCGCACGACGTCGTCCGCCGCTGCCTGGCTGTTGCGATAGTGGACGACCACCGTCGCACCACTGGCCGCGAGGCGCAAGGCCGTCTGCTTTCCGATGCCCCGGCTCGCACCGGTCACCACCGCGATCTTTCCGTTGAGTCCGCTCATTTCTTGCTTCCTGTCAGATAGAGATAACGGGCAACCACGCCCCCAAGACTTTGCTTATCCACCGAGATACGCCGACGCCACGCGCTCGTCGTTGACCAGATCGCGCGCCGTTCCTTCGAGCGCGACGCGGCCCTGGTCCAGGACATAGGCATAGTCCGCCGTGCGCAGCGCCAGGCGCGCGTTCTGCTCGACCAGCAGTACCGCGACGCCGGTCGCCCGGATCGACGCGATCAGTTCGAAGATGCGCGCGACGACCTTCGGCGCCAGCCCCAACGACGGCTCATCCAGCAGCAGGAGGCGTGGCGACCCCATCAAGGCGCGCGCGATGCAGACCATCTGCTGTTCGCCGCCGGACAACGAACCGGCCGCCTGGTTGCGGCGCTCCGACACGATCGGGAACAGGTCGCCGACATAGGCCACTCGCTTGTCGAAATCGGCCCGCGACAGGTTCAAGGCACCGGCACGCAGGTTCTCGAGCACGTTCATGTCGCCGAACAGCTGCCGGCCCTCGGGCGACTGGGCCACCCCGGCGCGCACCACTTCGTGCGGTGCCAGGCCCCCGATCTCGGCGCCGTCGAACAGGATGCGGCCCGCGCTGGGCCGATACAGGCCGGAGATGGTGCGCAGCAGCGTGGTCTTGCCGACGCCGTTGCGCCCGAGGATGGTCACCAGGCCCCCTTCGGGCACCTGGATGGACACGTCCTCGAGGATCGGGCGCCCGCCGAGTCGTACGCCGAGCTTCTCGACTTTCAGCAGGCTCACGTGTCGTCTCCCAGATAGGCCGCGCGCACCGCGGCATCGGCGCGGATCGCCGCCGGTACGCCCTCGGCGATCTTGCGGCCGCTGTCGAGCACGACGATGCGGTCGCAGATGCGCATCACCATGGGCATGTCGTGTTCGACCAGCAGGATCGTCAGGCCGCCGTCGCGCAAGGCTCTCAGGCGGGTGGCGAGTTCAGCGGTTTCGGTGTCGTTCAGGCCGGCGGCAGGTTCGTCGAGCAACAGCAGCGTCGGCTGCAGCGACAGCGCACGCGCGATCTCCAGGTGCTTCTTCTGCCCGTACGCCAGATTGCCCGCGGGCTGGTCCGCATACTCGAGCAGATCGAAGCGTTGCAACGCGGCGAGCGTCGCTTCGGCAATCGCCTCGTCACGCTTGCGTCCGAGCTGCGGGATCAAGGTACCGAGCAGCGAGATGCCGATGCGGCCGATGGCGCCGGCGGAAACGTTGTCGAACACCGTGATGTCGGGGAAGATCCTCAGGTTCTGGTAGGTGCGCGCGATGCCGAGCCGGGCAATGCGCGCCGGGTCGAGCCCGGCGATCCGGCGGCCGTTGAAGGCCACGCTGCCGGCCGTCCGCGGAATGGCCCCGGCGATGCAATTGAACAGGGTGCTCTTGCCGGCCCCGTTGGGCCCGATCAGGCCCACCAGTTCGCCGCGCTGGACCTCGAATGTCACCTCGTCGACCGCGCGCAAGCCCTGGAAGTGCTTGGCCAGACCTTCAACCCGCAGCAATGGTTCGCTCATCGTGGTGGCCCTCTGCGTGACCACGGGCTGCGCGGCATGTCGCGCCGGAACAGCGCCAGGGCGCGGACCTCGCTGAACAGCCCGCGGGGCAGGAACAGGATGGAGAAGAACAGCAGCAGGCCGAAGGCGAAGGCGCGCAGGTTGCCGATCTCGCGCAGCGCCTCTGGAAGCAGCACCATGACCAGGCCGCCGATGATCGCGCCCGGCAGGCTGCCGATGCCCCCGACGATGACGCCGGTCAGCACCAGCGCGGCCTCCAGCAGCACGAAGTTGTCGGGCCCGATGAACTGGTTCGAGTGGGCGTAGAGCGCGCCGGCGGCACCCATGATGGCCGCGTGCAACGCATAGACCTGCACCCGCAGCCAACGCGTGCGCAGCCCGAGCGAGCGGGCGCATTCCTCGTCCTCGCGCACCGCGCGCACCGCATTGCCGTAGAACGAGTGCATCACGCGGTGCATGATGAACAGCGCGATCAGGCAGAACACCGCGGTGACGTAGTACGACTCCAGCCAGTCGCCCACGGCGTGGCCGAAGAAGCGCACCGGCGGAATGCCGCGATAGCCCATCGGGCCACGGGTCAGGTCACCCCAGTTCAACACCGTCGTGTGAAACGAGATCGCCAGCGCCATCGTTGCAACCGCGAAGAAGATGCTGGTCAGCCGCACCAGGGCGAAGCCGAAGATCACCCCGACGATGGTCGTCAGCGCGACCGCGGCCGCGAGATCGACCATGAAGGAGGTGCCCTGGGTGACCGAGAGGATCGCTGCCGTGTAGGCACCCAGGCCGTAGAAGACCACGGTGTCGAGCGCCAGCAGCCCGGCGGTCCCGGTGAGCAAGTTGAGCGCACCGGTCAGCACGATGGTGATCAGCACCAGTTGCGCGAGCCGACCCACATAGGGGCTGCCGGCCCAGCTCAGGAGGGCAGGAACCACGGCCAGGAGGAGGATGGCGAAAGCCAGTCCGAGCGGAATTCGGATCTTCTGCATTTAGGCGCGCCTCCGGCCGAACAGGCCCTGCGGCAGCAAGAGCAGCGTCAGAAGCAGCATCACGTAGGCGACCATTTCAGTCCAGGCACTCGGCAGGAAGATGCCTGCGGTGGCCTCGGCGAGGCCGATCAGGATGCCGGCGATCACCGCCCCCGGCAGGCTGGTGAGGCCACCGATGACCATCGCGACGAAAGCCTTGATGACGACCGTCAACCCCATGAACGACTGGACATTGCCGTAGGCCAGCGAGACGACCATGCCGGCCACGGCACCGAGCAGCGAGCCGACGATGAACACGGCGACGATCACCCGATTGATGTCGATACCGGAGAACTGCGCGCCGACCAGATTCGACGACACCGCGCGGATCGCGATCCCGATGCGCGTGCGATAGAGCAGGAACTGCAGCGCAATCAGCATCACGACTGACACGATGGCGATCACCAGTTCGCCGACCGACAGGTGCACGCCGCCGAACGCCACCGGGGTGCTCAGCAGGTACTCCTGCGGAATGGCGAGCCATTCGCCGTGATAGATCTGGTCGAGGACCTCGCGCACGATCAGGCCGAGCGCGAACGAGGACAGCAGCGTCGCTTCGCGCACGGCGCGCGACTTGAGCGACGCTTCGTCCGTGAACTTGCGAAACGGCCGGAACGCGGCGCGCTCGATCGCCCAGCCGAACACCACGCCGACGAGCAGCACCAACGGGACGATGGCCAGCAGCGGCAGCTTCAGCGCCGTCGCCCCGATCAGGGTCGCGAACGCCCCCATCGTGTAGACCTCGCCATGCGCGAAGTTCACCGCCGAGAGCACGCGGTAGATCAGGGTCAGGCCGATCGCGACGATCGAGTAGGTCATCCCGACGCTGGCGCCGATGACGAGCTGACCGAGGATGAAGGTGTCGAACATCGTGCCGTTCGGGACTCAGTCGATGACCTTGGTCGCGCCGTTCTGGATGACGCCGTGCAGCAGCTTGAACTCCCACTCGCGGCTGGCCGGGTCGTACTTGATCTTGCCGAAGATCCCGTCGAAGACCCGGATGTCGTCGAGACCCTTGCGAATCGACTCGCGCGTCACGTTGGGATACTGCTTGGCCGCGATGGTCATCATCATCATCGCGGTGTTGTACGAGTTGGACGCGAACGGATCCGGCAGGCGGCTGTAGCGGGCGCTGTAGCGCTTGTAGAAGTCGGTCAGCTCCGGGCCGAGCACCGGGTTCGTCTGCACCGTGACATGCGTCCCCTCGATGGCATCGGCGCCGGCCAGCCGCGCCAGGTCCGGCGTGTCGTCGGCCGCGCACACATAGACCGGGGTCTTGATGCCCATCTGCCGCAGCTGCTTGAGCATCAGCGCCGTTTGCGGCGCAAAGGCGCCGATGTAGATCCAGTCCGGGTTCTCGCGCACCGCCTTCTGCAGCGCCTGCCGGAAGTCCTGCGCGTCAGGGCGCACGAACTCCTCGAACACCACCTTGCCGCCCGTGGCCTCGAACGCGCGCTTGGTCAGCGAGATGTTGGCATTGCCGTAGTCGTTGGGGATGCCCAGCATCGCGATCTTGCGTGCGCCCAGCTTCTGGAGGGCGGCGCCGTTGAAGGTCCCCTCCTGGCTCTGCACCAGGCTCTGGCGGAACACGTACGGCCCGACCTTCGTCACGTCGGGGTGCGACGAAATGGGCGTGATGTTGACCAGCTTCGCCTGGTTGTAGATGGGGCCCGCCGCGAGCGTGACGGTGGACGACCAGCTACCGATCACCGCCTGGACCGACTTGTCCTCGATGAACTTCCTCGCGATGTTGATGCCGTCGTCGGCGCGTCCCTGGTCGTCCTCGCACTGGATCGAGAACTTGATGCCGTTGGCCTGCGGCGACTTCTGGAACTCGTCGATGGCCATCTCGAAGCCCGACTGCATGCTCTTGCCGAAGATCGCCAGCTGGCCGGTCAGCGGTGCATAGCAGCCGAACTTGACTTCCTTGGCCTGGGCGTTCGCCTCGGTCGCCCCGAAGGAAAGTGCCGCGACGATCAGGGCCGACAACTGAAAAGCATGCTTCATGGTGGACTCCGGGAGTTCGTTGAAAGTCGATTCAGGGTGCGACGATGACCTTGCCGAACACGCTTCGTTCGTCAAGGCGGCGGAAGGCGGTGCGCGCTTCCTGCAGGGGCAGCTTCTGGTCGATCACCGGCTTCAGCTTGCCGCTGCGCACCAGGGCCAGCAGCGCATCCAGGTCCGATGGCAGCCAGCCGTTGGAGCCCACGATGTTCAGCTCGAAGGTCCAGATGTAGCGGATGTCTTCCTTCGGATCGAAGCCCGCGGTCGCACCGCAGGTGAGCAGCCGGCCGCCGTTGCGCAGGCAGCGCAGGGACGGAACCCAGGTGTCGCCGCCGGTGAAGTTGACGACCACGTCCATGCCGCTGTCGCCGCCGAAGAACTTCGGCTTGCCGTAGCGGCGATGGATCTCCTTCATGAAGTCGTCGCTCTTGTAGTTGATGCCGTCGTCGGCGCCGAGCGCCTTCAACTGCGCGAGCTTTTCCTCGCTGGAGGCCGCGACCACGACATGCGCGCCGGCCAGCTTGGCGAGTTGCACGCAGCAGGTGCCGACGCCGCCCGAGGCGCCGAGGATCAGGACCTTCTCGCCCTTGGCGATCTTGCCGCGCGCGACCATCATCCGGTAGGCGGTGCCGTAGGCCACCGGCAGTGCGGCCGCCGCCTCGAAGGAGACATCGTCGGGCAGGGGGATCAGCTGCGAGGCATCGACCTTGACCCGTTCGGCCAGGCCGCCGTCCTGCGCCTCGCCCAGGAGCTTGCCGAGCTTGCGATTGATCGGGTCGACCATCACGCGGGCGCCGACCTTCCAGCCCGTGACCTCAGGGCCGAGCGCGGCGATCTCGCCCGCGACGTCGATCCCCATGATCAGCGGCATGCCGAGCTTGATGCCGGGCATGCCCCGGAGCGTGAAGAGGTCGTGGAAGTTGAGCGAGCAGGCGCCGACCTTGAGCACCACCTCGCCGGGGCCCGCCACCGGTTCGGGCCAGTCGGCCTCGAAGGTGATGTCGTCGATCTCTCCATGACCTCGAATGACTTGAGCTTGCATGATTTCCCTCTGCAGGTTTGAAGTGGATGCGCCGCCGATCAGCGCCGGAACTGGGCCGCCGCGCTGGCGATCAGTGCCTTGCGGTCGACCTTGTTGGTGCCGGCCAGCGGCAGGTGGTCGACGAAGGCGACGAATCGCGGGTGCTGGTAGGCCGGAGCGTTGGCCAGCGCGAACTGCTTGATCTCGTCGACCGTGGGTGCGGTTCCGGGCACCGGCACGATGAAGGCGACCGGCAGCTGGCCCTTGATCGCGTCGGCCAGCGGCACGATGGCGCATTGCGCGACGGCGGGATGCCGTTCGAGCATCTTCTCGACCTCGCCGGGATGGATGTTCTCGCCCCCGCAGATGAACAGGTCGTCGTCGCGGCCCACGAAGAAGAAGAAGCCGTCGGCATCGCGCCGCATCACGTCGCTGGTGTTGTACCAGCCGTTGTCGACGCGCTTCGCGGTCGCTTCGGGCAGGTTCAGGTAGCCGGGCATGAGCAGGCGGCTGCGCAGCCACAGCACGCCTTCGTTCTCGCTCGGCCCTCCGACCAGCTTCCATTCGATCTGCGCCACCGGGTAGCCCAGCGAGAGCTTGGGCCGAGGCCGCCCGTCGGGATGCGGCCCGAAGACCAGCGGGCCGCTCTCGGTGCTGCCGTAGCCGTTCATCACGCGGGCGTTCGGAAAGACCTGCGCCATGCGATCGAACAGGGCATCGGTCGAAGGCGCCGAGCCCGTGAAGATCGATTCGACGTGCGACAGATCGAGGCCGGCGATGGTCTCGGTCTCGTTCGCCGCCAGCGCCAGCATGGTCGGCACCGAGGTCAGCACTTCGCAGTGCTGCGCCGCGGCCGCCTGCAGGTAGGCCCGCCCCGAGAAGCGGCACAGCAGCACGACGGTACCGCCCGCCACCGTGGTCAGCAGGCACATCAGCAGGCCGTTCATGTGGAAGAGCGGGGCCGCCACCAGGACCCGCTTGCCGCGCATCGGCGGTCCGCTGGCGACGAGGAGATCGACGCCCCACACATAGCTGCCGTGGGTCAGCGGCACGCCCTTGGGCTGGCCGGTGGAGCCCGAGGTGTAGAGGATGGCCCCGAACTCGTCGTCACGCATGACGGGCGAGCTGTGTGCACCGGGATCGAGAAACCCTGCCCATTCGCCGGGCTCGTCGAGCCTCACTGTCGGCAGGCTGGCGTCGACGAGGTGACGCCGTTCGCCGTCCACGAACATGAGGGCGATCGCGGAGTCGCCTTCGATGTGGGCGATGGTCTCGCGCGTCAGCTTGAAATTGATCGGAACCGCGACCATGCCCGCGCGCATGATCCCGATGAACGCGATCAGATAGTCGGCGCTGTTGGCGGCCAGCAGCCCGACCCGTGCGCCACGCGACAGGCCGCGCCGGAGCAGGCCGCGCGCGACCCCGTCCGCATCGGCATGCAGTTGCGCGTACTCGATCACGCGCTCGCTGCCGTTGGCGGCGATCTCGACCAGCCACGGTGCGTCGCGCACTGCGTCGCGGGCGATCACCTCGCCCAGGTTGTGGTGAGGAACCGGCATGCGTGCCTCAGCCTGGCTGAGCGCCGTAGCAACCCCGGCCCACCGCGGTCAAGCGGCCCTGATCGTCGAAGACGTCGATGTCCACCACCCCGACCGTGCGGCCGACGCGCCGTGTGCGCGCCTTCGCCAGCAGGTGGGTGCCGGTCGAGGGCCGCAGGTAGTCGACGCGAAAATTGATCGTGGGAACCCCGCCCTTGACGACCACGGCGACGGCGAAGTCGCCGACGGTGTCGATCAGCGCGGCGATCGGCCCCCCATGGAACTGCCCGCCGATGCCGCCGCCGCGCTCGAATTCGGCGCGCATCGGCATCTTCATGGCCACCTCTCCGCCCTGCGCATCGACGCTGACGACCTCGAGGTTCATGAAGGCGATGAAAGGTGACTGCTTCAGCCACGATTCGATGGTTTCAGGCGTCAATTCGGCGGGCATCAAATATCCTCAGCGTGCGGTTGATGAACAAAACACTGCTCGATCGAGTCTGGGTGGCGATCCGGTCGATAGGCATAGATATGCACCGACACCGCGGTTTCGGCGCGCGTGTTGAGCATCTCGTGGACCAGGCCGCTGTCGAGCGACCCTCCGCCCACATAGCCCGCATCGCGGGTGAAGCGGGCTGTCTCGATGGCGGCGTCGCTGCCCGGCTCGGTCGCATAGCTCACCTCGTCGAGGCTGCCCCGATAGACACCGAAGGCACAGGCGCAGTGGTGGCTGTGGATCGGCGTCTGGCACCCGGGCGGCCAGGTGAGCACCCAGATGCCGAACCGGTTCCCCGGATCGCAGAAGAGCAGCCTGCGCGAGAACTGGTCGACGGCCGCCGGCGGCAGATCGCGCAGCAGGTCGGCGTCGTTCAGCAGAGCGCGCAACGTGCGCTGCGACACCGAGCAGAAGGCCTCGTCGAGCCCGTTGCTGGCGTCGACCAGGCTGCGCATGGCGTCGCCCGACGTGCGGGGCCTGTCGGACAGCGAGAGCCCGGCCATCAGGTGCGCGCCGGCATGGCCGGCGTCCTGGAAATGCTCACGTCGAGCAGCGACTCGCTCGACATCAATGCGCTGGTCACCATGGCCCTTGACGATTCGAGTTCTTCTCGCGTGACCCGCTCGGCCTCGTCGGCATCGCCGCGTGCCAGCGCCGCGATCAGCGCGTGGTGTTCGTCGCCCATTTCTTCCGTCCGGTTGCGTATCGCCAGGCCGAAATGGAACAGGCGCTCCATCTCGCTCAGGGTCTGTGCCAGCATGAGAACCAGGCGCTCGTTGCCGCTCGCACGTGCGATCGCCAGGTGGAACTCGGTATTGGCCTGGAGGAACTCCGCCTCGGTGTCCCGATCGCCGGGTCGATAGCCCTTGGTGCGAATCAACGCCAGGCGCTGAAGGCTCGACTCGCCGATCCGCCCCGCGGCCAGACGCACCGCCGCCACCTCGATGATCGAACGCAGCTGGAACAGATCGTTGACGTCGCGCAAGGTGACCGGCTTGACCACATAGCCGCGCCGATGCACGGGACGCAACAAGCCGACCACCGAGAGCCGGTCGACGGCCGCCCGTGTGGCTGCGGTCTTCAGGTTCAAACGTGCCGCGAGTTCCGCTTCGGACACGATGCTCCCGGGCGCCAGATCGCAGCGGACGATCGCTCGCGTGATGGCCTCGTACGCCTCGTCGCTCTGCCGATGCCGAGCGCCGGTCGGAGCCGGCAGGTCGCTGCGTTCCGGACATTGAGGCGTTGGGGCGTCCATGACTGACATGTTATTAATTTCCCCATTCATTCAACTCAGGGAAAGCCCGGACAGAGGCTCTGGAGTGTGCTCTGTCATCATTCGGCAGTGAATATCCGCGTGAATTCGCAAGCCGGATTCCCGACTTCATACGACGGTTTCAAGCGCATCTGACATGGCTTGAGTCCATAACTAAGATGTTATGAAAGGCGTCCCATGTCCCAAGGCGATGTGATCGACTTCTATGCGGAGACCTACCCGGAGGCGCGCGCCAAGTTCCAGCTCGCCGTCGCGCAAAGCGCGGGGCAGTTGACGTCGTACGTGCATCCCGGTGCCGTCGGACCGGACCACGGCACGCTCGCCATGGACGTCGGCTGCTTTGGCGCCGTCGACGCGCCGAAGGCGTTCCTGATCCTGTCCGGCACCCATGGCGGCGAAGGCTATGCCGGCTCGGCCGCTCAGATCGCCTTGCTGCGCAGCGGGGCGCTCGACCACCTGGCGCCCGACACCCGGGTCGTCCTGGTCCATGGGATCAACCCCTACGGCTTCGCGCACTGGACCCGCACCACCGAGAACAACGTCGACCTGAACCGCAACTTCGTCGACTTCTCCGGCCGGCTCCCGCGCAACGATGCCTACCTCGAGCTCCATGACGCCCTGTGCCCGAAGGAGTGGACGGAGTCGTCGCGTGCGAGTTCCCGGCGCGCGATCGACGCCTGGATCGCGGCGCACGGGCAGCAGGCCTGGATGCAGTCGATCATGATGGGCCAGTACGACGAACCGACCGGCTTGAACTACGGGGGGAGGGCGCCGGAATGGTCGCATCGCACGCTCGAAGCGATCCTCGCGCAGCATCTTCCGTCGGTGAGGAAGCTGGCATTCATCGACTGGCACACCGGGCTTGGCCAGCCGGGCCAGCCCTTCTTCCTTTGCTTCAACCAGCATCGTGACCCCAACTGGGAGCGCGCCTGCAGCTGGTGGGGGCGGGACCGCATCGAAACCGCGGACGGCTACGACGGCGCCGCTCGCCCCACCTACAACGGGCTCATCTTCTACGGCGTGCAGCGCTTCGTGGCGCCCGCGGAAGTAACGGGGGCGGTGATCGAATTCGGCACCTTGCCGGTGCAGGAGTCCTTCGATCAGTTGCGAATCGACCGCTGGCTGAAGTTCGGCCACACGCCGGATGATCCGGACCGACTGGCGGCCATGCGGCGCGGTGTCCGCGATGCCTTCACGCCGCCCGATCCGGCCTGGCGGCGCGGCGTCGTCGCACACGCCACCGAGATCCAGCTGCAGGGCCTGGCCGGCGTCGCCGCCTGGTGACCGGATACGCATTCCAACCCACTCTCAGGAGCATTCCATGACCCTACGCCTCGATCACTTCATCTACGCCGGTCGCGATCTGGATTCGATGAGCCGACAGTTCGAGCAACTGTCGGGCGTCGTGCCGGGAAAGGGCGGACGGCATCCGGGCCTCGGCACTCGCAATGCGCTCGCCTCGCTCGGGCCGGATATCTATCTCGAACTGCTGGCGGTCGATCCGGAGCAGGCCAAGAGCCTCGACGGCACGATGGGCAGCCGCATCGACGCGCTGCCGTTTCCCCGCATGTTCGCCTACATGCTGAAGGGGCAGGAACTGGAGCGCCTGAAGGAAGTGCTGGCGCAGCATGGCATCGGTGCCGATCTGTTCGATGCCTCGCGCACCACGCTGGATGGCCAGACGCTCAGGTGGCGGCTGCTGGTCCCGCATGACAACCCGCTGGGCGATTTCGTGCCGAAGTTCATCGACTGGAAGGACACGACCCACCCCGCGACGACCTCGGTGACGGGCTGCACCTTCGAGAGCTTCGAACTCGGCCATCCCGAATCGGACCGCCTCAACGCATTGCTGAGCGCACTGGGCACGGACATCCGGGTCCGGCGCGCCGACCAGGGCTACTTTCGGCTCAGGATCAAGACCCCGAAAGGCGACCTGTCGTTGGTCGGCTGAGTTCGTTGCCGCCCAGTTCCGGACCGCCGCGCAGGCGCGCGTACTCGGCGGCGGCTTGCCGGTACGCGGGCGTAGACATGTCGGCGCCGGCTTCGCCGTTCTGTGCGGCGGCCAGTCCCGAGCGGATCCAGATCGCGGTGTCGGCCTGGACCGCCGCCCGGCCGTTGGCGGAGACGCTCACCGCGGCGCGCGGATGGCCTTCGGGATACCCGGCGCCTCCCGCGCTCCGCAGCCAGCGCCGGGTGTCGGCCGCGACGTCGGCGCGGCTCGCGGCCGAGGCCAGCGGCGCGGGCCGTGGGTCACCCTCCGCATAGTTGCCGGCCGAAGCGGGGCCCGCGATCGCCGCGAGCAGGGCGGTCAGCAGCAGGGAGTTCTTGAGGGAGAGGTTCATCTTCGATCCTTTGACAGGTAGAGGGGCGTTGTTGCCGGACGAGACAAGCACCAGAGGCTTGTCGCTTTCGGTTCACCCACTCTAGGTTGCGGATCGACGGATTCCCGAACAGGAAGATGACAATCGCGTCATGTCAGCCTTCGGAGGTCGCCACCGAGAAGCTGATCTCGGTGACCCCCGATCGCGACGTGGCCTGCGTCTGCCCCCCATGCATCCGCGCGATCGCCGCCACGATGGCCAGGCCGAGCCCGTGGTGCTCGGACGAGTCGGTGCGCGACCGCTCCGCCCGGAAGAACCGCTTGAACAGATGGGGCAGCACATCGGCCGCCACCGGCTGCCCCCGGTTGGCGACCCTGACCCAGACGCTGGCCGGCTGCGCTTCGATCGCGACCGCGATCGTGGAGCCGCGCACGGCATACCGGCTCGCATTGCTCAGCAGGTTCGAGAGCGCCCGGCGCACCAGCCCGGTGTCGATGCCGACCTGCGCATCGCCGCTGACATGCACGCGCAGTTCCGCGACTTCCAGCATGGCCTCGTGGAAATCCAGCACCGTGCGCACCTGCTCGGCGAGGCTGACCGGCGCCAGGCGGCGCGCGACGGCGCCCCGGTCCGCCTGGGTCAGGAAGAGCATGTCGGTCACGATCGCGGACACGCGTCGCGCCTCTTCCAGCGCCGACAGCAACGCTTCCCGCAGTTCGTCCGCCGATCTCGGCCGGGCCAGTTCGACCTCCACCATTCCGATCAGGTTGGCCAAAGGCGTCCGCAGTTCGTGCGCCACATCGGCGTTGAACGCCTCGAGTTGCTGGTAGGCCTGTTCGGCCCGATCGAGCACCGCGTTGAACTGCGCCACCCAGGGCGCGATCTCCGAAGCGTAGGGCGATGGGTCGATGCGCCGGCCCGGATGGGCGGGGCCGGTGGCCGCCGTCTGTTCCACCAGCTTCTGCAAGGGCTTCAGCCCCCGGCGCACCAGCATCGCGCCGGTCGAGGCGATGAGCATGGAACCGAGGACGACCGCGCCCAGCAAGGTCCAGGCGAGCCGGGCCAGCAGCCGGGCGTCGTCCTGGACGTCGATGCCCAGTCGCAGGTCCATCACGGCATCGCCGGACTGGATCTTCTGTTCCTCGGTGGGCATCCACAGCCAGCGCGCCGAGGCGCGGCTCGGCGTGGTCGCGTAGATGATCTCGCTGCCCTGGCGCAGCACGAGGCTGATTTCCGAATGCGTCAGAAAGAAATCGTCCAGCTTGTGGCGCAGGCCGTCCCGGCCCGTCTCGCTGCGAGACTCCTCGATCAGATGCCTGATCAGTTCGGACTGCCGCTCGAACTCGCTGGCCTGCTTCAGCTGGAAGCTCCAGGCCGTGACCGCATAGATCGCCGCACAGACGAGGCTCAGTCCGAGCAGTGCCTGGACCGCGAACCAGCGGGACAGCGCGGCCTGAATGGAGCCCGCATTCACGGCGAGCTGCCTTGTCGGCTCTCCAGCACGTATCCCATGCCGCGCACCGTGTGCAGCAGCTTCTCCTCGAAGGGATCGTCGATCTTGCCGCGCAGCCGCCGGATGGCGACCTCCACCAGGTTGGTGTCGCTGTCGAAGTTCATGTCCCACACCTGCTCGGCCAGTTGCGTGCGGGACAGCACATTGCCCTGCCGGCGCATCAGCAGGGTCAGCAGCGCGAACTCCTTGGCGGTCAGGTCGAGCCGTTGCCCGTTGCGCGAAGCCTTGCGCGAGATCACGTCGAGGCTCAGGTCCCCGAGCGCGTAGCTCGACATCTCGTGCAGCTTGCCACGCCGCAGGAGTGCCTGAATCCGGGCGAGCAATTCCGAGAAGGCGAACGGCTTCGCGAGGTAGTCGTCCGCGCCGCTTTGCAAGCCGCGCACCCGGTCGGCCACCGCGTCGCGAGCCGTCAGCATCAGGACCGGCATCGACTTGGACTTTCGCACTGCGTCCAGCACCGCGAAGCCGTCGATGCCCGGCAGCATCACGTCCAGCACCAGCAGGCTGTAGTCGCCGTCGAGCGCCAGGTTGCGCCCCTCGGTGCCGGTGCGCGCCAGATCGACCGTGAAGCCGCTTTCCGAGAGCCCCTTGACGAGGTAGTCGCCCAGTTTGTGTTCGTCCTCGATGACCAGAATTCGCATCGCCGGATCGTACGGCGCAAGCATCGGCAGGAGGATTACATCTTTGTAATCCGGCTGTTCGGCGATTGCCGGACTGTCTTCCTAGAGTGCCGGCATGCACAGGTCACCCGCGAACCACGGCTTCTCGACAGGCCTCGGACACGACACCAACTAGAATGCGCGACATGCACCGGGTTCGCCTGCTCGTCCTTTGGATCATGATGATCGCCGTGCCCTTCCAGGGGTACGCGGCGGCAGCCATGATCTACTGCGGGCCTGGGCATTCCGGCGCGACGGCTGCGGTGGTGTCCGCCGAGCCTTCCGCGGCGCACGACCATGCCCAGCACCAGCACGGTGATGGGCACGGCGACAAGCACCAGGTCGCGAAGCCACCCGCCAACGACGATGGCGGCAAGAACGCCAGCGCGACACACGACACCCTGCACAAGTGCAGCACCTGCGGCGCGTGCCATGCCACCGCGCTCACCAGCACCCTGCAACTGGCCGTGTTCCACGACCTTCCCAACGCCGACCTGGCGGAGCCGGCCATCGCCATGGCCACGCTCGCACCGCGCGTTCTCGACAAACCGCCTCGCGCCTAACGCGTTCGCTCGCCTGTGACCCGGCGTCACGGGCCGCTGCGAACGCTCATGCATCGCCTGCGTCCTGCCCCTTTGGGGGCGGCTCCGACGCACTCCGTTCATGAACTCGCGAGGACTCCATGTTCCATTCATCGCCAGCCCGTTGGCTGGCCGTATTTCCCGCCATGGCGGCGCTGGCTGCCGTGGCGCAGCCCGTGCCCACGCCGTCCGGCACGGCACCGACGGCGGCGCCACCGGTCCTGAGCTACCGGTCCGCGTTCGAGGGCTACCGGCCCTTCGCCGATGAAAATCCCATCCCCTGGAAGGAGGCCAACGACACCGTCCACCGCCGCGGCGGTTGGCAGGCCTATGCCAGGGAGGCGTCGGACACCCGCCCCGACGAAGCCGGATCGCCCCCGCCGGGCCACGCGATGCCGATGCACGGGACGCCCGCAACAGCGGCGAAGAAGGACCAGCCATGAAGCGCGCCTTGCGTTTGACGACCGTCGCTGTCGCGGTCGTCTTGCTGGCCGGCTGCGCCTCGGTGAGCATCGACGACGCCTTGCAGGAGACAAACACCCGTGCCCAACCCTTCACCCAGGGCAAGCTGGAGCTCAGCCGCACCCAGGAACAGCGTGACCGCCGCTCGGCGCTGACGCAGGAACTGCTGTCGAGGCCGTTGTCGCAGAACGATGCGATACAGGTCGCGCTGGCCAACAGTCCGGCGGTCCAGGCCCTGGTCGCCCAGAGCTGGGCCGACATCGCCGCGGCCAACCAGACCAGCCGGATGCCCAACCCGATCTTCACGTTCGAGCGCATGACGCTCAACAGCGAGCTCGAACTGGGCCGCCTGCTGTCCTTCGGCCTGGTGGATCTCATCCTGCTGCCGCAGCGGCTGGAGATTTCCAGGAGCCAGTCGAACCAGGCCAAGGTCCAGCTCACGGGCACGGTGGTCGACCAGGTCACGCAGGTGAAGCAGGCCTGGGTCCGCGCGGTCGCCGCGCAGCAGATGCGACGGTACGCCGAGCAGGTCCACCGGTCGGCCCAGGCCAGTGCCGAGCTTGCGCGCCGGATGCAGCTGGTCGGCAACTTCAGCAAGCTCCAGCGCGCCCGCCAACAGGTCTTCTATGCCGATGCCACCACCCAGCTCGCCTCGGCACAGCACGCCGCCACCGCAGCGCGCGAAGAGCTGATCCGTGCCTTGGGGCTGGACGACGCCCAGGCCGCCGGGCTGACCCTGCCCGAGCGGCTCCCCGATCTGCCGAAGGCGCCGCGCGAAGCGAAGGACGTCGCGGCCACCGCGACAGAGCAGCGCCTCGATGTGCAGCTCGCTCGCGCCCAGCTGGACGTGGCGGGCCAGTCGCAAGGCATCAACCTGCTGTCGACCTTCATCGACGTGGAGCTCAGCGGCCGCCACGACACCGTGTTCGAGAACAACGCGGAAGGCACGAAGAGCACCCGGCGCGGTTACGAGCTCGACATCCGGCTGCCGCTGTTCGACTGGGGAACCGCGCAGCGCGATGCGCTCAATGCCCAGTCCCTGGCGGCCGCCAACCGCTACGACGCCACCGTGCGCGGCGCGTCCTCGCAGTTGCGCGAGGGCTATTCGGCCTACCGCACCGCCTACGACATCGCTCGCCACTACCGCGACGAGGTCGTCCCGCTGCGCCAGGCCATGGCCGAGGAGAACGTGCTTCGCTACAACGGCATGCTGATCGGCGTCTTCGAGCTGCTGGCCGAAGCGCGCGATCAGGTCACGGCCGTGTCCAACGCCATCAACGCCCAGCAGCAGTTCTGGCTCGCGGATGCCGCCCTGGCCGCCTCGGTCATCGGCAAGCCGACCGCCGCCGGGGCACCCATGGCCAGCTCCGGGACAGCAGCCTCCTCTGGCGCCGCGCATTGAGCGCGACCCGAATCCAATGACACATCGATCGATGAACGACATGACAAACAGACGCAACTTCCTCGGCGGTGCCGGCGCCATCACGGGCGCCATCGCGGCCGCGAGCGTCGGCAAGGTGGCCATGGCCGCATTGCCCGAGCCCGTGCTCCAGACGACGCCCGACACCATGCCGCCGCTCGCGCCTTCGAGCGGCCGGCCGTACAACCCCGTGGTCACGCTCAACGGCTGGACCTTGCCCTGGCGCATGAACAACGGCGTCAAGGAGTTCCACCTGGTGGCCGAGCCCGTGGTGCGCGAGATGGCGCCCGGCTTCAAGGCCAACCTCTGGGGCTACAACGGCCAGTCGCCGGGCCCTACCATCGAAGTCGTGGAAGGCGACCGGGTCCGGATCTTCGTGACCAACAAGCTGCCCGAGCACACCAGCATCCACTGGCATGGCCAGCGTTTGCCCAACGGCATGGACGGCGTGACGGGCCTGACCCAGCCGGCCATCCGGCCCGGCAAGACCTTCGTCTATGAATTCGTGGCGCGCCGCCCGGGCACCTTCATGTACCACCCGCATGCGGACGAGATGGTGCAGATGGCGATGGGGATGATGGGCTTCTGGGTGACGCACCCGAAGGGCGAGCACCCGCTGATCGACAAGGTCGACCGCGACTTCGTGTTCCTGCTCAATGCCTACGACGTCGAGCCCGGCAGCGCCACGCCCAAGATCATGACGATGCTGGACTTCAACCTCTGGTCCTGGAACAGCCGGATCTTTCCCGGCATCGACTCGCTCAACGTCCGGCTCAACGACAAGGTGCGCATCCGCGTCGGCAACCTGACGATGACGAACCACCCGATGCACCTGCACGGTCACGAGTTCCTGGTCACGGGGACGGACGGCGGACCCACGCCGAAGAGCACCCGCATGTACGAAGTCACCACCGATGTGGCGGTCGGGCAGATGCGCCAGATCGAGTTCCTGGCCGACGAGGAAGGCGACTGGGCCTTCCACTGCCACAAGAGCCATCACACCATGAACGCGATGGGCCACGACGTCCCCACCCTGATCGGCGTCGACCACAAGGACATCACCCGGCAGATCGCGGACCTGGTGCCCGACTACATGGTGATGGGCGAGCGCGGCATGGCGGACATGGGCGAGATGGAGATGCCGATCCCCGACAACACCGCGCGAATGATGACGGGCGAAGGCCCGTTCGGCTCGGTCGAGATGGGCGGCATGTTCAGCGTGGTGAAGGTGCGCAAGGGCCAGAAGCCGGGCGACTACACCAACCCGGGCTGGTTCAAGCATCCGAAGGGCACGGTGGCCTACGAACTGGGCGGTCCGCCGCCCGAGGCGCCGCGTCAACGCGGTGCCGGCGCGGCCGCGATGCCTGCGAAGAACATGCCCGCCAGGAACATCGAAGTCCAGGTTCGCAAGCCCGCCGGCGGTCACTCCGGCCACTGATTCTCTTCCTCCCTTCCCACCCCAAAGGACCCCATGAAGCACGTACTCCGCAACACATCCCTCGCAGCGCTGCTCGCCGTGGCCGCCGTGGCCGCCTCCGCGTCGGGCACCCATGCCGGTGGCCACGGCCACGACGCCGACCAGGCGATCGGCAAGCCCGGCGTGGCCGCCAAGAGCACCCGCACGATCCATGTCGACATGACGGACGCCATGCGCTTCACGCCTGCCGACATCACCGTCAAGCAGGGCGAGACGGTGCGCTTCGTCATCAAGAACTCCGGCGCCTTGAAGCACGAGTTCGTGCTCGGAACCGAGAAGGAACTCAAGGAACACTATGAGGCCATGAAGAAGAACCCGGAGATGGAGCACGCCGACCCGAACATGGTGACCCTTGCGGCCGGCAAGACCGGCGAAGTCGTCTGGCAGTTCACCAGGGCCGGCAAGGTCGACTTCGCGTGCCTTCAGCCCGGCCACTACGACATGGGCATGAAGGGCGCCGTGAGCGTCGCCCGACCGGCCGGCAAGGCCGACCGCAAATAGCACCCTCGACGCGCCGGACATCCGGTCCGGCGCTCTCCAGCTTTCCAATCACTTCAGCGACATCCCATGATCAACATTCGTATCGCCTTCACGGCATTCATTGCAGCACTCACGATCGCCGGGACGGCCAGCGCCCAATCCGGCACGCCCGGCCAGGCTTCCGCCGCCGCGTCCACCGAAGCCTCGGAACTCGCCGAGGGCGAGATCCGGAAGATCGACAAGGCCGGCAAGAAACTCACGATCAAGCACGGCCCGCTCAAGAACCTCGACATGCCGGGCATGACCATGGTCTTCCAGGTGACCGATGACGCCATGCTCGAGAAGGTCCAGGTCGGCGACAAGGTCCGGTTCCGGGCCGAGAAGGTCGATGGAAAGTTCACGGTGACCCAGCTCGAAGCGGCGCACTGAATCATCGGGCTTGACTCTCCCATAGTGTCAACCTTGAAACTGGACTTCACTTTCAACCAAGGAGTCTCCATGCAAGAGTTCGAAATCCAATCGATGACCTGCGGCCATTGCGCGAGCCGGGTGGCGCAGGCGGTCAAGAACCTGGACGCCCAAGCGAAGATCGAAGTGGACCTGCCGACCAAGACGGTGCGCGTCGATACCGCGGAGGATCGCGCGTCGGTCGCCGCGGCCCTGGCGGAGGCAGGCTACGCGCCGAAATGACCGGCGCGATCTACACCTGCCCGATGCACCCGGAGATCCGGCAGGATCATCCGGGCCATTGCCCCAAGTGCGGCATGGCGCTCGAACCCGAGATGCCGAGCCTCGATGAAGGGGAAGATCCCGAACTGCGCGACTTCAGGCGCCGCTTCGTCTGGACGCTACCCCTCACCCTCGTCGTCACCGTGCTGGCGATGGCCGGCCACCGCCTGCAATGGTTCGACATGGCCACGCAGAGCTGGATCGAGTTCGTGCTCACGGTGCCGATCATGCTGTGGGCCGGCTGGCCCTTCTTCGAGCGTGCGGTGCAATCGGTCGCGCATCGAAGCCCGAACATGTGGACGCTGATCGGCCTGGGCACCGCCGCCGCGTTCATCTACAGCGTCGTGGCCACGGTGGCACCCGGCGTGTTTCCCGCTTCGTTCGTGTCGATGGGACGCGTGGCGGTGTACTTCGAAGCGGCCGCAGTGATCATTTCGCTGACCCTGCTGGGCCAGATTCTCGAACTCAAGGCGCGCTCGCAAACCTCCGCGGCCATCAAGTCGCTGCTGGGTCTTGCGCCCAAGACCGCGCGCCGGATCGGCGCCGACGGTGTCGAGGTGGATGTGCCGATCGCCCACGTGCATGTCGGCGACAGGCTGCGCGTGCGCCCCGGCGAGAAGGTGCCCGTCGACGGCGTGGTGGTCGAAGGCGGCAGCGCGGTCGACGAATCCATGCTCACCGGCGAGCCGCTGCCGGTGAGCAAGCGGGTCGGCGACAAGCTCATCGGCGCGACGCTGAACACCCACGGCGCGCTGGTGATGCGGTCGGAGCGGGTCGGATCGCAGACCGTGCTCGCGAGTATCGTGCAGATGGTCGCGCAGGCCCAGCGCTCCAGGGCCCCCATGCAGCGCATGGCCGACCAGGTGGCCGGCTACTTCGTGATGGCCGTCATCGGCATCGCGGTCCTGACCTTCTTTGCCTGGGGCCTGTTCGGGCCGGAGCCGCGCTGGGTCTACGGCCTGATCAATGCCGTGGCGGTGCTCATCATCGCCTGCCCCTGCGCGCTCGGCCTCGCGACGCCGATGTCGATCATGGTGGCGACCGGCAACGCCGCCACCCAGGGCGTGCTGTTCCGCGACGCCGCCGCGATCGAGAACTTCCGCAAGGTCGACACGCTCATCGTCGACAAGACGGGCACGCTGACGGAGGGCCGGCCGCAATTCGAACGCGCGCTGGCCTCGCCCGGCTTCACCGAGGACGAGGTGCTGCGCCTCGCGGCGAGCCTGGACCAGGGGAGCGAACACCCTCTGGCGAACGCCATCGTCCAGGCCGCACGCGAACGCCATCTGGCACTGGCCAAGGCCGACGGCTTCGAATCCGGCAGCGGCATCGGCGTGAGCGGCCGCGTGGACGGCAGGAAGCTGGCGCTCGGCAACACGGCGCTGATGGACCAGCTCGGCATCCCGGTCGACGGCCTCAAGCCCAAGGCCGAAGCGATGCGTGCCGAAGGCGCCAGCGTGATGTTCCTCGCGGTCGACGGGCGACTTGCCGGCCTGCTCGCGGTGTCGGACCCGATCAAGGCCACCACCGTGGAAGCGCTGGCCGCCCTCAAGGCGTCGGGCCTGCGGGTGATCATGGCGACCGGAGACGGGCTGACCACGGCCAGGGCCGTCGCCTCGAGGCTGGGCATCGACGAGGTGCACGGCGAAGTCAAGCCAGCCGACAAGCTGGCCTTGGTGGACAGGCTGCAGCGGGAGGGCCGCATCGTCGCGATGGCCGGCGACGGCATCAACGATGCGCCCGCGCTCGCCAAGGCCGACGTCGGAGTGGCGATGGGCACCGGCACCGATGTCGCGATGAACAGCGCGCAGGTGACGCTGGTCAAGGGCGACCTGCGGGGCATTGCGCAGGCGCGCGTGGTCTCCGAGCAGACCATCGCCAACATGAAGCAGAACCTCGGCTTCGCCTTCCTCTACAACGCGCTCGGCGTGCCCCTGGCCGCAGGCGTGCTGTTTCCGTTCACGGGGTGGCTGCTGTCACCGATGATCGCGGCGCTGGCGATGAGCCTGAGCTCGGCGTCGGTGATCACCAACGCCTTGCGTTTGAGAGGGAAGCCCTAGCGTTCGCAGCGGAACAGGATGCCGGATTCCGCCGGCGCCTTCCCGAGCATCCGCAGGGTGGAGCGATCCTTCTGGCAGTACGCCGCGGCTTGGGACGAGGTCGTGGCACGCAAGACGCCGTCGCTCATGCGGACGACTTCATTGGGGGGTGTGGCGGCGCAGGCAGCGAGCGCCAGGGCGAGGATAGGTAGGACAAGGCGGTTCATGGACTGACTGTAGCGCCAGAGGCCTCGGGCCTCGGGCAATCGCCGCTCGCTCACGGTGTCTCCGAAGCGTCGAAGTCGAGTTCGACCTTGGCGCCATTGGGGTCGTGGCAGAACAGCTGCCAGGTGCCGGCGCCGGCCTGCTGCCGCAACTCGTACGGGATTCCGCGCTCCTCGAAGCGGGCCTTGACCGCGCGCAGGCCCTGCGCCGTGAACGCCATGTGGTCGATGACCCCGGTGCGCTGCGCCGGCACCGGCCGCCCGAAGTACAGGTGCAGTACCGCCTGCGGGCCATTGCCGTAGAGCCAGGCGCCGGGAAAGCCGAGATCCGGCCGATGCCCGACGCGCAGGCCGAGCAGGCCGGTATAGAAGGCGAGCGTCTTCTGCTCGTCCTCCGCCGTCACGGTGAAGTGGTTCATGCCGACGATCATGGCTTGTTCTCCTGTGCGGGTCTCATGGCAACAGCACCAGCGCGCCGATCGTCGCGCGCGACTCCAGCCGCGCGTGCGCCTGCGCGGCGGCCTCCAGCGCGAAGCGCTCGATGGGCGGCTGGCGGATCGAGCCGTCCGCGAGCGCGCGCCAGACGCGCTGCGCCCGCTCGGCCAACTGCGCCTGGGTCGAGACGTAGTCGAACACGACGGGGCGCGAGAAGCTCAGCGACTTGGCCACCAGCGCATCCGGCGCCAGCGGCGCCAAGGGGCCGCTGGCCTGGCCGAGGCTGATCCAGTGGCCCCGGCGCGCGAGGGCGGCGAGGTTCTCTTCGCGGGCCGCGTCGCCCAGGCCATCGATCACCACGTCGGCGCCGCCGCAGGTGCGCTGCACGGCATCGGCGAAGCGGTAGTCGCGGGTCACGATCACGTGTTCGCAGCCGTGCTCGCGCGCGACGCGGGCCTTCTCCTCGCTCGACACCGTGCCGATCACCACGGCGCCGAGACGGTGCGCCCAGGCGCACACCAGCAGCCCGACACCACCGGCCGCGGCGTGAACCAGCAGCCGGGTGCCGCGCTGCACGCGCCCGAGGTCGTGCAGCAGGTAGTCGGCCGTGATGCCCTTGAGCAGCAGGGCGGCGGCGACGTCGTCCTCGACCGCGGCGGGCAATCGCACCACCCACTCGGCCGGCACGCAGCGCACGCCGCAATAGGCGCCAGGCACGGGACCGAGGTAGGCCACGCGATCGCCAGGCAGGAAGCCGGAGACCTGGGCACCCACATCGAGCACGCCGCCCGCGGCCTCCATGCCCGGCACGCCCGGCGAGCCCGCGGAGAGCGGCAGCATCGACGGAATCCAGCCGCGGCGCAGGTACACGTCGATGAAGTTGACGCCGACGGCGCGCTGCCGGATGCGCAGTTCGCCGGCGCGCGGCGCGGCGGCCTCGGCATCCTGCGCCCGAAGCTCATCCGGGCCGCCATAGCGCTCGATGGCGATGCGGCGCGTCGGCACCGGCAGCGCCGCCGGCATCGCGTGGCCGTCGGGCGCGCGCCGGTCGGCGCCCCCGCGCAGGTAGCGCCGCAGATCCTCGAAGCCGGTCTCGTACACGCCCTGCGCCACGGTGTCGCGCAGTTCGTGCTCCATCCCCGGCGGCGTCGCAAAGCTCGACTCCCAATGCCAGAAGGTCCGGTTGCCGTCGGTCACCGGCTTCAGGCTGACCGTGGCCACGTAGCGCTGCAGCGGCAGGCTCGCCTCGACGATGCAATAGGTGCTCTTGTGCTCGCTGTCCGACAGCGTCAGCAACTGCTCGCGGATGCGGTGGCCGTCCTTCAGCGTGAAGCTGCGCACGCAGCCGACCTGGTCGCTGCGCTCGCCGCCCTCGATGTGGCTGGAGGCGATCGCGCTGTGCCATCGGTCGTGGCTGTTGAAGTCGCGCAGCACCGCCCAGACGCGCTCGATGGGCGCGTCGATGACCGCGGAGCGAACGACCTTCTGAAGCATGGCTCGTCAGCGCAGCGATCGCCGCTTCAACGCATCGAAGCCGGCCTGGAACACGCCGTTGCCGATCGAATCCGTCAACTCGCGCTCCCGGCCGGCCTCGCACTCGAACTCGGCGCTCCATTCGGCGAAGCAGCGCCCGCCATCGGTGACCGGCGTGAGCTTGAGCGTGGCGGTGTAGTTCGCCACGCCCATCGGGCTTTCGAGAATCTCGTAGGTGCAGCTGTATTCGTAGTCGGACAGCGCCAGCAGCTTCTCGCGGATCATGCCGCCGTCCTTCAGGTGAAAGTGGCGGATGCAGCCGACCCGATCGGCCGGCTGGTCGTTCTCGATGCGGCTGTCGGCGATCAGCGGATGCCATTGCGGCAGGCCGTTGAAGTCGCGCACGCGCGACCACACGCTGTCCGCGCTGGCATCGATCACGCTCGAGACATAGACATTCACCATGCGCTATTCCTTCGGCGTCGGCGCCGAGGGCAGGGCGGCATGGGCGCCGCTCGCGTCGCCGACCAGGCGCTGGATGTCGCCGCCCTCGATGCCGATCTCGCGCAGCAGCTGGTCGACCAGCGGCGCCTGCGCCCTGAAGCGCAGCGCCGAGTTGACCAGTCCGTCGGCGAAGCTGCCTCCGCCAGCGCCATCGCCGCCGGCCGACCCGCCGCCGAGGCCGTCGACATGCAGGATCTTGATGCCTTCGATGCGCTCCAGCGGGCGCACCGATTCGCGAATGATGGCCTCGGCCTTCTCGACCAGCTTCATGCGCAAGGCCGACATCCGCGCCTCGGGCGTGAGCATGTTGTGGGATTCGTTCATCATGCGCGCCGCGTCGGCCTCGATCTCGGCGCGCACCCGCATCGCCATCGAGCGGATCTTGTCGGCATCGGCGTCGGCTTCGGCCTGTGCGCGCACCGCGGCGCCGCGCGCGGTACTGGCATCGCTCTCGGCCTGCGCCGCGGAAGTCAGGCGCAGGGCATCGCGCTCGGCAACCTGCTGCGCGCCGATCAGGTCGATGGCCTTCTTGCGCTCGGCCATCTCGACCTCTCGCGCCGTGAAGACCTTCTCCTCCGCCGACACCGCCAGCGCCCGCGCGATCTCGGCCTCGGCCTGCGCCTCGCTCTGGGCCTTGCTCTCGCGCGCGACCGAGATGGCGCGCTGCTGCTCCGCCAGCTCGAGCGACATGCGGCGCTCGATCTCGGCGCTCTGGATCGCGCGCTCCTTGCCGATGCGGCCTTCCTCGATCGTCTGCTCGGAGCGGATGCGGGCCTGGTCGATGCCTTGCTTCGCCGCGATCTGCGCGGCCTCGGCGTCCTGCTCGCGCTGCGCGCGCTCGGCCGACACCTCGGCGCGCTGGCGGGCGCGCGCGATCTCGAGCTCGCGCTGCTGCGCCAAGCGCGCGTGTTCGGCTTCGCGATCGATGTTCAGTGAGAGCTTCTCGGCTTCCAGGTTCTTGTTGCGGATCGCGATCAGCGTGTCCTGCTCGACGTCGTTGCGCTGCTTCTTGCGATGCTCGATCTGCTCCGTGAGGCGGGTCAGGCCCTCGGCGTCGAAGGCGTTGCTCGGATTGAAGAACTCCATGCCGGTCTGGTCGAGCTGCGTCAGGGAAGCCGCTTCCAGCTCGAGGCCGTTCTTGGTCAGGTCCTCGGCGACGGCGTCGCGCACGCGCTTCACGTAGGTGCCGCGCCGCTCGTGGAGCTCTTCCATCGTCATCTCGGCCGCCGCGGTGCGCAGGGCATCGACGAACTTGCCCTCGACCAGTTCCTTGAGCTGCTCCGGCTCCATCGTCCGCAGGCCCAGGGTCTGGGCCGCCGCGGCGACCGCCTCTTCGCTGGTCGCCACCCGCACGTAGAACTCGGCGATGACGTCGACGCGCATCCGGTCCTTGGTGATCAGCGCCTTGTCGCGGCCGCGGTTGACCTCGAGGCGCAGCGTGTTCATGTTGACCGGGATCACGTCGTGCACGATCGGCAGCACGAAGGCGCCGCCACCGAGCACCACCTTCTGCCCGCCCAGGCCGGTACGCACGAAAGACCGCTCCTTGGAGCTGCGCAGGTACAGCCAGTGGAGCAGCCACACCGCGATGGCGACGACGATCGCGACGACGATCAGCCCGAGGATGAAACTTCCGAATTGAGCGCCTGACATGGATCTCGTCTCCTGTTATCTCTTGATCTGAACGAAGCGTCGCGTCGTCTCGGTGAGCGCCGCCTCGGCCGGCAGGCGCTCCATCGAGCTCGCGCCGTAGAAGCCGTGGCATGCCGGGCAGCGCGACAGCACGTACTGCGCGTCCTCCGGCGTGGCGATCGGGCCGCCATGGCACAGCACGATCGTCTCGGGGTTCACCGCGTGCGCCGCCGCCGCCCAGGCGTTGATCCGCGGCACGCAATCGGCCAGCGCGAGCGCGGTCCCGGCGCCGATGGCGCCGCCGGTGGTGAGGCCCAGGTGGCACACCACGATGTCGGCGCCGGCCGCGGCCATCGCGCGCGCATCGGCCTCGCAGAACACGTAGGGCGTGGTCAGCAGGTCGAGCGCGCGGGCGCGGGCGATCAGTTCGACCTCGAGCGCATAGCCCATGCCGGTCTCTTCGAGGTTGGCCCGGAAGACGCCGTCGATGAGGCCGACGGTCGGGAAGTTCTGCACGCCCGAAAAACCCAGCGAGACCAGCCGGCCCAGGAATTCGTCCGGGATCATGAACGGATCGGTGCCGTTCACGCCGGCCAGCACCGGCGTGTGCTTCACGATCGGCAGCACCTCGCGCGCCATCTCGCAGACGATCTCGTTGGCATTGCCGTAAGCCAGCAGGCCCGCCAGCGAGCCACGGCCCGCCATGCGGTAGCGCCCCGAGTTGTAGATCACGATCAGGTCGATGCCGCCGGCCTCTTCGCATTTGGCCGACAGTCCGGTGCCCGCGCCGCCGCCGATGATCGGTCGGCCGGCGTCGATCTTGGCGCGCAGGCGCTCCAGCAGGGTCGATCGGGAGATGCGTGGCATGGTCGGGGTCCTCCTGATTTCCGGAGCGTTCAGGCGCGCCGCGCGCCGGCCGGCGTTCGCGACACTTCGTGCCAGGCGCTCACCAGCGCCTCGGCGAAGGCTTCGTCGTTGATGTGCAGCGGCAGCCGCTGCAGCTTGCGGTCGGGGCCGCTGCGAAAGCCGCGCTCGATGCTGCCGAAGAGCTGCCGGTCGGCGTCCGGGTCGTGGAAGGGCTGGCCGGGCCGGTCGATCGCGGAGACGCCGCCTTCGGGGATCAGGAAGCGCACCGGCCCGCGCATCGCGTTGAGCTTCGCGGCGATGAACTCGCCGATCGCACGGCATTCGTCGGCCGAGGTCCGCATCAGCGTCACGGTGGGGTTGTGGCGGTAGAGCCGGCGCGCCTTGAAGCGCTCGGGCACCGTGTCCCAGGCGCCGAAATTCACCATGTCGAGCGCGCCGCAGGAGCCCACGTAGGGCAGCGCGTGGCGGGCGAACACGTCCAGCCGTGTCGCACCGGCCGACAGCACGCCGCCGGCGATCTCGTCCGCGATCTCGGTCGTCGTGACGTCGATCGCACCGGCGATCAGGCCCGACTCGGCCAGCTTCTCCATCGACTGGCCGCCGACGCCGGTGGCATGGAACACCAGGCAGTCGAAGGCGTCCTCCAAGCGCCGGGCGACGGCCTGGACGCAGGGCGTGGTCACGCCGAACATCGTCAGGCCGATCGCCGGCCGGCTGACGCTGGAGGCCGCCGGCGGATGCGCGATCATGCCGGCCAGCGCGTTCGCCGCGTTGGCGAGCACCAGCTCGCTGATGCGGTGGATGCCCTGCACATCGGTGACCGAATACATCATGCAGATGTCGCTCGGGCCCACGTAGGGCCGCGTGTCGCCGCTGGCCATGGTCGAGACCATCATCTTGGGCACGCCGATCGGCAGTGCGCGCATGCCCTGGGTCGCCATCGAGGTCCCGCCGGAACCACCCGCCGAGATGATGCCGCCGAGGTCGCGGCGAGTGCCGAGGAAGGCCTCGAAGGCCAGCGCCATGCCCGCCATGGCACTTCCCCGGTCGTTGCCGAACACCGCCGACTCGCCCTGCGGGTGATGGCGCGCCACTTCGCGTGGGTGCACGCTGGCCGGCGAGGGCTGGCCCGAGGTGGACAGGTCGACCGTGACCACGCGCAGGCCGAGCTTTTCGAGGCACTGGCGCAGGAAGGCCAGCTCGCGGCCCTTGGTGTCGAAGGTGCCGGCGACATAGGCCGAGCGGTCGCTGCTCGCGGCCACCGGAAACTCGAACACGCGCGGCGAGGCGGCCGCAGGTGGGGCCGGTGCCGCTGCCGGTGCCGACGCCGGCGCCAGGCGGACGATGTCGGTCACCGGCGCGGCGGTGCCGCCGGCGTTCCAGCGCGTGAAGCCGCGCACCGTGCCCGGCGCCGGATCGCTGAACGACGGCGCGCCGTCGCCGTGCGCGCGGCGCACCGTGAACACCTGCGTGGACCCGGTCGGCTCGGCATCGACGGCGGCGCCCGGCGCCTCGAGATCGTCCTCCTGCCCGCCCGAGCGTACGCCCAGCAGGCGCTCCTGCAATTCGCGGTCGGCCGCCAGCTGCGCCGCAGGCATCTCCTGCGCGATGCGGCCGTTGATCATCAGGCCGATGCGGTCGGCCACCGAGATCGCGACGCCGAGGTTCTGCTCGATCAGCAGCACCGCGATGCGGCCTTCGGCCGCCAGCTCGCGCAGCGACTGCGCCACCTGCTCGACGATCACCGGCGCCAGGCCCTCGGTAGGCTCGTCCATCACGAGCAGCCTGGGGTTGAGCAACAGGGCACGCCCGATCGCCAGCATCTGCTGCTCGCCGCCCGACAGCTGCGCGCCGCCATGGCCGCGGCGCTCCGCCAGGCGCGGGAACATCGCATAGACGCGATCGACCTCGCGCCGGCGGCTGGCCACCAGCCGGAGGGTCTCGTCCACCGACAGCGATGGCCACACCCGGCGGCCTTGCGGCACGTAGGCGATGCCGCGCTTCGTGATCTCGTTCGGCGCCAGGCCGAGGATCTCCTCGCCCGCCAGCCGGATGCTGCCGCGTGCCGGCACCAGGCCGGTGATGGCGTTGCACAGCGTCGTCTTGCCCATGCCGTTGCGCCCGACGATGCCCAGCACGCCGCGTTCCAGCGTCAGGCCGACGCCCTGCAGCGCATGGGCGCGGCCATAGAAGACGTCGAGCGCCTCGATGGCCAGCATCGGCGCGCCGCTGGCCGCGACCGCCCGGTCGGTGCGAAACCATGCCATCAGTGCCTGCTCCCCATGTAGATCGCCTGCACCTGGGCGTCGTTCTCGATCTCGCCGGGCGTGCCGGTGCGCAGCACGCGCCCGTTGTGCATCACCGTGACGCGGTCGACCACGCGCAGCGCGATGTCGAGGTCGTGCTCGATCAGCACGAAGCTCATGTGTGCCGGCAGCGAGCCCAGCAGCGCGACCAGCTCGCGCCGTTCGACCGGCGACAGGCCGGCGGCGGGCTCGTCGAACAGGATCAGGCGCGGCGCGCCAGCCAGCGCCATGCCGATCTCCAGCTGGCGCTGCTGGCCATGGGCCAGGTTGGCGACGCGCTCGTCCGCGATATGGCTCAGGCGCGAGCGCTCGAGCAGGTCGTGGGTGGCCCGCGTCGAGGCATGCCCGCCTCGCGCGCGCAGGAAACTGAAGCGGCCGCTGGCCACGCCGCGCACCGCCAGGAACAGGTTGTCGCGCACCGACAGGTCGCGAAACAAAAGCGACGACTGGTAGGTGCGCCTGAGTCCCTTGCGGATGCGGTCGTGCGGCGGCAGCTCGGTGATGTCTTCGCCGAAGAAATGGATGCGCCCCGCCGTCGGCGGAAAGTCGCCGGTGATGGCGTTGAAGAGCGTGGTCTTTCCCGCCCCGTTGGAGCCGAGGATCGCGTACTTCTGCCCGGCCGTGACGGTGAGCGAGACGTCGTCCACCGCGCGCAGCGCGCCGAAGGCACGCGTCACCCCGTCCAGCCGCAACGCGTCGCCCGAGAGCAACTGCGCGCCGGCGCCGGCCAGCGGGCCGGCAGCCGCGGCGCCGCGCGACGCGATGGGCCTGAGCGGGGTGATCGAAGCCATGCCGCTCGCCGCGCTACTTGCGACAATCGGGCACGTCGCGGGTGCCGAGGCCCATCTTCTTGAACTCCGCCTCGGGCAGGCCCAGCGTCTGCGTGATGTTGGGCACCGACTTGACGACCTTGTTGTAGAACGAGCCGTCGGGTGCCTTCGCCACTTCCGTGATGTAGGTGGTGCCGACGCCGTTGCGGTTGGCGTCGATCCTGACTTCGCCGGCCGGGCCCTTGAAGTTGGTCTTCTGCAGCGCGTCGCGGTAGGCCTTCTGGTTGTTCGAGAGGTCGCCCTTGACCGCATCGAGGGCATCCAGCGTGGCCTTGGTGTTGATGTAGTACAGGTAGGCGAACAGCGAGGGGCTCGGGAATCCGTCCTTGAAGGTGGCCTTGTAGTCGGCCACGAACTTCTTCCACTCGGGGGTGTCGATCGAATCGGCCATCGGCCCGGCGGACGCCGTGCCGAGCAGCGACTCGCGGCGCTTGCCCTTGAAGTTGAGCACGGTCTGGTCGACCGTGATCGAGCCGCCGACCATCGGCTTGTCGCCGCCGGCCTGCTCGTACTGGGTCAGGAAGTTGACCGCGTCCGAACCGCCGAGCACGACGACCAGGGCGTCGACGTCCTTGGGGATCTTCGCGATCACCGAGGCGTAGTCCTTGGTGCCCAGCGGAACCCAGGCCTTGTCGACCACCTTGCCGCCCTTGGCGCAGTAGCTCGCCATGAAGCCCTGCACCTGCGAATACGGGAAGCCGTAGTCCTCGGCGATCAGGAAGGTCTTCTTGTAGCCCTTGGAGAGCGCATGCTCGCCCAGGCCGACCATCCATTGGGCGCCCTCGGTGTTGAAGCGGTAGAAGTTCGGCGCCGGGTCCGACAGCGTCGTCGCCTGCGCGCCAGACGAGCCGTTGATGAAGGTGATGTTGGGCTGCGTCTTCGCGTAGTTCTTGACCGCGATGCCCTCGTCGCCCGACAGCGGGCCGATCATGATCTGCACCTTGTCCTGCTCGACGGCCTTGCGCGTGGCGTTGACCGCCTTGTCCGGCGTGGCGTCGGACGAGACCTTGACGAACTCGATCTTCTTGCCCCCGGCCATGCCGTTCTTTTCCTTCAGCGCGAGATCCGCGCCGCGCATGCTGTCCTGGCCGGGCGCCGCGAACGGCCCCTCCAGGGTCGCCAGCAGGCCGATCTTCAAGGTCTCCTGGGCATGGGAAAAGCCGGCCACCGTGACCAGCACCGCCGCAGCAATGATGCTGCGCCCGAACAATCGCTTGCCTCTGCTCATGTCTCGCTCCTTCTTGTCATCGATGAATGCGGCCACGGCCGCGGGGGGTGAAAGGGGCGCCCAGGCGATTGCGCAGGCTCTGCCACAGGCCCAGCAACCCATCGGGGGAAAACAGCACGATCGCGAGGAAGACCCCGCCGATCACGAGGTTGAAGCGTTCGCGGTCGACCAGGTCGATGGCGAAGTTCTGCAGCAGCACGAAGACGATCGCGCCGATGAAGGCACCGATCGGGTGCTTCATGCCGCCGAGCACGGCGATGATGAGGATGTTGATCATCGCGCCGATACCGATGGTGCCGGGCGAGATGCGGCCGTTGTACCAGACCATGAGCACGCCGCCCACCGCGGCAAGGAAGCCGGCCACCGCATAGGCGCCGACGCGGTGCGCCGTCACGTTGTAGCCCAGCGCCTGCATGCGGCGCGGGTTGTCGCGGATGCCTTGCAAGGCCACGCCGAAGGGCGCCCGCACCAGGTGCTTGACGAAGAAGTAGCCGCCCGCCGCGCAGGCCAGCACCAGGAAGTAGAAGGGCATGGGCTCGTGCAGGTCGAGCTCGAACACCGTCGGCGGCCCGATGCGGCTGAAGCCCTGGAAGCCGTTGAAGACCGTGTAGTTCTGCTGCGCGAGATAGAAGAAGGCCACGCCCACCGCGAGCGTGATCATGATCGTGTAGATGCCTTCGGTGCGCACCGACAGCCAGCCGATGGCGGCCGCGACCAGGGTGGCCAGCGAGATCGCCACGATCAGCGCCAGCCACCAGGGCCAGCCCAGGCTGATCGCGACGTTGCTGCTGGTGCCGAAGATCGCCAGCATGTAGGCGGCGAAGCCCGCGACCGTCATCTGGGCCAGCGACACCATGCCGCCGTAGCCACCCAGGAAGGTGAGCGACAGCGCGATGAGGCCGAGGGCCAGCGCCTGGGCGCCGATCTGGAAGGTGAAGAAGGGCGAGGCCACGAAGGGATAGGCCAGGACGAACGCCGCAACGAGCAGGTGGCGCAGCTTCACGGCGCCCAGCGCGGAGCGCCACCATGCGGGGGCCGCCGCCTGCGGGCGGGTCGCGCTTCCGGCCAGCCGCGGCGGGGCGGCCGAACGCGCCGGCGCCGCCGCCGTCGAGGACGCCTGCATGGCGCGCCGCCAGCGTGCGGCGCTCATTCTGAAACCTCCGTGCTTCGCGCTCCGGTGCGATCGCCTTCGGGCGGCCGGGCGGCGCTCATGTGCTCTTCCCCATCAGTCCGCGCGGCTTGAACGCCAGCGCGACGACCATGATCACGAAGGTGAAGACCACGCTGTAGGTCGGCGCATAGGCCAGGCCGAACTGTTCGGCCAGGCCGATCAGCAGCGCGCCGATCGCGGCGCCCACCACGCTGCCCATGCCGCCGACGATCACCACCACAAGCGAAGCCAACAGGTAGCGCGTGTCCTCGCCGGGCGAGATCGACAGCGCCGTTCCGCCGACGACACCCGCCAGCCCGGCCAGGCCGGCGCCGATCGCGAAGGTGAACGCGAAGACGCGTTGCACGTTGACGCCCGAGGCGGCCAGCATGGCGCGGTCGTCCACGCCGGCGCGGATCATCATGCCGATGCGCGTGCGCGCGAGCAGCAGCCAGAGGCCGACGCCGATCACGACCGATGCCAGCAGCACGAACAGCCGATAGGTCGGGAACTTCGCGACCAGCGGCAGGGTGGTCGAGCCGTAGATCCACGAGGGCGGATCGAAGGTATAGATCACGGCGCCCCAGATCCAGAGCATCAGGTCGGCCAGCACGATCGACAGCCCGATGGTGACCAGCGTCTGCCGCAGGTCCTGGCCCTGCATGTGGCGGAACACCAGCAGCTGCATCAGCAGGCCGAGCAGCGCGGCGGCGAGAAAGCCCGCGATCACCGCCAGCACCCAGGAGCCGGTGTGCTCGCCGACGAACCAGCCGACATAGGCGCCGAAGAGGTAGAGCGAGCCGTGCGCGAGGTTGACGTTGCGCATCAGGCCGAAGACCAGCGTGAAGCCGCTGGCAACCAGGAAGTAAAGCGACGCGAGCGTCGTCCCGTTCAGCAACGTCTTGAAGAACAGCGTCGCGTTGTCGGTGATCGCCCAGACCACGAACACGGCGATCGGGACGCCGAACAACAACCACAGGGCCCAGCTCTTGCGGCTCATCAGGCAAGCTCCGTGCTTCGGGTGGCGCTCATTCTGAAACCTCCGTGCTTCGCACTGCGGTGCGAGCGCCTTCGGGCGGCCGGGCGGCGCTCACGCGACGCGCTCCCAGGCCCGCTGCGAAGCGATCGCCGGCGCCTTGGCAAATTCGCCGTCCTTCATCACGGCAAGGATCCGCTTCGGATCGCGCAGGATCGACAGGTCGGCGAGCGGATCGCCGTCGACCAGCAGCAAGTCGGCCAGATAGCCGTCCCGGACGACGCCGAGTTCGTCGGGCTTCATCATGATCTGGCCGCCGTAGAGCGTCGCCGACCGGATCGCCTCCATCGGCGTGAAGCCGAGGTACTTGACGAAGAATTCGAGGTCCCGCGCGTTCTGGCAATGCGGCGTGAAGGCGAATCCGTAGTCGCCGCCCGGCAGTACGCGGATGCCGCGCTGGTGCATCTTCCGGAGCGAAACGATCGCGGCTTCCCACTCGATCTCGTAGCCCATGCCGACCGCCATGTCGTGCGTGATGCCGTAGGGCCCGGCCTCGTTCAGCATGGCATAGAGGATCGCGATGCCCGGGGCCACGAAGACCCGGTCCTTGGCGGCCTCGAGCAGGTCGAGCGCCTCGTTGTCGACGAAGCTCGCGTGGTAGATCAGGTCGATGCCGTGGCGCAGCGCCTGCTTCACGCTGTCGGAGGAGCGCGCATGGGCGATGCCGCGCTTGCCCCGGATGCGCACCTCGCGCATGCCGGCGGCGACCTCCTCGTCCGTCATCCAGGTGGTCTCGGAGGGCGACTGGGGCGTGAAGTTGTCGCCCGACAGGTTGATCTTGATCGAGTCGACACCGTACTTGAGGAACAGGCGCACCGCCTTGCGCATCTCTTCGGGTCCGGAGATGTTGACGCCGAAGCTGAACTCGGGGAAGGGCAGGTGCGGCAGGGTCTCGTCGCCGAGGCCGCCGACCACGGTGATCTCCTGGCTGGCGGCGAGGTAGCGCGGGCCGGGGATCTGCCCGGCGTTGATCGCATTGCGGATCACCACGTCGAGCCTCGGCTTGGCGCAGGCGGCGCCCACGCACGAGGTGAAGCCGGCCTCGAGGTAGCGCCGCGCCACCTTGGCGCACCACAGCACGTGCTCCTCCAGCGGCAGCGTCTGGATCTCGGCCAGCGTGGCGGCGTCGTTCCACGAGAAATGCGTGTGGGCCTCGCACATGCCGGGCATCAGCGTGGCACCGGCGCCATCGATCACCGTCGCGCCGCCCGGCGCGATCGGCGCCGTGCTGCGGCCCACCTGGCGGATCCGGTTGCCGCGCACCAGCACGCTGCCGGAATAGGGGTTCTGCCCCGTGCCGTCGAGGATGCGGACATTGGTGAAGACGACATCGGCCATGAGCTTCTCCTGTCAGCTAAGCTGACCAGCGCGTGGTGCGCGCCGAACGCACCGGCGGCGCGCGATGGAACTCGCCGCCCTTCATGACGGCCATGATGCGTGCCTTGTCCTGCAGCACCGTGATGTCGGCCAGCGGGTCGCCGTCGATCAGCAGGAGATCGGCCAGGTAGCCCTCGCGGATGTAGCCGAGGACCTTGCCCATGCGCATCATCGGACCGCCCCAGGCGGTGGCCGACAGCAGCGCCTCCATCGTGCTCATGCCCACGTACTTGACGAAGTACTCGAGATCCTTCGCGTTGGTGCCGTGCGGCGTCCAGGCGAAGCCGTAGTCGCCGCCGGGCAGGATGCGGATGCCGCGCCTGCGCATCGCGCGCATGCTCTCGACCGCCGCCTCGAGCTCGCGGTGGTAGCCCATCTTGCGGGTCACCTCCTCGGTCAGGCCCCACTGGCTCGCGTGGTGGCAGGTGTTGATGAGCCAGGCCAGGCCCGGTGCGATGAAGTGCTCGGTCTTGTGGGCCTCGAGCATGTCGAGCGCCTCTTCGTCGCTGAAACTGGCGTGGTAGATCACCTCGATGCCCTGCTTCACGCACTGCTTGATGGCCCAGGTGGAGCGCGCGTGCGCGGCCACGCGCTTGCCCCAGGCCTTGGCCTCCTGCACGCAGACGGCGACCTCTTCCTCGGTGAACTGGCTCATCTCGCTCGGCATGCCGGTGATCGACTCGCCGGAGAGATTGATCTTCACGGAGTCGACGCCGTACTTGGCGAACATGCGCACGCAGCGGCGCATCTCCTCGGCGCCGCTGACGATCGCGCCGAAGGCGAACTCGGGCTGCAGCAGGTGCGGCCGGGTGGTGTCGCCCAGGCCGCCGGGCACGGTGATCTCCTGGCTGGCGGCCAGGTAGCGCGGGCCGACGATGGTGCCGTCGTTGATCGCGTTGCGGGTCACCACGTCGAGCCTGGGCTTGGCCGCCGCGGCGCCGACGCAGCTGGTCCAGCCCATGTCCAGGTAGCGTTTCGCGACTTGGGCGCACCACAGGATGTGCTCTTCGGGCGGCATGCGCTGGATGGCGTCGAGGCTGGGCTGGTCGTTCCACGAGAAATGCGTATGGGCCTCGACCATGCCCGGCATCAGGAAGGCGCCGGCGCCATCGATCACCTGTGCGCCGGAGACCGGCGGCGATCGTTCGCCGTAGCCGGTCTTGACGACGCGGGCGATGCGGTTGCCCTGCACCAGCACGTCGCCGGTGAAGGGCGCATCGCCGCCGCCGTCGAAGACCCGCACGTTGGTGAACATCACGTCGGCCATGCTCAGCTCCTTGCTTGTGCGGCCAGAAAGTCGCGCAGCTCGCGCTGGCACTCGTCGGGGCGCTCGATCGGGGTCCAGTGGCCACAGCGCGGCAGCACCACGACGCGCTTGCTGGCGGCGCGGTGCAGCCGCTCGGCCATGGCGCGCACCGCCTGCGGCGGCGCCACGCCGTCTTCGTCGCCGGTCACCAGCAGCACGGGCGCTTCGATCTGCTCGACCGCGGCCGCCGTAGCGCCGGCCAGCGCTTCGCAGCTGCGGGCGTAGGCCTCGCCCTCCTGGCGCATCAGGCTCTCGCGCACGAAGGCCACCGCCACCGGCAGGCGCTGGCGGGTGTCGGCCGAGATGGCGCCCTGCAGCAGCGCCTGCGTGATCTCGTGCATGCCGGCGGCACCTTCGCGCGCCTTGGCCGCCCGTGCGGTCATCGCCGCGCGCGCCGCATCGGGCGGTGCGATCAGCGGGCCGAACAGCGCCACGCTCGCGACCCGCTTCGGATGCGCCGCGGCGATGTGCTGGCAGACGATGGTCCCCATCGAGTGGCCGACCCAATGGGCCCGCGCGACCTTCAGCCGCTCGCAGACCTCGAGCAGCGTCTCGACGTAGCGGGCGATCGACAGCGGCCCCTCGGCCCGCTGCGAGCGGCCGCTGCCCGGCAGGTCGACCCGGACCACGCGGTGCCGCGCCATCGCCGGCATCAGCGGCGTGTAGGTGTTGGCGCTGCCGCCGAGCCCGTGCACGCAGACGATGGCCGGGCCTTCGCCTTCCTCTTCCACCGCGACGCGGTCGATCATTTGAAAGCCCATGGCCTACTCGAACCGGTTCTCGATGACACCGACGCCGTCGATCTCGATGCGGACCACGTCGCCCGCCCTCAGCCATTGCGGCGGCTTCAGGCCCATGCCCACGCCCGCGGGCGTGCCGGTGGCGATCACGTCGCCGGGGTGCAGCGTGATGCCGCGCGAGCAGGTCTCGATCAGCGTCGGGATGTCGAAGATCATGTCGCGCGTCTGGCCGTCCTGGCGCAGCGCGCCGTTGACCCAGCCGCGCACGCGCGTGGCGCGGCCGTCGAGCTCGTCGGCGGTCACGATCCACGGGCCCATGGGGCAGAAGGTGTCGAAGCTCTTGCCCAGGTCCCACTGCTGGTGGCGCATCTGCACGTCGCGCGCCGTGACGTCGTTGACCACCGTGTAGCCGAACACGTGGTCCATGGCATGGGCCGCGAGGATGTCGCGCCCGCCGCGGCCGATGACCACGGCGAGCTCCGACTCGTAGTCGATCTGGATCGAGGCGGCGGGCGAGGGCAGGCGCACCGCGTCGTGCGGACCGACGACGCATTCGCCCAGCTTGCCGAAGACGATCGGCCAGGGGTCGGTCTCGGGCATCGCGGCGCGGAACACCGAGCCCGCCAGTTCGGCCGCGTGCGCGCGGTAGTTGCGCCCGACGCAGAACAGGCTGCGCAGCGGACGCGGCAGCGGGGCGCGCAGCGTGATCATCTCCACCGGAAGCCGCGTGCCGGAAGGCTGCGGCAAGGGCTCCCCGCGTGCCAGCGCCTGGATCAGCGGCAAGGTGCCGAGCGATGGGTCGCGCACGCCCAGCGGCGTGGCCTCCCGCCCGTCCGGCGAGATCGTGCCCACGTGGTCGCGTCCACCCCAATTCCAGCTGGCCAAGCGCATCGACTTTGTCTCCATATCGCCCCGGGGTCCTGCCGGTGCAAACCGGCTGCCTCGAAGTCCAGGAAGTCATGTTTGAGACTTGCGTCTCAAATCGGGATGGCTGCATCATACGATCCGGCATCCGCTGTTCACAATAGACGCCGAGCCCCTCATAGCCCCGTACAAACCCCATGGCGAGACTGAAACACAAGCTGAGCGAACCTCCGACTCCCCCCGAACGCGGCGTCAGGGCCGCCACGTTCCGGCTGCTGCTGGATACGGCCATGACCATCATCCAGGAGAGCGGCCACATCCCCTCGGTGGCCGAGGCCGCGGCGCGCGCGAAGGTGTCGCGCGCCACCGCGTACCGCTACTTTCCGAGCCGCAGCGCGCTCGTCACCGCGGTGATCGACAGCTCGCTCGGGCCGGTGCGCAAGCTGGCTTCCGCCAACCCGAACGGCCGCGACCGCGTGCACGAGCTGTTCCTGCAGACCTTCCCGCGCTTCAAGGAGTTCGAGGCGCAATTGCGGGCCGCCGCCCAGCTCTCGCTGGAGCAGTGGGGGCTGGAGCGCGCCGGGCTGCTGGAAGAGGAGCCCTACCGGCGCGGCCACCGGGTGCGCATCCTCGAGCACGCGATCGAGCCGCTGGCGCCGCTGATGCGCCCGGCCGTGCGCGACCGGCTGCACCACGCCCTGTCGGTGGTCTACGGCATCGAGCCCTACGTGATCCTCAAGGACATCTGGGGCCTGGGCGATCGCGAGGTCGAGCGCACCGCGCTCTGGATGGCCGATGCCCTGATCGACGCCGCGCTGCGCGACGCCGAGCAGAAGCCGGCCACCCGGCGCCCGGCCCGGCCCCAAGGTGCGAAGGCCGTCGCGACGGCCGCCAAGCGCAGCTGACCATGCCGGGGAGCCGCATGCCGCGTCCATCGCCCGCCTGGTTCGACGCCCAATACAACGCCCGCGCCCGCATTCCCGGGCATCCCGCGATCCTGAAGCACTGGGCCGACGCCTCCGCCCGCGCGCTGGCCCGGCCCGGCTGGGCGCTCGACCTGGCGTACGGCGACGACGCCAGCGAGCGGCTCGACATCCTTCTGCCGCCGCGCTCCGGGGCGCCGGTGCTGGTGTACATCCACGGCGGCTACTGGCGCGCGCTCGACAAGCGCGACCAGGCCTTCGTGGCGCCGCCCTTCGCCGACGCCGGCGCAATGGTGGTGCAGCTCAACTACGCGCTGTGTCCCGCGGTCGGCATCGCGCACATCGCGCTGCAGCTCGCGCGGGCGCTGGCCTGGGTCTGGCGCCACGCGGCCGCGCATGGCGGCGATCGCGAACGCATCGTGGTGGCCGGCCATTCCGCGGGCGGACACCTGGCGACGATGCTGCTGGCCTGCGACTGGCGGGCCGTGGCCGCGGACCTGCCCGCGGACCTGGTGAAGTCCGCGCTGTCCATCTCGGGCCTGTACGAGCTCGAGCCGCTCCGGCATGCGCCCTTCCTGGCCGCCGACATCGGCCTGAGCGCGGCGTCGGCCCGGCGACTCAGCCCCTCGGCGTGGCCCGCGCCGTCGCGCGGGTCGCTGGTGACGGTGGTCGGCGGAGACGAAAGCGAGGAGTTCCTGCGGCAGGCCGCCCTGATCGCGAAAGCCTGGGGATCGGCGGTCGTCGTCGGGTCCGACACCGTGCCGGGGCGCAATCACATGGACGTTCTGCACGAACTCGCCGACCCGCGCTCGCGCACGCATCGGCGAGGGCTGGACATGCTCGGAATCCCTCGGACCCCTGGCGGGTAGGGCCTGCCTCGCCCTATCATGCGGCGCAATTCCGGATTCGCCTGTGCACTCGCCATGGAGACAGCCCGATGAAATCGACCATGATGCCGGTGCAGCTCAGCACCAACCAGATCCTCGATCGCGCCGGCACCTACTTCGGCGACCAGAACGTCCTGGGCCGGCTGCCCGACAAGTCCACCTACCGGCGCAGCTACCGCGAGATCCGCCGCCGGGCCCGACAGCTCGCGCAGGCCCTGCGCGACAAGGCCGGCATCGCCCGCGGGGAGGCCGTGGCCACGATGAGCTGGAACCATGCCTGGCACCTGGAATGCTACTTCGGCATCCCGGCCGCGGGCGCGGTGCTCCACACCCTCAACCTGCGGCTGTCGCCCGAGGACATCGCCTACATCATGGACGACGCCGGCGATCGGGTGCTGATCGTCGACGACGTGCTGCTGCCGATCTGGCAGCGCGTGTCGCCGCTGCTCAAGCAGCAGCCGCGCGTCATCGTCGTGCCCTTCGGCGGCGGCGTGCTGCCCGCCGGCCTGGAGAGCTACGAAGACTTCATCGAAGGCGACGCCACCGCCTACCGGTACCCCGAGCAGGACGAGAACGAGGCGGTGGGCATGTGCTACACCTCCGGCACCACCGGCCGCCCGAAGGGCGTCGTGTACTCGCACCGCTCGATGGTGCTGCATGCCATCACCGGCTGCATCCCCGACCTGTTCGCGCTGTCGGCGGGCGACCAGGTGATGATGGTCACGCCGATGTTCCACGCCAATGCCTGGGCCGTGCCCTTCTCGGCCATGATGGTGGGCGCCGGCCAGATCCTGCCCGGCCCGCACCTCGGCGGCGAAGACCTTCTCGACCTGATGGAGGAGGGGCAGGCCACCATGGCGCTCGGCGTGCCGACCATCTGGATGATGATCTGGCAGTCGCTCTCGCAGCCCACCCGCGAGCGCAAGCTCGTCAAGGGCATGCGGATGCTGATCGGCGGCGCGGCGGTGCCGCAGACCCTGATCGCCAACTTCGAGCAGCACGACATGCGCATCGTCCAGGGCTGGGGCATGACCGAGACCTCGCCGCTGGGCAGCGTCCCGATCATCAAGCCCGAGCACCTGACGCTGCCCAGGGAACGGCAGCATGCGGTGCGCGCGATGCAGGGCGTCGCCGCCCCGCTGGTCGAGATGCGCATCGTCGACGAGGCCGAGGGGGTCCAGCCCTGGGACGGCAAGGCCACCGGCGAGGTCCAGGTGCGGGGCCCCTGGGTCACGGGCGCCTACCACGCGACGCCGAACGATCCGGGCAAGTTCACGGCCGACGGCTGGCTGCGCACCGGGGACGTCGGCACCATTGATCCCCAGGGCTACATGCACCTGGTCGACCGCAGCAAGGACATGATCAAGTCGGGCGGCGAATGGATCAGCTCGGTGGAACTCGAGAACCTGGCCATGGGCCATCCCGCGGTCGCCGAGGCCGCGGTGGTCGCGATTGCGCATCCGAAGTGGGGCGAACGGCCGCTGGTGGTGGTGGTGCGGCGTCCGGGCGCCGAGCTCGACGCACCGGCGCTGCGCGAATTCCTGCGCCCGAAGCTGGCGCGCTTCCAGCTGCCCGACGACTTCGAGTGGGTGGAAGCGATCCCCAAGACCGCCACCGGCAAGTTCCTGAAGACGCGGCTGCGCGAGATGTACCGCGACCGGGTGTCTCAGTCGCCCGACTGAAGCTTCGAGCGCCCGGCCTGCCGGGCTGCCGGCCGGTGCCGTGCTGCTAGCATCATGGACTGCGCCGGCGTGGCACCGCCACCCGGCCTTCATCCAAGGAGACAACGTGGGAGAACTTCTTTCTCTCCTGCGCTTCAACGCCGGCTCCGGCCATATCTGGCTGGACGAGCAGCGCATGCTGCTGTTGCACGCGCGGGCATTTGCCGAGCTTCGCAAGGAGCTGCTGGATTCGCTGGGCGTCGAGCGCGCGCGCGGCCTGCTGGTGCGCATGGGCTTCGCGTCGGGCCAGCGCGACGGCGAACTGGCCGTCAAGGAACGCCGCGCCGGCCTGCGCACCGAGGACGCCTTCATGCTCGGCCCGCGCCTGCATTCGATCGAGGGCATCGTCAGCGTCGAGATGATCCAGCTCGAGATGGACCTGGCCAGCAAGCACTTCTTCGGCGAGTTCGTCTGGGAGAACTCCTGGGAATGCGAGGCCCACGTGGCCGACTTCGGCTACGGCGACGATCCGCAATGCTGGTCGCAGATCGGCTATGCGTCCGGCTACACCAGCGCCTTCCTGGGGCGGCTGGTCGTCTTCAAGGAGGTCGAATGCACGAGCATGGGCGACAGCCGCTGCCGGATCGTCGGCCACCCGGCGGAGGAGTGGCAGGACGAGCGCTACCTCGACTACTTCAGGCAGCACCACGTCGCCGAGCGGCTGATCGAATTCAACCTCGGGCTCGAACACATCCGCGCCCTGCAGCCGCGCCGGGAGTACGACCACAAGCTGGTCGGCGTCTCGCCGGGCTTTCGTGCGGCGTTCGACCTGTTGCGCACCGCCGCCAGCAGCGCCATCACCGTCCTGCTCCTCGGTGAAACCGGCGTCGGCAAGGAACTGTTCGCCCGCTGGCTGCACGACAACGGTCCGCGCGCCAAGCAGCCATTCATCGCGGTCAACTGCGCGGCAATTCCGGCCGAGCTGATCGAGGCCGAGCTGTTCGGGGTCGAGAAGGGCGCCTACACCGGTGCCCACCATGCGCGTGCCGGCCGCTTTGAGCGCGCCCACGGCGGCACCTTGTTCCTCGACGAGGCGGGCGATCTTCCGCCGGCCACCCAGGTGAAGCTGCTGCGCGTCCTGCAGACCGGCGAGATCGAGCGTCTCGGCGCCGATCAGCCGACCCGGGTCGACGTCCGCATCGTCGCCGCGACCAACGTCGACCTGCCGCAAGCGATGCAGGCCGGCAAGTTCAGGAGCGACCTGTTCTACCGCCTGAACACCTTTCCGATCACCATTCCGCCGCTGCGCGAACGCACGGCCGACATTCCGGCGCTGGTCGCGCGCTTCGTCGAGAAGTTCAGCGCGCTGTACGGCAAGAAGCTGCGCGGCCTGACGGACAAGGCGATGCGCGAAGTGCTGAAGCACTCGTGGCCGGGCAACATCCGCGAGCTCGAGAACGTGATCGAGCGGGCGGTGCTGCTCGCGCCCGACCATGGCGACATCGAGGCGGCCTGCCTGTGGAGCGCGCCAGCCGGCGCGTCGAGCGGCGGACAGATCGGCGCCGGCGGGCAGATCACCCCATCGGAGGCGGGCACGCTGGACACGCTCTGCGAGCGGGTGCTCGAGGAGAGCATCGACATCGCATCGTTCGAGCAGCGGCTGATGCAGATGGCCATGCAGCGGGCCAAGGGCAATCTGTCGCAGGCCGCCCGGCTTTTGGGCATCACGCGGCCGCAACTGGCCTACCGGCTCAAGAAGGAAGGGCTGCCGGCGTCCTGAGGCCGGCCAGGCGTCGTCTACGTCCCCATCGCCGGCGGAGCCAGCGCGAGGGATTGAAGCTGGGCCTGCAACTCGTCGACGGACCTCCATGCCAGTATCGGAGAGTTTCGGCGTTCGTCAGGCGGGTTGTCGGGAAGACCATCGGACCAACCTCCACAGCCCACCAGAGGTAGCAATGGTCGCTTGTGCAACCAGGCCAAGCAGACTTCCGAGATCGTCCCGGCGCGACCACCGATCACGATGCAGGCGTCGCCAGCCAACGCCATCAGGAGATTGCGCGCATCGCCCATGCCGGAGGGGATGACGACCGTTGCCGGCCAGTCTGGATCTGGCATTTCCCCGCCGGGAATGATGCTGATGACCAGACCACCGGCGCTCACGGCACGCTCGGCCGCCACCCTCGTGGCCGGACTGCCGCATCCGCTGATCAATGAAATGCCCAATCGGGCCAGAAGTTCACCGGCCTCGCCGGCCATTTCGTAGGCACGTGAGCCTGGCTCGGCACTGCCCAGCACGCAAACCTGCGCTCGACGATTCAATCTGGTCATGCATTTCTTCCCGTGTGACGTTCTCTAAGCCGAATCAGCCGCTCGACGCACAGTCGGCGGCCTGTTCGATTTCACCATTTGATCAAGCTGCACCGCAGCAAATGATCAACCCATCATCCGGGACAACCCGGATCGACCGGCAACTTCGCCGGCCGGGTCCATACAAATCAACCACTTAGCGGCGCTGGCACGCCCGTTGCCCTTATAGGCCGGGGCGGCGCTGTTGCCGCCTCCGATTTGATGGATTGAACAAGTGACCCCAACGACCAGGACGAGCAAGCGCAGCGGCAGTGCCAGCGCGATGACCGGGCAGCCGTGCTTCGTGCGTGTCACCGGCACGCGGGACGCGCGCTTCGTCGAGTTCGAGTTTGCCATCGGCGACCCCGAGCTGGCGGTCGAGCTGGTCATGCAGTTCGACCAGTTCCGCGAATTCTGCGAGCGCCACGAGGTGCGCCACCTGACGACCGAAGAGGGCGCCCGGCTCGACTTCGAGCGCATGAAGTGGCGCTACGGCGCGCCCGGCATCGATCACTAGAACCCAGCCCCCCCGACCCCACCCAGAGGAGACATCCCGTGCAAGTCGACATCAAGACCACCGACATCCGGCCGATCCGCCAGACCTTTTCGCACGTCGCGCGGCGGCTCGGCGACAAGCCGGCCTCGCGCTACCAGGAAGCGACGCTGGACATGCAGCCGACGGCCAACTTCCACTACCGGCCGCTGTGGCAGCCCGAGTACGAGCTCTACGACAAGCGCCGCACCGCGATCGTCATGGCCGACTGGTACAGCTTCAAGGATCCGCGCCACTACTACTACGGCGTCTACACGATGACGCGTGCCAGGCAGCAGGAAGGGGCCGACCGCCAGTTCGAGTTCGCCGACAAGCGCAAGCTGCTGGCGCAGGCCGACGCGGGCACCCGCGAGTCGCTGCAGCAGGTGCTGGTGCCGCTGCGCCACTACGAATGGGGCGCCAACATGAACCACAGCTACTGCTGCGGCTACGGCTACGGCACGGCGGTGACGCAGCCCTTCATCTTCGCCGCCATGGACCGGCTGGGCATCGCGCAGTACCTGTCGCGCATCGGCCTCCAGCTCGACGGCAACTCCGGCACGGCGCTGGACGCCGGCAAGGAGGCCTGGCTCACCCATCCGGCCTGGCAGGGCGTTCGCCGGTTGATGGAGAACCTCTTCGTCACCCGCGACTGGTTCGAAGTCTTCGTGGCGCAGAACCTGGTCTTCGACGGCCTGCTGTATCCGCTGGTCTATCGCCGCTACGTGAACGAGCGCAGTGCCGCCACAGGCAACGCGCTGGCGATGCTCACCGAATTCCAGAACGACTGGTTCGACGAGAACACGCGCTGGGTCGACGCCACGGTCAAGACCGCGGCCGACGAATCCCCGGCCAACAAGGCGCAGCTCGCGAACTGGTACCGAGGCTGGCGCGCGCAGATCGTCGAAGCGCTCGGGCCGCTGGCGGCGCTGGCGCTGGGCGCCGCCGGCGCCGACGCGCTGCGCGCCGTCGCCGCCGAACTCGACACCCGTGCCGCTCGCCTCGGCATCGCCGCTTGAAGAGAACCCAGGAGAAACGAATGACAAACGCCACCGCAGAGCTTGCCCGCCCCCCCGTCTTCATCGCGTTGCAGACCAGCGAAACCGCGCGCGCCATCGTCGAGGCCATCGTGGCCGACAACCCCGATGCGAGCGTCGTCGACTACCCGGCGATGGTGAAGATCGATTCGCCCGGCCGGCTGGTGATCCGCCGGGCATCGGTCGAGGAGCGCGTCGGCCGCCGCTGGGACCTGCAGGAGATCCATCTCAGCCTGATCTCGCTGTCCGGAAGCATTGAAGAGACCGACGACGAATTCATCCTCCATTGGGGCGCCTGAGCGCGCCGCATCACCGCATTCAAGGACACACGCCATGACCCAAGCAGACCACTCGCAGCGACCCGCCGCCCGCCTCGGACTGAAGGAGCGCTACGCCATGATGACCCGCGGCCTCGGCTGGGACACCACCTACCAGTCGATGGACGACGTCTTTCCGTTCGACAAGTTCGAGGGCATCAAGATCCACGACTGGGACAAGTGGGAAGACCCGTTCCGCCTGACGATGGACGCCTACTGGAAGTTCCAGGGCGAGAAGGAAAAGAAGCTCTACGCCATCATCGACGCCTTCCAGCAGAACAACGGCCAGTTCAACATCAGCGACCCGCGCTACCTGAACACGCTGAAGCTCTTCCTCACCGGCGTGTCGCCGCTCGAATACGCCGCGCACCGCGGCTACGCGATGGCCGGGCGATCGTTCCGCGGCGTGGGTGCGCGCGTGGCCTGCCAGATGCAGTCGATCGACGAGCTGCGCCATGCGCAGACGCAGTTCCACACCATCAGCCACTTCAACAAGCACTTCCACGGGCTGCACGATCCGCAGCACATGCACGACCGGGTCTGGTATCTCTCGGTGCCCAAGAGCTACTTCGAGGACGCGATGAGCGCCGGGCCCTTCGAGTTCGTCACCGCGATCTCGTTCTCCTTCGAGTACGTGCTGACCAACCTGCTGTTCATGCCCTTCATGAGCGGCGCCGCCTACAACGGCGACATGGCGACCGTGACCTTCGGCTTCTCGGCGCAGAGCGACGAGTCTCGCCACATGACGCTGGGCCTGGAGGTGGTGAAGTTCATCCTCGAACAGGACCCGGACAACGTGCCGATCGTGCAGAAGTGGGTCGACAAGTGGTTCTGGCGCGGCTACCGCCTGCTGACGCTGGTGGCGATGATGATGGACTACATGCTGCCCAAGCGCGTGATGAGCTGGTCCGAGGCCTGGGAGATGTACTTCGAGAAGAACGGCGGCGCGCTGTTCCAGGATCTGGCGCGCTACGGCATCCGCATGCCCAAGTACCACGAGGTGGCGTCGAAGGAGAAGAGCCGGATCTCGCACGAGGCCTGGGCCATCTTCAACAACTACGGCCACGCGGCCAACTTCAATGTCTGGGTGCCCCGGCCTGAAGAGATGGACTGGCTCTCGGAGAAGTACCCCGAGACCTTCGACACGATGTACCGCCCGCGCTTCGAATGGCTCGCCGAGCAGGAGCAGCAGGGCAAGCGCTGGTTCAACAACACGTTGCCGATGCTGTGCCAGACCTGCCAGATCCCGATGGCCTTCACCGAGCCCGACGACCCGACCCGGATCTGCTACCGCGAGAGCACCTACCACGGCATGAAGCACCACTTCTGCTCCGACGGCTGCAAGGACATCTTCGACGGCGAGCCCGAGAAATACGTGCAGGCCTGGCTGCCGGTGCACCAGATCTACCAGGGCAACTGCTTCCCCGAAGGCACCGACCCGACGGTGCCGGGCTTCAACCCGCTGGCCGCGGTGCTGAAGTATTACCACATCAACGAAGGCGCGGACAACGGCGAGTTCAACACCTCGCCGGACAAGGCGAACTGGGAGCGCTGGACCGGCCAGGACCTGTCGGCGCCACCGGCGCAGCCCAAGGTCGCCTGAACCCCATCACTGCATAACCGGAGAACCCCATGTCTGTTGTTGCACTCGCACCCGGCTACACCGGCACCGTCGCGGACAGCGAAGACCGCTTCCATGGCAACCGCCTTCTCTACATCGGCTGGGACGACCACCTGCTGTTCTGCGCGCCGGTGTGCCTGCCGCTGCCCGCGGCGATGCCTTTCGGCGCGCTACTGACCGATGTGCTGCCCGGCGTCTACGGCAGCCATCCCGACTTCGAGAAGATCGACTGGGCCGAGGCGCAGTGGTTCGACTCGGGCAAGCGCTTCGTGCCCGACGCGGCGAAGTCGCTGGCCGACAACGGCCTGGTCCACAAGTCCGCGATCCGCTTCCGCGTGCCCGGCCTGAAGGGCATCAAGGGCTCGCACAGCTGAGCCCGCGAGGACAAACGCCATGAGCTTCCAGATCATGATCGAGCCGCTCGGCCAGGGCATCGCCGCCCGCGACGGCCAGACGGTGCTCGACGCCTGCCTGCGCGCCGGCGTGTGGCTGCCCCACGCCTGCGGCCACGGCGTCTGCGGCACCTGCAAGGTGCAGGTGCTCGAGGGCGAATGCGATCACGGTGAGGCTTCGAATTTCGCGCTGATGGACTTCGAGCGCGACGAAGGGAAGATCCTCGCGTGCTGCGCCATGGCGCAGGGCGACCTGGTGATCGAAGCCGAGATCGACGAAGACCCCGATGCGCAGTTCCTGCCGCTCGAGGACTTCGACGCCGAGGTGGTCGAAGCGCGCATGCTCACGCCGACGATCCGTGGCCTGTGGCTGCGCACCGGCACGCCCACCGCGTTCCAGGCCGGCCAGTACGTGATGCTGCACGTGCCCGGCGTCGAGGGCGAGCGTGCCTTCTCGATCGCCAACGCGCCGCACGAGGACCTGATCGAACTGCACATCCGCCGCGTGCCCCAGGGCCGTGCGACGGGCTGGTTGCACGACGAGCTGCAGGTGGGCCAGCGGCTGCGCTTCACGGCGCCCAACGGCCGCTTCTTCGTGCGCAAGTCGGCGCGGCTGCCGATGATCTTCGTGGCGGGCGGGTCGGGGCTGTCGAGCCCGAAGTCGATGGTGCTGGATCTGCTGAACGAGGGCTGCCGGCTTCCGATCACCTTGATCCAGGGCGCGCGCAACCTCGACGAGCTGTATTTCAGCGACGTCTTCGAGGGGCTGGCGGAGCGGCATCCCAACTTCAGCTATGTCCCTGTGCTGTCCGACCTGCCGGCCGACGCCGAATGGACCGGCGCGCGCGGCTACGCCCACGAGGCGCTGAAGGCGCACTTCGCGAACGACTTCCGCGGCCACAAGGCTTATCTGTGCGGGCCGCCGCCGATGACCGAAGCCTGCATCTCGACCCTGATGCAAGGGCGGCTGTTCGAGCGCGACATCTACACCGAGAAGTTCTTCACCGCGGCCGATGCTGCCACCGCGGCGCCGCGCAGCCCGCTGTTCAAGGCATTGTGAGATGGAACAAGTTCCCTGCTTCTCGGTCGCGATCGGCAACACGCAGGAGCGCTATGCCTGCCGCACCGACCAGACCCTGCTCGGCGGCATGGAGCAACTCGGCCGCAAGGGCATCCCGGTCGGCTGCCGCGGCGGCGGCTGCGGCATCTGCAAGGTGCGCATCGAATCCGGCCGCACCCGCTGCGAGCGCATGAGCCGCAGCCACATCAGCGCCGACGAAGAGGCCGACGGCTACGTGCTCGCCTGCCGGGCCTACCCACAGAGCGACCTGCAGCTGCATGCGGTCGCGAGGATGGCGCGCTGCATCGAGCGCCATTTCACGATTTCCCGTTCCCCCACCTGAACTTCAACCACCGAAGGAGACTCCCCATGGCACTCACTGGCGTACTGCGACCGGGCCACGTTCAACTGCGCGTGCTCGACCTGGAAGCGGCCCTCAAGCACTACCGCGACGTGCTGGGCCTGATCGAAACCGCGCGCGACGCGCAAGGCCGCATCTACCTCAAGGCCTGGGACGAGCACGACCACCACAGCGTGGTGCTGCGCGAGGCCGACACGGCCGGCATGGACTTCATGGGCTTTCGGGTCGACACGCCGGCCACGCTCGAGAAGCTGGCGGACGACCTCAAGACCAGCGGGCTGGCGACCGACATGCAATGGATCGCGGCCGGCGAGCACCTCCGGACCGGCAAGCGCTTCCGCTTCACGGTGCCGACCGGCCACTCGATCGAGCTCTTCGCCGAGAAGGAGAAGGTCGGCAACGGCATGCCCTACGAGAACCCGGAGATCTCCCCGGACGATCTCAAGGGCATGGCGCCCTCGCGCTTCGACCACTGCCTGCTGTATGGCGACGACCTCGACGGCACCATCAAGCTCTTCACCGAGGTGCTGGGTTTCGCATTGGCCGAAAGCGTGGTGGCCGGTCCCGAGCGCATGGCGATCGCCGCCTTCCTGACCTGTTCGACCAAGCCGCACGACATCGCCTTCATCCGCCATCCGGAGAAGAACAAGTTCCACCACGCCTCGTTCCTGCTCGACAACTGGGGCGAAGTGCTCAAGGCGGCCGACATCATCACCAAGAAGCGCGTCTCGCTGGACATCGGGCCGACCCGGCACGGCATCACGCGCGGCGAGACGATCTACTTCTTCGATCCGAGCGGCAACCGCAACGAGGTGTTCTCGGGCGGCTACGTGTTCTACCCGGACAAGCCGCCGCTGACCTGGACCGACGACGAGCTGGGGCGCGCGATCTTCTATCACGACCGCAAGCTCAACGAGAACTTCCTCTCCGTGGTGACCTGAAGGACTCGCCGTGAAGCAATTCCTCAATTTCATCAATGGCGACTTCGTCGCCACGTCGAAGACTTTCGACAACCGCGCGCCGGCCGACAACCGGCTGCTCGGCCGCGTCCACGAAGCCGGCGCCGCCGAGGTCGATGCGGCCGTGCGCGCGGCCCGTGCGGCGCTCCAGGGCGAGTGGGGCCGCATGAGCGTGGGCCGGCGGGTCGAGCTGCTGCACGCGGTGGCCGACGAGATCAACCGCCGCTTCGACGACTTCCTGGCCGCCGAGATGGCCGACACCGGCAAGCCGCATTCGCTGGCCTCGCACATCGACATCCCGCGCGGCGCGGCGAACTTCAAGGTCTTCGCGGACATCGTCAAGAACGTCCCGACCGAAAGCTTCGAAACCACCACGCCCGACGGCGGCCAGGCGCTCAACTACGCGATCCGTTCGCCGCTGGGCGTGATCGGCGTGGTCTGTCCGTGGAACCTGCCGTTGCTGCTCATGACCTGGAAGGTCGGGCCGGCGCTGGCCTGCGGCAATACCGTGATCGTCAAGCCCTCGGAAGAAACGCCGGCCACCGCCACGCTGCTCGGCGAGGTGATGAACGCGGTCGGCATCCCGCCCGGCGTCTACAACGTGGTGCATGGCTTCGGGCCACAGTCGGCCGGCGAGTTCCTGACGACGCATCCCGGTGTCGACGGGATCACCTTCACGGGCGAGACCCGCACCGGCGAAGCGATCATGGCCGCGGCGGCGAAGGGCGTGCGGCCGGTGTCTTTCGAGCTCGGCGGCAAGAACGCGGGCATCGTCTTCGCCGATGCCGATTTCGAGAAGGCGGTGGCCGGCATCACGCGATCGGTGTTCGAGAACTGCGGCCAGGTCTGCCTGGGCACCGAGCGCGTCTATGTGCAGCGGCCGATCTTCGACAAGTTCGTCGCCGCATTGAAGGGCAAGGCGGAAGCGCTGAAGCTCGGGCCCTCGGAGGAGGCCGGCGTGAACCTCGGACCGCTGATCTCGCGCGAACACCAGCAGAAGGTGCTCTCCTACTACCAGAAGGCGAAGGACGAGGGCGCCGCCGTGGTCACCGGCGGTGGCATTCCGCAAATGAAGGGCGCGCTGGCCGAAGGCCACTGGGTGCAGCCGACGATCTGGACCGGTCTGCCCGAGACGGCCGCCGTCATCCGCGAAGAGATCTTCGGCCCGTGCTGCCACATCGCGCCCTTCGACACCGAGGAAGAAGCCGTCGCGCTGGCCAACGCCACCGATTACGGCCTCGCCACCACGGTGTGGACCGAGAACCTGGGCCGGGCGCATCGCGTCGCGAAGCAGATCGAGGTCGGCATCTGCTGGATCAACAGCTGGTTCCTGCGCGACCTGCGAACCGCCTTCGGCGGCGCCAAGGCCTCGGGCATCGGCCGCGAGGGCGGTGTGCACTCGCTCGAGTTCTATACGGAACTTCGCAATGTCTGCATCAAGCTGTGAGGAGCGGACGGCCGTGAGCAATCCGGAGATCGGGCAGCGAATTCGCACCGGCGCCTTCGAGACCAACGTGCACGACATGGGGGAGGGCGCGCCAGTCCTCTTCATCCACGGCTCGGGTCCGGGCGTCAGCGCCTGGGCCAACTGGCGCCTCGTGATGCCGGAGCTTGCGAAGACGCGGCGCGTCCTCGCACCCGACATGGCGGGCTTCGGCTACACCGACCGTCCGCCCGGCATCGCCTACACGATGGACACCTGGGTTCGGCAGGCGACCGATCTGCTCGATGCGCTGGACATCGAACGCGCCGACGTGGTGGGCAATTCGTTCGGCGGCGCCTTGTCGCTCGCACTCGCGATTCGAGCCCCGCATCGGGTTCGCCGGCTGGTGCTGATGGGCAGCGTGGGCGTGCCCTTCGCGATCACACCCGGGCTCGATGCCGTGTGGGGCTACACGCCGTCGTTCGAGAACATGCGCCGCATCATGGACGTGTTCGCCCACGACCGCGCGCTGGTCACCGACGAACTGGCGCAGCTGCGCTACGAGGCCAGCATCCGGCCCGGCTTCCAGGAGTCCTTCGGCGCGATGTTCCCGGCGCCGCGCCAGCGCTGGGTCGACGCCATGGCGAGTCCGGAAGCGGCGATCCGCGCCTTGCCGCACGAGACGCTGCTGATCCACGGCCGCGAGGACCAGGTGATTCCGCTCGCCACCTCGCTGACCCTGGCCGACTGGATTCCGAACAGCCAGCTGCACGTGTTCGGCCGCTGCGGCCACTGGACGCAGATCGAGCACAGCGCCCGCTTCGCACGGCTGGTCGGCGACTTCCTCGCCGAGGCCGACTGATTTCACCCTTCGAACGCTCACCATGGACACCCCACTCATCCACCGGCTCGGCGACGAGCTCTACGCCGCGCTGCGCGACCGCCAGGTCGTGGAGCCCCTCACCAACCGGCATGAAGGCATCACCATCGAGGACGCCTACCACGTGCAGCAGCGCATGATCGCGCGCCGGCTCGACGCCGGCGAGCGCATTGTCGGCAAGAAGATCGGCGTCACTTCGCGCGCCGTGATGAACATGCTCGGCGTCTTCCAGCCCGACTTCGGCTACCTGCTCGACGGCATGATCGTCGGCGAAGGCGAATCCATCGACAGCAGGACGCTGATCCAGCCCAAAGCCGAGGGCGAGATCGCCTTCCTCCTCAAGCGCGACCTGATGGGCCCGGGCATCGGCAACGCCGACGTGCTGGCGGCCACCGAATGCGTCATGCCCTGCTTCGAGATCGTCGATTCGCGCATCCGCGACTGGAAGATCAAGATCGCCGACACCGTGGCCGACAACGCCTCCTGCGGCGTCTTCGTGCTCGGCGACAGCGCGGTCGATCCGCGCCGGATCGACCTCGGCACCTGCGGCATGGTCCTCGAGAAGAACGGCGAAATCATCGCCACCGGCGCCGGCGCCGCCGCGCTCGGATCGCCCGTCAATGCCGTCGCTTGGCTCGCCAACACGCTCGGCAAGCTGGGCATCGGCCTGAAGGCGGGCGAAGTCATCCTGTCGGGCGCGCTGGCCGCCATGTTCCCGGCCGCGGCGGGCGACAACTTCCGCGTTTCCATCGGCGGCCTCGGCGGCTGCTCGGTCCGCTTTCACTGAAGGACACACACCCATGAAGAAGATCAAGTGCGCCCTGATCGGGCCCGGCAACATCGGCACCGATCTGCTGGCGAAGCTGCAGCGCAGCCCGCTGCTCGAACCCGTGTGGATGGTCGGCATCGACCCCGCGTCCGACGGCCTGCAGCGGGCCCGCGAGATGGGACTCAAGACCACCGCCGAAGGTGTCGACGGCCTGCTGCCGCACGTGGAGGCCGACGGCATCCGCATCGCCTTCGACGCCACCAGCGCCTATGTGCATGCCGAGAACTCGCGCAAGCTGAGCGCGCTCGGCGTGCGGATGATCGACCTCACGCCAGCGGCGATCGGGCCGTTCTGCGTGCCGCCGGTCAACCTGAAGGACCTGCTGCGCGACGCGCCGATGAACGTCAACATGGTCACCTGCGGCGGGCAGGCCACGATCCCGATGGTGGCCGCGGTCTCGCAGGTGCAGGGCGTGGCCTACGGCGAGATCGTCGCGACCGTGTCGAGCCGTTCGGTCGGCCCCGGCACGCGCAGGAACATCGACGAGTTCACCCGCACGACGGCCGGCGCGGTGGAGCAGGTCGGAGGGGCAGCCAAGGGCAAGGCCATCATCATCGTCAACCCCGCCGAGCCGCCGCTGATCATGCGCGACACCGTGCACTGCCTGACCGAGGACGAGCCCGACCAGGCGCGTATCACGGCCTCGGTGCACAGGATGATCGCCGAGGTGCAGAAGTACGTGCCGGGCTACAAGCTCGTGAACGGGCCCGTGTTCGACGGCAAGCGCGTGTCGATCTACCTTGAAGTCGAGGGGCTGGGCGACTACCTGCCCAAGTACGCGGGCAACCTCGACATCATGACCGCCGCCGCGGCGCGCACGGCGGAGCTTTTCGCCGAGGCGATGCTGGCCGGCGAACGCCACCCCGAAACCGTTGCAGCCTAGGAGGCCCCGATGAATCTCGAAGGAAAACGCGTCACCGTCCACGACATGACGCTGCGCGACGGCATGCACCCCAAGCGCCACCTCATGACGCTCGACCAGATGCGCCACATCGCCACCGGCCTGGACGAAGCCGGCGTCCCGCTGATCGAAGTGACGCACGGCGACGGGCTGGGCGGCAGCTCGGTCAACTACGGCTTTCCGGCCCACAGCGACGAGGAATACCTGGGCGCCGTGGTCCCGCTGATGAGAAAGGCCAAGGTCTCGGCGCTGCTGATTCCCGGCATCGGCACGGTCGATCACCTGCGCATGGCGCACGGCGTGGGCGTACACACGGTGCGCGTCGCCACCCATTGCACCGAGGCCGACGTGTCGGAGCAGCACATCGCGATGGCGCGCAAGCTCGAGATGGACACCGTGGGCTTCCTGATGATGGCGCACATGGCCAGCCCCGAGAAGCTCGTGAGCCAGGCGCTGCTCATGGAAAGCTACGGCGCCAACTGCATCTACGTGACCGACTCCGCCGGCTACATGCTTCCCGACGACGTGAAGGCGCGCGTCGGCGCGGTACGCGCGGCCTTGAAGCCCGCAACCGAACTCGGCTTCCACGGCCATCACAACCTGGCGATGGGCGTCGCCAATTCCATCGCCGCGGTCGAGGCGGGGGCCAACCGCATCGACGCCGCGGCCGCAGGGCTGGGCGCGGGCGCCGGCAACACGCCGATGGAGGTCTTCATCGCGGTGTGCGACCGCATGGGCATCGAGACGGGAGTGGATGTCTTCCGCATCCAGGACGTCGCAGAAGACCGCGTGGTGCCGATCATGGATCACATCATCCGGGTCGACCGCGACTCGCTGACGCTGGGCTACGCGGGCGTCTACTCGTCGTTCCTGCTGTTCGCCAAGCGCGCCGAGGCCAAGTACGGCGTGCCGGCGCGCGAGATCCTGGTCGAGCTCGGGCGGCGCGGCATGGTCGGCGGCCAGGAGGACATGATCGAGGACACGGCGATGACGCTCGCGCGGGCCCGCAAGGTGGCCGCGCAGGAGGTGGCCGCATGAAGCTCGACCGCAACACGATCTCGGCCCTCGCCGAGCATCTGGAGAGCTGCGAACTCAACGCGCAGGACACGCCGAAGATCACCGACGAGTATCCCCAGATGGACTGGGACGACGCCTACGCGATCCAGAACGAAATCCGCCGGCGCAAGATCGCGCGCGGACACCGCATCATCGGCCTCAAGGCCGGCCTGACCTCGCACGCGAAGATGAAGCAGATGGGCGTGACCACGCCGGTGTTCGGCTTCATGGCCGACAACTATGCCGTGCCCGAAGGCGGCGAATGCCGCATCGCCGAGCTGATCCATCCGAAGGTGGAGCCTGAGATCGCGTTCGTGACCCGCGCGCCACTCAAGGGACCGGGCTGCCACATCGCCGCGGTGCTCGCGGCGACCGATTTCGTGCTGCCCGGCATCGAAGTGATCGACAGCCGCTACCGCGACTTCAAGTTCGACTTGAAGAGCGTGGTGGCCGACAACACCTCCGCCTCGCGCTTCGTGGTCGGCGGGCGTGCGCTGCCGGCGGCCGAGGTCGATCTGCGCACGGTCGGCATCGTGCTCGAGAAGAACGGCGAGCCGGTCGCCTTCGGTGCCGGCGCCGCCGTGCTGGGCCATCCGGCCGCGGCCATCGCGATGCTCGCGAACCACCTGGGTGCGCGAGGCGAGGAGATCCCGGCCGGCACGCTGATTCTCTCGGGCGGCATCACCGAGGCGGTTGCGGTGAAGGCCGGCGATTCAGTCACGCTCAAGGTGCAGGGCCTGGGCAGCGTCGGCCTGCGTTTCGTCTGAAGGAGAAGGTCATGCCCTTTGCACAGATCTATCTCATCGAAGGCCGGAGCGAGGAACAGAAGCGGGCGCTGATCGAAAAGGTCACGCATGCGATCGTCGAAGCCGTCGGCGCGCCGAAAGAGAACGTGCGCGTCTGGCTGCACGACGTGCCGAAGGAAAACTGGGGGATCGCCGGGGTCAGCGCCAAGGACCTGGGGCGCTAGTCGCTCAGACGACGCCCCTCTTCGCCCCCGTCGTCAGCGATGCGACCGACGGAACGATCCAGCGCGGTTCGTTGAGCACCCGCTGCATGCGCTCGCGCAGCCATTGATGCGCCGGGTCGGCGCCTTGACGCGGGTGCCAGGCCATGCGCATGGTTTCGGACGGCACGGAGACCGGCAGCTCGAACACCTGCAGTCCGAGCGAGGCCGCCATGCCGCGCGCCGTGCGCTCGGACACGCTGGCGACCAGGTCGGTGCGCGAGGCGGCGATCAGCGCCGAAAAGGAACTGGGCACGAACAGCGCCACGTGCCGTTCGAGCCCGAGTTCGTCCAGCGCCGTGTCGACGGCGGAGACTTCGCCCGAACGCGGTGTCACGCCGACATGGCGCGCGGCGGCAAAGCGCTGCGCTGTCAGCGCATTCCCCTTGCGCAGCTTCAACAGCGGGTGACCCGTGCGGACGGCTCCCGCCAGCTTTTGCTGCGACAGGACCTGGGTTTCTGTTTCGGGATCGGTGCTCCGGAAGCTGCCGACGTCGAGGTCGAGCCGCCCTTCGCGCAAGGCTCCCGGGTCGACATGCGTCTCGGGCAGGAACTGCAGGGAGGCCAGCGGCATGTCGATCTCCAGCGCACGCGACAGGCTGGCCCCGAACACCACCGCGATCCCCTCGGGTGCCCGAACGACGAAGCGCCGGCGCACGGAAGTCAGGCCTTGCGCGTCGACCGGTGCGCGCAGCGCCTGCGCCTGCGCCAGCAGCGCGCGCACCGGCTCCACCAGTGCCAGGGCGCGCGGCGTGGGCACGAGCTTGCGGCCCGCCCGCACCAGGATCGGATCGCCGAAGGCTTCGCGGATGCGCGCCAGGGTGTGGCTCATGGCGGGCGTGCTCAGGTGCATGCGCGCGGCCGCCGCCGTCACGCTGCCGGTGGCCAGCAGGGCGTCCAGCGCGGTCAGCAGATTGAGGTCGTATGTGTTCGCCATACGAAATCATATGTTCGATTCATTGCACTGTACAAAACTGACTCCGCTGTCGACACTGGCGCCCCTCGCTCCGGTCGAAAGCACACCTCCATGAAGAACCACCCCAAGTCATCCATGCTGCTGCCGTTTGGCATGCTCGTGCTGACGCTCGTCCTGGCCGCGCTGGACCAGACCATCCTCTCGACGGCGCTGCCCGTGATGGCGCATGAACTCGCCGGTGGATGGCCGCTGGCGTGGGCCTTCTCCGCCTACCTGCTGGCCGCCACCGTGGTCATCCTGCTGTACGGCCGGCTGGCCGACGTGGTGGGCAAGAAGCCGATGCTGCTGCTGGCGATTGGCCTGTTCCTGCTGGGGTCGCTGGCCTGCGGCGCGAGCCACGACGTGCGCCAGCTGGTGCTGGCGCGGGCGCTGCAGGGTGCAGGCGGAGGCGGCCTGATGACCTTGACCATGTTGACCGTGCCCGACCTGTTCGCACCCGACGACCGGGGCCGCTACCAGGCCTTGCTGGGCGCGGCCTACGGCGTCTCGACGATGTTCGGACCGCTCGTGGGCGGCGCACTGGTGCAGCATTTGTCGTGGCACTGGGCTTTCTGGCTGAATGTCCCGCTGGCGGCATTGGCCTTGAGCGTGCTGGCCCTGACCTTGCCGTCGAAGCCCGCGCCGGCGCAGCAGGGCCCGCGTCCTCGCATCGACTGGCTCGGCGCGGTGCTGCTCACCGGTGCGCTCGTCAGCCTGCTGCTGGCCACGCAGCACGGCAAGCTGAACCTGCCGGAGCGCGTGTCGCTCCGGCTGCTGTTGACGCTCGGCGCCACGTTCACGCTGGGCTTCCTGTGGCGGCAGCGCCGGGCGGCACATCCCTTGCTGCCGCTGTCGCTGTTCGGCCGCCCGGCCTATGCGGCGGTCAGCTTCATCGGAATGACCACCGGCGTCGCGCTGTACGCGGCGGTGGCGTTCCTTCCGCAGTATCTGCAGATCGGCCTGCACCTGTCGCCCACGGCATCGGCCTGGCACCTGCTGCCATTGATGGTGGGTGTGACGGTGGCCGCCGTGACCAGCGGCAAGCTGCTGCGTGCGCAGATGCCGGCCGGTGCGCTGGCGCGGAAAGCCTGCATGCTGATGCTGCTGTCCTTCGGCTTGCTGATCGCCGTGCTGCGCTGGCTTCCCGATGCCGCGCTGGCGCTTTCGGCGAGCTTGCTGCCGCTGGGCCTCGGCCTGGGACTGCTCTTTCCGATCGTCACCGTGGTGGCGCAGCGGGTCTCGCCCGTGCAGCACATGGGCATCGCCACGGCGGCACCGATCATGCTGCGCAGCCTGGGCGGGGCGTCCGGCGTGGCCTTGCTGGCCGCCTGGGGGCACGGGCTGCAACCCGTCTTCGGCTGCGCCGCCGGCGCCGTCCTGCTGGCGCTGCTGGCCTGCAGGTGGTTGCCGCAGGGAGGTGCGCGACAAGGCGCCGAACAGCCTGTCTACCGCCAGGCTGCATCCTGAAGTTCCGCCGACCCCCGCTAGCATTCCCTTCCATGGGAATGACCGACCGGGCACTTGGGTTTCAGGCCGTCCAGGGGTTGATCACTTTGAGACCCATGGCTTCGAAGGGGCCGGTGTCGCGCGTGACCACCGCTTCGATGCCGCTTGAATGCGCGGTCGCTGCGATCTGGGCGTCGCCGATGGAAACAGCATGCCCGGCCCTGCGGGCTTTTTCCGCCAACTGTGCGTAGCTGCGGGCGGCGAACTCGTCAAACGGCAGGCATCGGAATCGCGGGAGCAGGCTGTTGATGGCCTCCTCCAGACGCAGCCTGCGGGCACCCACGTCCAGCCGGGCCGCGCCATCGAGCATTTCCATGACAGTGACGGCGCTGATGCACAGTTGGTCGACCGCCTGGCTGTCCAACCAGGCAATGACGGCCGGCGCGGGTTCAGGTTTGAGCGGCTCGGACAGAACGTTCGTGTCGAGCAGGATCATTCAAACGTCGCCGGTTCGCCTTGCTCGCCCGATCGCTTGAACAAGGCGTCCATCTCCTCGTTCCCCATGCTCTCTCCCGCCGCGGCCAGGCTGGCGTGGAACTGGCGGCCAATGGCAAGGAGCTGGCTACCCAGACCCGGCCCCCTGCGGCGAGTCGCCTCGACCAGCAGTGTTCGGGCGAAACCTTCCACGCTGCGCCGACCGCCCGTCTGCGCAGTGGCGGCCATGACCTTGAGGGCCGCGTGTGCCTCCTCGGGAATATCGCGAACGGTGATTGTGGACATTGCTGTCACTCCTTGAGTTTGCTAGCAATTTTAGGCATTGACTGCGCTTTTGCAAGCCTGCAGGTGGGTTGCCGCGGGGAGGGCAAGCAGGTGCGCGGCAAAGCACCGCACAGGCCGTCTGCTGCCAAGCTGCATCCTGAAGTCCTTCCAACCACCGTTAGCATGCCCTTCCATGGGAATGACCGACCGCCTGCTGGCCGACGCCGTGCTGCTGCTGCACGGCCTGTTCATCCTGTTCGCGGTGCTGGGCGGCCTGCTGGTGTGGCGCTGGCCGAGGCTCGCCTGGCTGCACCTCCCCGCGGTCGCCTGGGCCGCCTGCGTGGCGGTGACAGGCTGGGATTGTCCGCTGACCCCGCTCGAGATCGCGTTACGCCGCAGCGCCGGCGAGGCGGGCTACAGCGGCGGGTTCATCGACCACTACCTGCTCGGCACGATCTATCCGGAAGGACTGACGCGACCGGTCCAGGTCGCGTCGGGCGTCGGGGTCGCGCTGCTCAACGCGGTCGTCTATGCGCTGCTCATCGCGAGGCGCGCCCGGGCGGCCGCCGCGCGCTCGGCGCAAGAGTCGTCACCCCCTGAATAGGCGGCCCGGGCCCGACCGAGCCTTCTAATAGAGAGAAGGCAAACCCCATTTTTCTACCGCCAGGAGGCGATCTTTCATTGGAAGACCCTGCTCGATGGCCTTCTTATTTTGGCAAGGCAAAGTACGTATCAACCCCGATCGGGCGGCGCGGCCCGAGTTCTAGACTTCTTCGAGAAATGCCCGTGTCACATTCGCGGGCGCTGGAATCGAAACAGTTTTGAAGCGGGTGCTTGATCGATGCAAAGAAAACACAGAATCGCCGTCGTCCCGGGGGATGGCATCGGAATCGAAGTGGTGCCCGAAGGTCTGCGCGTGCTCGACGCCGTGGGTCGCCGCTTCGGCATCGAGTTCGGCTTCGACCATTTCGACTGGGGCTCCGACCACTACGTCCGGCACGGGCTGATGATGCCCGCGGACTGGGCCGAGCGCATCGGGGGCCACGACGCGATCTATTTCGGCGCGGTGGGTGCGCCGGACAAGGTGCCCGACCACGTCGCGGTCTGGGGCCTGCTGATCAAGATTCGCCGGGAGTTCGACCAGTACGTGAACCTGCGCCCGGTGCGCCTGATGCCCGGCGTGCCGGGGCCGCTCGCGCATCGCAAGCCGGGCGACATCGATTTCCTCGTGGTGCGCGAGAACACCGAAGGCGAGTACACCTCGGTGGGCGGCCGGCTGTTCGAGGGCACGCCGCGCGAAATGGCGATCCAGGAAGCCGTGTTCACGCGCGTCGGGGTCGACCGGATCCTTCACTACGCCTACGAGCTCGCCAGCAAGCGGCCGCGCAAGAACCTCGTGGCGGCCACCAAGTCGAACGGCATCTCGGTCACCATGCCGTACTGGGACGAGCGGCTGGCGGAAATGGCCCGGCGCTATCCCGACATCGCGACCAGCAAGTTCCACATCGACATCCTGTGCGCGCACTTCGTGCAGCATCCCGACTGGTTCGACGTGGTCGTGGCCTCCAACCTCTTCGGCGACATCCTGTCCGACCTCGGCCCCGCCTGCACCGGCACCATCGGCATCGCGCCGTCCGCCAACCTGAATCCCGAGCGCCGCTTCCCGTCGCTGTTCGAGCCGGTGCACGGCTCCGCGCCCGACATCGCCGGCAAGGGCGTGGCCAATCCGATCGGCCAGATCTGGTCCGCCGCCTTGATGCTGGACCACCTGGGCAACGGCGACAGTGTCTATGCGCAAGCCTCGGCGTCGATCCTCGCCGCCATCGAGACCGTGCTGACCGACGGTCCCCGGACCCGGGACATGGGTGGCACCGCGACCACGGTGGACGTCGGCCGCGCCATCGCAAGCTGCATCGGATGAAGAAGCTCTCGGTGAGGGACTGAGATGGGACTCTTCCTGCTCAAGCGCCTGGCCACGCTGGTCGGGACGCTGATCGGCGCTTCGGTCATCGTGTTCCTGGTCCTTGAAATCCTGCCCGGCAACGCCGCGCAGATGCTCATGGGCCCGGACGCCTCGCCCGACGCGGTGGCCGCACTGGCCACCAAGCTGGGCCTGGACCAGCCGGCCTGGACGCGCTACTGGCACTGGATCGGCGGCCTGCTGACCGGCAACCTCGGCGACAGCTATGCCTACGGCTCGCCGGTGCTCGACCTGATCCTGGAGCGGCTCGCGCTCACCATCCCGCTGGCCGTGCTGGCGATGACCTTCACGACCGTGCTGGCGCTGGTGGTCGGCGTGACGGCTGCGGCGCGCCACAACAAGCTCGGCGACGTCGGGCTCATGAGCCTGACGCAGGTGGGCATCGCCGTTCCCAACTTCTGGTTCGCCATCCTGCTGATCCTCCTGTTCTCCGTGAAGCTGCAGTGGTTCTCCGCGGGCGGCTTCGACGGCTGGGACGAAGGCGTGCTGGGCGGGCTCAAGTCGCTGCTGCTGCCCGCGCTGTCGCTGGCGGTGGTGCAGGCCGCGATCCTGGCGCGCATCACGCGCTCGGCGGTGCTCGAGGTGATGCGCGAGGACTTCGTGCGCACCGCGCGCGCCAAGGGCGTGTCGCAGCGCGCGGTGCTCTGGCTGCACGTGCTGCGCAACGCGCTGATTCCGGTCATTACCGTGATGGGCATGCAGTTCTCGGAGCTGCTGGCCGGCACCATCGTGATCGAGAACGTGTTCTACCTGCCGGGCCTCGGCCGCCTGATCTTCCAGGCCATCAGCAACCGCGACCTGATCGTGGTGCGCAACTGCGTGATGCTGCTGGCGGCGCTGGTGGTGTTCGTCAACTTCGTGGTCGATGTGCTCTATGCGGTGATCGACCCGCGCATCAAGGCCAGCGACATATGAGCGCCATCGCACTCCCGGGCGCAGGCGCGCCCAAGGCCGCGCCTGGTTTCTGGCGCCGCGCGCTGCAGCACCGCAGCTTCACGATCGGCGCCGTCCTGAGCCTGCTGCTGATCCTGGCCGCGGCCGTCTCGCTGGTCTGGACGCCCTGGTCGCCCTACGAGATGGACATGGCCAACAAGATGCAGGCGCCCTCGGCCCGGCACTGGCTGGGCACCGACGCCTTCGGGCGCGATGTCGCCTCGCTGCTGCTGGTCGGTGCGCGGGCGTCGATCCTGGTCGGCGTGATCGCCGTGGGCATCGGGCTGGTGGTCGGCACCGCGCTGGGCCTGCTCGCGGCGGCGCGGCGCGGCTGGGTCGAGGAAGCCATCATGCGCTTCGCCGACGCCGA
>NZ_JBFREQ010000033.1:0-72953 GCF_052114385.1 Variovorax sp. M-6 | reverse complement strand
AAGGCCAGCGGGATCACCTCGGGGCCCCTCTTCCGGCGCATCCTCAAGAACGGGAAACTCGGCACCGACGGGCTCTCGGGGACGGCGGTGCGGGACATCGTGAAGGCGCGGTGTGCGCTGGCGGGGGTCGGAGAGGATTTCTCGGCGCATTCGCTGCGATCGGGGTTCGTGACCGAGGCTGGAAGACAAAACATGCCGCTGCAGGAGACGATGGCGATGACGGGGCATCGGAGCACGGACACCGTGGCGGGGTATTTCAGAGCGGGCGCCGCTCAGGTCAGCGAGGTGGCTCGGATGTTGGACTTGGGGAAACAGGGTTCCGACAAGGCCTGAACGGGTCGTTCGGCCGTTGAGCGCCGTACGCGATGAACATTTCAAAGCTCCTCAACCAGCAAGCAGATCGGAGAATATATTCTTGCTCAATCGTCGGCGCGCTTGTCATCTCGATGCTGGCGGGGTGTCAATATCCAGCTCCAGCTCGCCCGTGAGGCGTCGGCAATCCCTATCCGATCAGCAGCTACGTCTGCGACGGAACGCGCTTAGCCGTGTGCTTGATGGGAGCGCGCGCCTCGGGGTCTCGGTTCACGGGGCGCAGGCTAGCGCCTTCCGGCGATAGAACAGTCGGAGACTCGATTCTCCAACGGACGCCAAACGCTGCTCATAGAGCAGAGTCGCACCTCGTGGGCTGTGGGGCGCGCTATGCACGGTTGCGAGCACCGGCGGTTGGCGCGGAAGGAAACGCCTGAGGGAAGAAGGGCATATGCGCCGGCGAAGCGGCGTTCCGATCATGTGACGGGGATACGTTCTTGGCCTGCCGAACCCGCAGAAGAATTCGATGACGGGTTGCTCTTAAGAGCCCGAGCAGAGGGAACTGTCTGCTCGAGGCCTAAGGCGCGTGGGGTACGCATGAACTTCGTACACCGTGTGGGCTAGCGGGGAGTCCGCCCTAGACGTCAGGACAGGTAGCCGGCGCAGATCTGACCGCGGATCAAATCAAACTTCATGGCAAGAAAGATCACCCTGTGCAAGGGCCGCTCCACATCCGCGATCCGCGAGACCCGTGTCATCGTCCCGCTGGTCAGCAAGCATCCGCCTTTTTGACCGGACTTCGCTCCTTGAGTGAACCCGTCTTTCTAGGCGCCGTCCAACCCCACTGACAGTGATTTTCTTAGCCAGACGGGTGCACTATGACTTTGATTTATCGAACTGCCGCCGGTGTTGAGTTGGCTTTGGTGCTTCATGAAACTGCGACGGGCAAGTCGTTGTTGCCTCTTGGGCACGGCCACGCAGAAAGGATCGCAGTCCTCTTTGGGACGGCGTTCGTCTTGGACGAATCGCTCGCTATATGCGTCAACGCCATCGAGCGACTGAAGCGCGCTCGCATACGGCGGACATTGGCGAAGGAAAGACGGGCGAAGGTGCTCGCACTCGAACTCGACGAGCAGGAGCGTCTTCGCAGGGCTCTGTGGCAAGAGCGAGGCTGAACGCATCTTGTCGCGGCGCAGTCCGTATGCTGTTCGCCTCAGCGCGAACCCGCCGTGAAATGCTCCGAAAGAAACTCAGCATCTTGGGCACCGTCGGACGTGGGCCAGACTGAAGCCGTGGGTTGAGTACCAGAGCTATGCGAATTCGGTGGCGCAATAGTCTCTCAGCCCTGGTTCGATCGCCCGCTTACATTGCGGGTCAGCCACGCGTGAAGTGAGGCGAGCCGTACCCGCGCGCGACCATGACCACGAGCCGGGCTTTCGCCCCAAAACGCATCACCGAATTCAAACCTGTAGAGGTACAGGACGACAAACGTCATGGCACTCAGCACCATACCGGTTGACACCATGCTTGCGGCGCCAGTAGCGCTCCAGCCCTTCCACCCTGCAGCGGCGCCTAAACCTGCGAGCGCCATCAGCATGCCAGAGGCGACGACCAAAGACTTTGCTAGGCTCCAAACGAAAAACTGCAGCGTACGGCCAACTAAAATTGGAGACGTCCCGCATCCGAAAAGTCCGCCAAGTACATAGCTCGCCACCTGCGGAAGGACTACAACGCCAACGACCCCGCCAAGGAGCTTGAGCGATGCATCCACGTCGAGAAGTGTTCGGAGGAGGCGGTTCAGTGCTGAACCAATTCGTCCATGGAAAGTGCCGTCACTATCAATGGCGCCCGCTGCATTTGCCCACATCGCTACCAACGCCGTGAGGACCACGGTCAGCGAAAAGAAGTAGCAGACGATTCGCACATCCGAGGGATGCCGACGTGCAAGCCTCAACCCAAGTATCGCGATGAGAAAGACTGAGGCGCCGACCAGAGCGCCCGCAGTCGCGAGCGCGGCCGGCGTATTTGTGGGAAGCATATGAGTTGATTCTGATCGCGCCGAGGTCAAGGCCTGCCGATCAGACCTTGCCTCGATGGCGAAATTGCTACGTTTTCGGCCACCATTGAACGCGCCCTTCGCCCACTGGTTCTGCGCCGGCGGATTCGCGCGACGTATGGTTTTCTGATCAGGAGGTCAAGACACCTTCAACAGCTTTCCACACGTTACCAAGGCACTCTAACATCGAGTGCCGGCTGCACGTCGTGCACCTGTCGTCGCACTTCGTTCAAAAGAGGGTCAGCTGAAATGGAAGTAGCATGTGATGCCCAAGTTGTTCGGGCGACTGGACCCATTGCTCACGGTCACCTTGGCAACTCCGTAAGCTTAGACCTTCTGACTGGGCTCGAAACGCCATACTTCTGAGTCACGTCCTCCACAAGCTCGAAAAACCATTCCGCTGCCTCAGGCGCCACCACAACGCTGCGAATGACCTCGTTTAGGTCGCCTAGCGGCAAACGAATTCCAGCCGGATTCGACTTCCACGTTCCTGACCGAGGAACAACGATGCGCACCTCGTTTTCAAACTTATAAGCCTCGTGCTTAAACTGGAGAAGATCGGTTCCATCGCCAACGACCATGTCAGGGTTCTTGAAGTGATCGATGTAGCGCACTTTGTGCAGCAAAGCGACGTCGTTCCAGCGAAGCGCTGGGGCAAGCAGCTTATCGATGGTAGAGGTGACGACAACCGAGTTTGCGACACCACCGTACAGCTGCCAAAGCGCCATGTTGTCTTTGGCGCCCAAATTCCAGCAGCTGACAAAGTTGCTCTGACGCGCCCGCTGGTAGAACTCGTCGGCGCCATAGTGAATTTGTCCTTCGCGATGGGCCTCGTCGACCGCCGCTCGCACTGCAGGTGTTAGAGCCCCTTCAAAACGGTCCGTGAATCCGTCAGCACGACGCAGGTAAAGCGATTGCGAACGCAACAGGTCAAGAAACTTTGGAAGGTCTAGGTACCTTCGCACGATTTGGTTCTGCTTCAGATCGGGACTGGCGACAATGGACTTGGGCGAGGTCAAGGTGGGACTCAATGTTGAAGGTGATCCGCTCTCTGCGGTATTGGACTAGCGGACGAAAGCACGCATTTTTGCCGTAGTAGAGTCACGAAGTCGCCGATGCCGGCTATCTGCTTCGATGTCGGTGGAAAGGCAAGTTGCCAGCTTGCCTCAGCGCTAGCTACGCCCTGCGATTGGTTTGGTAGCTCCAGAAAAGTTGGGGCTCCGCGCACCAAAAGCTGAGCGCGCTTCCTAAGAGCGAGCGGTTCTTTAGGCAACGGGAGGCGCATCGACCAGGGCACGCAACCGCCCACCGTACCGGCGGATCTTCGGCGATAACGGTGCGCAGCTTAGGCGATCGCACCCCTAGCAGGTTCAGCCGCATCAACGTGCGCGAGCCGCCAACTCTGCAAAGCCGCGGCGGCCATCGGGCCGCTGGATCAGTCAATCTGTGTGTAAATGCGCCTTGCTCAAGGCGTTGAGAAAGGCTAGCCCATCGCGATGCTCCTCTTGGCCGCCGCTCTTACATGGGGGCCGAGGTGTCGTGCTGAATTTCACGAAAGTCATCTGAGGCGTCCTGCCGAGGGCGATCGCTCAGGTCAACCGTTGAATAGTCCACGAGTGTCAAATTGTGTGTTTCGTAGCGCAAACGTATAGTACTACTCGGTACAACCTTCACCCTACATTTGCGGATCCTCGTGACTGACAAGACCATTGCCGTGAGCTACCGCGTCAGCGCCCGCTTCAAAAGGCTACTTGAGACCGCAGCTGCGCGGGCCGACCGTAGCCAGACCAACATGCTCGAGCACCTGCTGTACGAATACTGCAAGCGTGAAGGCATTGAGGCGACATGGACGACAGCGCAGGCAGCTCAAGACGAGGCGTCGACGACATGACATCCGATCGATGCGCCTCCTCGCCAAGCGCTCAGCCGCCCATCTCAAAAAGGGCTTCGGCACCCTCCCTCCTCGGCCGCACAGGAATGAGCCGTCGACTCGGCAACCGCGGCACGAACGCAGCCAGATCCCTTTTCGGCTGCAGCATGTACCCCACGTCCAACGGCACGCAGCATGACAACTTTTGAGTTCCCCGATCAAGTTCCACCGGCTGGCACGGTGTCAGAGGGGGTTCAGCCGGTTGTCCGGCTGGACGCTGCGCTTGCAGCAAAACTCAATCTTGCTGATTTCCAGAACGCCGTACCGATGCTCAAGGCATTGCGGATCGTCAACGACACTGCATCGGCGTTGGGGCCGGTCGATCTCTGGATCGAGGGTGTGCCAGCTTTCATGCGGCCAAAGGTCTGGCGCGTCGAATCGGTGGCCGAGGGCGCCACACGCAGCCTTCCGGATCTCGACGTCGAACTCGATGGACCGTTCCTAACCCGATTGACGGAAGCCGAGCAAGCGACAGTCTCCTTCACCTTGCGGCCCCGAGGCGACGAGACGACGGAGCTGACCAAGCTCCAATGCCCTGTCGAATTGCTGCCCCGGAACCAGTGGGGCGGCCTCTCGCACATGCCCGATCTTGTGGCCGCCTTCGTTCAGCCAAACGATCCGGCCGTGGATCGCCTGCTCAAGAAGGCGGCGGAGATCTTGCGCGACAACGGCAAGAGTCCGGCCCTCGACGGCTACGCGGGCGGCAACAAGCGAGCCTGGGAGCTGGCGTCAGGAATTTGGAGTGCCATCGCCTCGCTGGGCCTGGACTACGCCCTTCCCCCTGCAAGCTTCGAGCACACCGGTCAAAAGGTCCGTGGCACCGGCCAGGTCACGGAGGCCGGGCTGGCCACCTGCCTGGACCTCGCACTGATGTTCTGCTCCGCGCTGGAGCAGGCCGGACTGAATGCGATTCTGGTCTTCACCAAGGGACATGCGTTCGCAGGCGTGTGGCTCAAGGCCGACCAGTTCGCGACGACGGTCGTGGACGACGTCACCGCCCTCCGAAAGAGAATCAAGCTCAAGGAGCTGGTCGTCTTCGAGACTACGATCGTCACGCAGCGACCCGCTCCGAACTTCAGCTTTGCCACGCAGCGCGGTGCCGAGCAAATCGGCGAGGCCGTGGAAGAGACTTTCGAACTCGCCATCGACGTTCGGCGCGCTCGGATGCAGCGCATCAAGCCGCTGGCCAGCGCGGAGGCGCTGGCCATGCAGCCGCCCACGGAGCAGGCGGTGGTGTCGGCGCCGACATTCGATGACGCACCCAGTGACCTGGTGGAGGAAAGCCAGGCAGACGAAGCCGATCCCGCCCTTCTGAACCCTAAGGACCGGCTGGCACGATGGCAGCGCAAGCTGCTGGATCTCTCGCTTCGCAACAACCTGCTGAATTTCAAGGGCAGCAAGAAGGCGCTGAAGCTTGAGGCACCAGACGCGGCCTTGCTCGAAGACATGCTGGCCGAAGGGCAAATCCTGAAGGTGATGCCGCGCCCGGATTTGATGGACGGCGCCGATCCGCGCAGCCAGGCGATCTACGAAGGCCGGGAGCACGAAGACGTGCGGCGTGCGCACGCCATGGACGGCTTGAAGCGCAAAGAGGTGTTCGTCGGAGTGCCGAAGGACGAATTGGAGGCCCGGCTTGTCGAGCTGTTCCGGACGGCTCGAACGACGATGCAGGAAGGAGGCTCGAACACGCTGTACCTTGCGCTCGGTTTCTTGACCTGGACCAGAGACGACCGTGCAGGCCAGAAGTACCGCGCCCCGCTGATCCTGGTGCCGGTCACGCTGAGCCGTAAGAGCGCTCGTTCCGGCTTCACGCTGGCGATGCACGATGACGAGCCGCGGTTCAACCCCACGCTCATCGAAATGCTGCGCCAGGATTTCAACCTGAACCTCGGCATCGCGGACGGCGAGCTGCCCAAGGACGACAACGGTCTTGACGTCGCTGCGGTGTGGAAGGCGGTCTCGACCGCCATCAAGGACATCAAGGGCTGGGAGGTTTCCGAGGAGGTAGTCCTCGCAATGTTCTCGTTCGCCAAGTACCTGATGTGGAAGGACTTGACCGAACGCACGGACCAACTCAGGCAGAACGCCGTGGTTCGCCATCTGATCGATTCGCCCAGGGACAACTATCCGGCTGGTGTGCCCTTCCCGCATCCCCGCAATCTGGACCGCGAGTTCGACCCGGCTCAGACCTTCTGTCCACTGCCGGCCGATTCGTCGCAGCTGTCTGCCGTCATGGCGGCTGTTCGAGGCAAAGACTTCGTACTCATTGGTCCCCCCGGCACAGGAAAAAGCCAGACGATCTCCAACTTGATTGCCCAATGCCTGGCAGAAGGCAAGCGCGTGCTCTTCGTCTCAGAGAAGATCGCTGCGCTCGACGTGGTGTTTCGGCGACTGCGTGAAGTGAAACTCGGGGAGTTCTGCCTGGAGCTGCACTCCAGCAAGGCGCGTAAGCTGGACGTGCTGGCGCAGTTGAAGAATTCCTGGGAATCCACCGGAGTGGTCGATCCAGAAGTCTGGCGAGCGGAGGCGCGGCGCCTGAAGGCGCTCCGCGACGATCTGAACGTCTACGTGGAGCGGCTTCATTTCCGTTTCGGAAACGGCATGACGATCTACGAGGCGATCGGCCGCGTGATCGACGGCGACGCGGTCCCTCCGCTCGGGCTGTCCTGGGGGGCGGCCAACGCGCACGACGCGGCGGCCATGGAGGCGATGGTCAGTGTCGTCGAGCGCCTGGATGTCAACGCCAAGGCGGTTGGCTACGAAGGCCTGCTCAAGAACCCGTTGGCGGACATCGGGCACAGCGAGTGGTCGCCGAACCTGCAGCAATCCTTGGTAGACGCAGCACGCGGCGTCCTGCCGGTGGCGCAGTCGTTGATCGCGAGCTACGAGCACTTTGCGGGTACATGTGGCTTTCCCTCCTTTTCACTGACACGCCGTGCGCGGGGCGCCATGGGCATGCTTGCCCGTGCGCTGCCCACGGCGGCGGGCCATGACTGGCGCTTCGCAGCACGGGCCGACGCCCGTGCAATCGCCGATCGACTTCGTGGCGGTCTCGAGCAACTCGCTCAACATCGGGAGCTGTCGGCTTCGCTGTCGCCGGGTTGGTCACCTTCGGTCGTTGCTGCATGCCGCCGGGGTATGGGCTTGATCGAGCAGCGGCGTGCGCTCCATGCCGGACTTGGCACGACCTGGTCCGACGATATCGTGCAGGAACTGGATGGTGGCCTTCGGTTGCTCGATGAGATCGCGAAGGCCACCAACCAGCTGTCCGTACACTACGGCGAACAGATCGAGCAGCTGAACGTCTCCCAGCTTCAGCGAGAGTTTGGCAAGGCCGAAAAGGCTGTCTGGCCACTGTCGGTTGTCGCCAAACGCAAGGTGAGGCAGGCCCTGGAGGGCTGCATCGTCGGCGAAGGCGAGCCCAACATTTCGTCGGATCTGCGCTTGTGGGTTCAGATCCGGACGCTGAGGACGGAGGTCGAAGCCCTGCAGATCGGGCCGGCGGTCGACGGCGTGTGGTCAGGCCTGAAGACGCGTCCCGAGTTTGCTCGCGCAGCGCTCAAGTTCCAGTCCGAGCTCGTCGCTGCAAAGAGCGGCCGGGAATGGAGTGACGTCGGCTTGGAACCCGTCGCCAACGGACGCTGCGGGACTCGGCTGACAGAAGAGCTCCAGAAACTGCGCGCCTTGCGTGAACTCGACATCCAGTTGGGCGCCCTCGATAGTCTTTCGGCTGCCACCGCTTCGCTGTGGTCCGGCATGTCGACGCGCATCGATACCTTGGAGGCCGCGCTGGACTTCTATGCGGCGATGGCGCAGATCCGCGTATCTGGGTCACTGGCCGAGAGCCATGAGGCGGTCGCAGCGGGCGCTTGCGGCGAGACTATGGCCGCGGACCTCCAGATCTGCCAGCGACGTGCAGGCGTCGAGCGCGAACTGGACCAGCTGGCCGACTTGCACGCATCGACGCACGGTGTGTGGAGCGGGTTGAGAACGAGCATCGAGGACGTTGAGAAGGCGCTGAAGTTTCAGGCCTCTGTCGGCGCTGCCATCACCAACCTGGCTGCGACGCCGGAAGATCTCCGGGCCATCGCCGCACCGCTCGAGCGGCTCATCGGCGAGGACAATGCGCTGCTCGAACCCGCGGGCGCCCTCGCCGCCGCGGCTCAGCGCTATCTCACGGCATGGCTCGCGCTTCAGCCGAAGATCGATCAACTGAGCGTCGCAGGAGCATTGTCCGACGGCGCAAAATCCGACTTCGGCGATGTCGACCTGAACGACCTCATCGAACGTTGCAACGGGATCATCCAGTCCGAGCCACGCCTGAACGCCTGGTGCGCTTGGCGGAAAGTGCGCGGGCAAGCCATCTTGCTCGGCCTGTCGGGCGTCGTCGCAGGCATCGAGAATGGCGCGGTCAAGGCTGGTCAGGTTCGCCAGGCGTTCGAGACCAACTACAGCCGCTGGTGGTTGAACATCGTGGTCGACAACGAACCGGTAATTCGCACCTTCGTGGCTGCTGAGCACGAAAAGCGCATCGGCGACTTCCGCGCCCTGGAAACTCGGTACGCGGACCTCACGCGAGCATGGATCCGCGCACGTCTGTGCGCCGACCTTCCACAGCAAGAGAGCGTGACGCGAAGCTCCGAGTGGGGCCTGCTCCGTCATGAGATGACGAAAAAGACCAAGCATCTCCCGCTGCGCACGCTGATGTCCAGCCTTCCCACAGCGCTGACCAAGCTGACGCCGTGCCTCCTGATGAGCCCGCTGTCGATCGCCCAATATCTCAGCGCGGACGCCAACGCCTTTGACGTGGTGGTCTTCGACGAGGCGTCGCAGATTCCCGTCTGGGATGCGATCGGAGCGATCGCGCGCGGCAAGCAGGTGGTGATGGTCGGCGACCCGAAGCAACTGCCGCCGACGAGCTTCTTCGATCGCGCGGAGGCGTCGAACGATGAGGAGGAGACTGAGGGCGACATGGAAAGCATCCTGGACGAGTGCATGGGCGCGAACTTGCCCACGATGAATCTGTCCTGGCACTACCGCAGCCGCCATGAGAGCCTGATCGCCTTCTCGAACCATCGCTACTACGGCGGGTCGCTGGTCACCTTCCCTTCCCCGGTAACGGTGGACACGGCGGTCAGCTTCCATCATGTCGCTGGCGTCTATGAGAAGGGCGGTGCGCGCATCAACAAGCCGGAGGCGCGCGCCTTGGTGGCCGACATTGTCGCCAAGCTCAGGGCACCAGAATTCCGTGAGACAGGGCACACCATCGGCGTGGTGACCTTCAACTCCGAGCAGCAGACACTGATTGAGGATCTGCTGGATGACGAGCGCCGGAAGGACCCGTCGCTGGAGCCGCACTTTGCCGAGTCAGCCTTAGAGCCGCTGTTCGTGAAGAACTTGGAAAGCGTGCAAGGCGACGAGCGCGACATCATGTACTTCTCGACCACCTATGGCCCGGATCTCACTGGTGCGGTGTCGATGAATTTTGGTCCGATGAACCGCGAAGGCGGTGAACGCCGCCTCAACGTTGCCATTACCCGCGCGCGGCAAGAGCTACGGGTTTTCTCAAGCCTACGCCCGGAAAAGATGGATCTGGCACGCACGCAAGCACTTGGCGTCAAGGATCTGAAGCATTTCCTGGAATTCGCGGAGCGCGGCACGAAGGCGCTGGCCGAGGCGACCAATGGCAGCCTCGGCGGATTCGAGAGCCCGTTCGAAGAGGCAGTTGCAGCCGCACTGTCCAGCAAGGGCTGGGAGCTTCACACACAGATCGGGGCATCCTCTTTCCGCGTGGACCTGGCTGTCGTCCATCCAGACGCGAGGGGCACTTATCTCACCGGCATCGAATGCGACGGGGCGACTTACCATCGCTCTTCGACCGCTCGCGACCGCGACATGCTTCGTGAGCAAGTGCTACGAGGTCTTGGCTGGGAAATCGTCCGGATCTGGTCGACGGATTGGTGGGTCGATCGTGCCGGAACCCTCGAGCGAATCGATCTTCAGCTAAAGGATTTGCTCGCGCGCAGCCGCACGGCGCGCGCCGAGAAGGCGGAGCGAGAGGCTGCCCTTCAGGCCGCTCAGGAGGCCATCGACAAGGCAAGGGCTGATGCGACGGAGGTGACGGGAGAGTTACAGGCCCCTTCAACATCCACGGAGAACGGAAACGAGGATGCTGAACCTATGGGCGACGGATCCGAAGACGTCTCCCTCAAACAAGCGGGCGCCGAAGTCTATGCGCGGAATATTTCAGTCGCACAGCCTTCTCCCGCCTCGTCCGCGTATGTCGAATCAGACCCTGCCACAGCCACCAACGTTGAGGCCGGGAGGTTCTTCGATTCCAGCTACGACCAGTCGCTGGAGAAGATGATCGCCCATGTCGTCGCGCATGAAGGTCCGCTACTGGACCTGGTCCTTGCACAGCGGATCGCTCGTGCACACGGTTGGCAACGCACCGGCGCGCGCATTCAGGAGCGTGTGCTGACCTTGGCTGCCAAGCGCTTCGAGCGCACGACAGACGATGCGGGCGTCTTCTACTGGCCAGGCGTCGCTAGATCCGCGGAGCATTCACGTTTTCGGACGCCCGGAGAAGATGCTCGTCCAGTAGACGAAATCTGCATTGAGGAGTTGACCTCTTTGGCGCGCTCAATCCTCCTCGACGCAGGACCAGAAGATCCCGTCGCTCGTATGGCGCGAGAGCTTGGGCTTCGGCAGATTCGCGCAGCGAGCAGGTCGCGAATCGAGCGCGCACTCGCTCAAGTGCTTCAGTGACGTCGTCTACGGACTCGCATCTCGCTTCAGCGACGGGGTGAATCGCCTACGATCTGCGACCTGCTCTCAAGCCGCACTCGCGCGCGCCGGCGGCAATGCGCATCGAACTGAACGCCATCGGAGACACCATGTACCGCATTAACCAGGCCTCGAATCGGATCAGTAAGGTCAAGAAGGTCAGTTTTAGCGAACTCAACTTCACGGAGCGCCACCATCTGCAGGAATGGCTCGCCAACGAGCCCGATGCGCTGGAGGAGGACCTGCTGGTGATTGCCAAGGAGTTCGACGGCTTCGACGATACGCGCGAGCGCCTGGACCTGCTGGCCATCGACAAGACGGGAACGCTGGTGGTCATCGAGAACAAGCTCGACGATTCCGGGCGGGACGTGATGTGGCAGTCGCTGAAGTACGCGTCCTACTGCTCGACCCTCACTAGGTCGAACATTGCCGAGATCTTCCAACAGTTCCTGGACAAGGACCGGGCTAATCCCGGCCAAGATGCGAAGAAGCTGATCTGCGACTTCCTCCAAGAGGAGACCTTCGACGACGTCAAGCTCAACGTGGGCAATGATCAACGCATCATCATGGTCGCCGCTAACTTCCGGAAAGAGGTCACGTCGACCGTCATGTGGCTCCTCAAGCATCGGGTGTACGTGAAGTGCTTCAAGGCCACGCCGTTCCAGGACGGCAAGGATCTGTTCCTGACGGTCGAGCAGGTCATTCCGCTTCGCGAAGCGGAAGAGCTGATGATCGGGATATCCGACAAGGTCGACGACGAAATCAAGCTCGACGGTCGTCGCGAGAAGCGCAACGAATTTCGAGTGTCCTTCTGGCACCAGGTGCTCGAGGCATTGAGGGTTTCGGGCGTCAGGCGCTATGACAACGTGAGCCCGATGCGCGACAACTGGCTCAACGCACGCTGCGGCATCCGGCATCTCCACTACACGATGGTTTTCACCCGCGACGAGGTGCGCGTGGAATTCGGTATGTCGCGTGAGGTGCCCGAAGAGAACAAGGCGATCTTCGACATGCTGTACGCCCAGAAGGACGCGGTCGAGACGGCATTCGGGGCCGAGTTCAACTGGCGGCGTATGCCCGAACGGAGGGCATCGTTGATCTCGTACGGCAAGGATTTCGACGGGCACAACAAGGAGTGCTGGCCCGCCATGACCCAGTGGATCGTCGAGCACATGCTCCGGTTGCAGCTCGCGTTTGAGCCGCGGCTGCCGGCGATCAAGGAATTGCTCGCCTCGATGACCAAGGCCGAGCCAGGAACCCTGACTGAGCCGACCTCAGACGCCGAGGCGTGAGAGCTGCCCTCCTAGCACCTGAGCGGCCGTGCCCGCCATACTTGCTGCCGTGTTCAACACGGGCATAACACCATGGCACGTCTCATCGTCGACTCGCGCGAGTCGGTCAGCGGTCTCGCGAAGATGCGCGAGGGCCTCAGCGCCAAGGTCGTCATAAAACAGCTTGAGAGCGCGGACTTAGTGCTCGCGAAGGGCCTGGGGGTTAAAAGGATAGCAGCGAGTGACCTCGTATTGTCCCTAGCACATGTCGAGCCGCGGGTACCTGTGCTCGAATCTGCGGTCATGCGCCTCGTTCCTAAGGCGGCGTCCAATGCGTGAGCGACGACTGAAAGGTTTCGGCCTCATAGCCGCGACCGGTCCGAGGGGCCGGCACGACCTCTTCATCAACCTGGGTGAGGCGGCCTTCGCGTCGCAGGAATTGCACCTGGTGCGAACAGCACTTCGACTTGGCGACGGCGCGCCGAACTTGGCAAAGGTCAAGCTGATCACGCGCCACGGCGTGCACCGATCGCTGGCCTGCAGCTCAGGCGACAAGAAGCCGATCCTGCAGTCGGCGGCCGCATTCAAAGGTCTCACCGCACAGAAGAAGCACGACTGGCGCTGGGAATGCACCGAGTTCCAGATGCTCAATCGCCTGGACCGGGACGAGCAAAAGCTCCTTCCCGGAGGACCGGGGACGCCATTCAGCCTGCAGATGTGGACTGAGAAGGCGCCGTGCTCGTCGTGCACGGAGGTGATAGCGCAGTTCCTGGACAAGTACACGAGCGCGCACCTCACGGTGACGCACAAAGTGCGCGACGATCGCGTGAAGCCGCGAGCTTCGTGGGCTCGGCATGCGCATCGAATCGACCTTGGACGCCATGCGCTGTGGGCCGCCCTGCCTTGGCCCGAGGCGTAGCGCTTCAGGACTTCAGATCGGCAATCTGTCGCCAAACACGCGCCTGACGCGTTTGCGCACCCCGTCCCTGCGCTGCTTCTTCAGACCCACTGATAGGCTGGCGCGTTGGCCGCAGTGGGCCTGCGCGTTGTCGTACACATGGATGACCCCGCGCAACCGCTCGCACTCACGCTCCAGGGCGGCGACCCAGGCGCGGGCGTGCTGTGCTTCGTTGTAGGCCTGCGTGTGGAGGGCGGCAATGCTCCATCGGCTCTCGAACCAAAGAGTTAGATACACCCCCCGGGGCGCGTTGTCACTGGCCTGGTAGCGCTGCAGCGTCCTAAAGCTCACCCCCAGATGCCGAGCCCCGTGCTGCTTGGGTCGAAGATCGCGCTGCTCGGCCGCGCCGGCATGGACGTGCTGTCCGAGACCGCGCGGACGATCGACGATCTCGTCCGCTGCATGCATGCGTCAGAGGACCGCCGCCAACTCGACCCTCGCTCGGGGTTCATGAGGTTCGCCCACAGGCCGCCCGTCTCCGCGGATGGCCACGAGGACGACTACATCCGCGTGGAGGGATACCGGTCCGGCAGCCTGCACATCTTTTTCAAGCGCGTCGATCTGATCAACCGCATGAACCACGCGGTCGCTAAGGCGTTCCGCAAGGCCGAGCCGCCTCCGAAGCGCTGGAACAAGTGGTGATAGGGGCGGGGGCTGGCGCGCGCGCAGGGCACGGCCAGCCCTCCCCTTTGGGAACCCCACCAGCAGCACGGAAGGACAGCAGCACAGCAGCACAGCAGGACGGGAGCACGCGGCGAATAAGGAAAACTCAATGAAAACAACAACATGCGGATCCAGCGGCGCGCCATATCGTGCGTTTTCGCTCATCCATGGGCTATGGATATCCATCGGTTCAAATAGCTCCCAGAGGGCGACTCGGATTCCATAATCCTGGCCATATCGCGCCGACTCACTCATTGCAGTGCGGATGCGCGAGGCTGAAAATTGGTCCATCGAAACGAAGGAGCCGACGTGGCCAACTCCAAGCAATCCCAGACCAAGCGCCTGAAAATGGCCGACCGGGCGCAGCAGCAGCTCGCGCTGCACTTCCCGGGCTTCGACGAGACTTTGCTCTGGCGGCGCAAGAGCAACGACGGCTTCACAACGGTCCCGCGCGCGCTGCCGATCGCCATGCAGGCGATCGACGCGACGTCCAAAGGCGCGCCGGCTGGCCATTCCCTTTTCTGCCTGTGGTCGCGCGCGCCCGACAACCCGCTGGTGATCGTCGAGGCGCCGGCCACGTTCGCCGCGGAGGCGGGCTTCTCCGGCGAGCGCGCGGTCGACACCTGGCGCAAGCGCATGCGCACGCTGCGCGAGCTGAACTTCGTGTCCACGAAGAAAGGCCCCTCCGGCGAGTTCCATTTCATCCTTCTGCTCAACCCCAACATTGCAGTGGAGCGCATGAGGCTAGCGGGCCAGGTGCAAGACGGCCTTTACGGCCGCTTCGTCGACCGGCTCGCCGACATCGGCGCCAGCGGCGACTGGCCCGCCCACCAGGAGGCGACGAAAGCCGCCGCCGAGGCCAAGGCGCAGGCCGAAGAAGCGGCCGCCGCCGCGAAGAAGTCGGCGACGCCGGCCAAGGGGGGGAAGAAATGATCCGACGCGGACGCAGTCCATACGAGTGCTTCAAAGACGACCGCGCGCGGTTGTTCGCGCTCATGTCGCGCGACGCGCGGTTGATCGCCATCGCCCTGATCGCGGCGTTCGCGGCGCCGCCGGCGTCGAAGGCTCTTGCTTCGATGGCGTCGCTGCTTTGACGCGCGGGTCGGCTTCCACGGCCCCATGATCAGACGACGCAGCGACGCGCTCCTACGCGTCTCGCCAAGCGGCGCCGACAGCCTCAGGCCGCACTCGGCTCGATCATCCAATGGCCTCGCGAACGCAGCGAGACGCGGGCTCACTGAGAGCCAGACGCGGCCTCCCCGATCGGCGAGGCGCCAGATTTCCTGCGCGGGCTCCTCGCCCGCGCAGGCGGTCCAAGGAGCGTCCATGCGGCTCTTCGTTGTCATTGTCCTAGTCAGCCTGGCGGCGAGCGCGGCGATGTCCGCCCTTGATCAAGTCTTGCCACCCGCGCGCGTCGACGACGCGTCGAGCATTGCCGAGTTCGCCAGCTACCAAGGCTCGGTCGCCGCGTTCGCGGCCGACTGACGGCGGCTCCATCCGGCAAAATCGCTTGACTTTTGGCCGCGCCTGCGGGAAGGTGTCCTTGCGACGAGGTCCGCCACCGCGCAGGTGGCTTCGAAATGATTCACTCATGCCTCGCCGCGGCCACCGAACAGGTGGACGAGCGCCGCCCTCGGGCGGCGCTTCCTTTCATGGCCTGGCCAGTTCRTCCTCGTCGAAATCGCTGTCCTCGAAGTCCTCGTTCGTCATCGGAGGGCTGATCAAGGTGTCTCGCGCGGGCGAGTAGAGGAATCCCTCGGCCTTCATGCGAAGCAGCTCCTCGTCGGACATTCCGCGCTCCTTCATCCTGGCGATCACGTCGGGCGTCAAGTCAACGGCGCCGGCGCGGCCGATCGTCATGAGCATCTTGGTCTCCGTCGACATGGCGTCGGCGATCGCGGCCCGGATCTCGTCGACGGGATAGCCGGCGATGGCTTGCTCGCCGATGTCGGGGAGCTCGCTCTCGACGCGGAAGAAGTCGCCCAGGAGCTCACATTCCGCGTGCCAGCCGGTCTCCTCTCGCCGCGCGGCGCCTGCCGCGCCCTCCTCCGGCATCTTGCCCTTCCAAATCAAGCACATCGCGCCGAAGCCGTCGGGGTCCAGCAGCCATGCGTCTCCGGACTCGGAGGAGAAGAGGACATAAGGTCCGACCCCATGCTCGCCGCTGGTGGAGGCGACAGTGGCCTCGCCGCGCTTGGCCGCCTCGATCGCGCTGTCGAAGATCTTGTCGAGCTCGGGATACGCCTTCGCCCGCTCGGACTCGCCCGCGCAGAGCGTGACGTGGTGCCAGTGGTCGTAGTTGGCCTTCTTTGCGACCTTGTCGAGCGCCTCGGTGTATTTGCCACCGTGCTTGCGCTGGTGGCGCTTGGCTTCTTTTCTGAGCTGTTCGACGCGCGCGTCGGACGTGAGGATGTGTCGCATGGCAGATTCCTTCCGCATGCGAATCAAGGTGCGCGCTGCCAGGATTCGCCTGCAAAGGGAATCAGGGGTGGAGGTTGGATGGACGCCGTCCCGTGAGAGTTTGCTGAAAGCGCGCAGCAGGCGCCGGCGAGCGCCTTTTGCAAATGTAAGCCGGGCGGGGCGAGCTCGTCAATCGAGCGCGGGAGTTCGGCATGGGTGGGCAGCGTTTTGCCGCAGCGAACGCAGCGCTTTCAGAGCACCTAATCCCAAGCACGAGCGCCGCTTTACCGGCTTCGACGACAAGATCGTGGCCATGTACGGGGTAGTCGTCCTTTTGACGAAATTTGATACGGTCAGGTCAAGAAAACCCACGCGGGACAACGACTTGTCGGCCCGCGCCTCTGCGCAAAGACGCGCCTGCCACGCGGCCAAAGACTGCAAAGAGCTTACGGTTCGGCAAACGCTATTCCGAGCCTATCGCCGCCTAGAGGTCGGTTGGGGATCACGCTAGCGCAGCAATGCTGCCGCAATCTCGCCGGGTAAGTCTCGCAGTTTCGGCACGACGCGTGTGCCGTACTGTTTGACGTGCTTAGCGACATGTGGGGCCATATAGTTGTCAGCGCGAAAAATTGATACGTATGGGGCGTAGAAGGCGTGGAGCGCATCTGCAAAGTCGCTGGGCTTGGGGGTTCGCGGCTGACCCCTGAGGGAGTCCCATGCTGCCGCGTAGGTAGTGTTCACTACCGTGCAAAGGCCTGGACAATGAGCATAGACAGCGTCGACGTCCGTGAGCGCCGGCAGAGTCGGATACGAACTAGCAAGAACGCCATTCGCGAGTTTGAGAAGAAGCTTGTGCTGCGCAGCTTTCCACCCAGCCGCTGTAAGCAAGTCGATTGGAATTTTTCTTCCCGTCGCCTTTTCAGTGCGCCGGATTTCTTGGAGTCCTGTAATCGCCTTCTGCAATCCAGCAATGTACTTTTCCGAGGGATCGCGAATCCATCGACTGACCGGACTTAGTAAGTCGTGGTGCTCCGAAAACCAACGCATCATCCACCTCGGATCGCGTAGTGCACTCAAGAACGCAGCCTCGGCTTCTTCGCGGGATGCCTTTCCAAATACGTAGCGCGCAAGAATCACGGCATCTTCCGGCCGCATCGGATAGTCGCGCAGTGTTTCCGAGACGTCGAAGTTGGCTGCACGGTTGGCGTGGAACTGTTTGAACAGAGCGTTGGGCTGGCCGTTCCTCAACACCTTCCGCTCCATTTTTCGCCGCTCCTTCCTCGTGCGACCCTGCGCTCGGATTGCCTCTTTCAAAGCGTCCGTGTGATAAGGGTCGGGGATAGCTGGCAACAGCGATCCGTCAAACTTCGGGAACCATGAAGCATCGGTGCTCAGGACAGTCGTGATGGGAGCATCAAATCCTGCCGCACGAGCGACCTCGAGTTGCAACATCTGATCGAAAGAGACTAGCGCATTCGTCCCGCAAAGCTGCACCAATACGTCGGCGCGTGCGGCGGCAGCATCGGCGTAAGTTGGCTGCAACGGGGCCATTTCCATCAAATGGGTGCCAGCGAACGCATAGACAACTGAGCCGGACTCCGCGAGCTTGAGCAACTGATACCGGATGGCCTCAAGCTCAGGAGATGCTCTGCTTGAATCCGACAGCACCGAATAGTCATTGTTGTCGAGGCAGACGACAAGGGGAGAGTCTTGCATAGGCGCTCAGTCTGGAGGCGGTTGCCACTTGCCTCCAGGTGCGAGCGATCAAATCGCTGAGGATTCGTGAAGTTGTACCGCTTGAAGCAACGTGTCGCCGCCATCCGTGGGGCGGCCGTGGAGGTTTGCCTAGAAGCACAATGCCTTCAGCAGCGCGGTTTGGACTGGCCATGGAACTTGATCGCGCGGGAAAATCCTAGGCGCCGATGCTCCACGAGCAGTTCTTGGACATCGGCGGCTCCCCATCGAGACGCCTGCAGGAACAAAGCTGACTCGCAAGCCTGCCCAGCGCGACACGAAAATGCACCTATCGATTTACCAAGTTCCCTATCGTGCCCAAGAAAGTCCGCGCCCAGTCGCCTGCGGAGGCCAAGTCAGCCTCGATGTTCCTCAACGATGCGTTTGGCGATTACCTCGCCGCGCGCATCCTCTTGAACGCGCGCATGCCGCACCAGGGCGCCATGATGGCCAGTACGGCACTCGAGAAATACTTCAAGACCATCCTTGTCACAAGAGGCCAGCGCATCCATGGTCACCTGCAGACCGCGCATTGGAATTCCGTGGGGCATCTGTATCCAGAACTCGTGGCCCAACTCGACCGGGATTTCGTAAAGCTGTGCCAGAAGAGCTACGCGCTGCGCTACACGGATGATCTGCCGAAGGGCTACAACATCGTCATCGCATCCCGGGAGTTCCTCGCGGAGCTTGATGCCAGCGTGGCCACCATCCAGAGGGGTATCCGCTATCGGCTGAGCGAAAGGGACACACAGACAGACTTCGAACGCCATCGCGCGAGCAACGACGAACGCCTTCTGACTAACAACCATGTGCTGCTGGGGATCGAGAAGTACGACTTCATCTACAGCGAATCGCAGTTTGTCTTCGAGGTGCGCAACCACGAACGCCTGGACGTCTTGGAAATTACCTACGAGGCCTTCGGGTTGCCCAAGAGGCCAGGATTCCTCAGGCCCGCCTGCGTCCCCTTGCCGAATGGAAACGGGTACGGCCTCGATTTAGCTTTTGGCAACCGCAGCGAATCGCCCCTCACGCAAGCCACAGCTTCATAGGTCAGCGGTTTCGGCCGGCTTCTCGCGGCCGTCGTTCGCCTGCAGCCTACATTGCGCTGCGTCGAGCAATGCGCGCCACAGAGGGCATCAACCTGCCGCGTCCGCTTCCTCAACCTGCGGGCTGCGCACCAGATGGATGGTCTTGAACGACTCTCCCAGGAAGCTAAACTTCTTCGAGAACAGAGATGCCACTCGCGTGTCTGCGGTGGCAAAGAAGATTTGCCGACCTGAGTTCACTGCCAGGTCGCGCAAATAGTCCAGGAACGACAAAGCGTTGAGGTCGTCGATGTGCGCGATTGGGTCGTCGATGAGCAACATGGGGGGCGCTGCCCCGGCCGTGCGATTTCTGGCAAGGAAGATTGACAAAGCAAACGCGGCTCGCTGCCCGGTGCTGACCTCGTCGAGCGTGCGGGGGTCATGACCATCCGCGGTCCGTAGAAGAACATTCGGGCTGCCGACGTACTCGTACTCTCTCGGCGAATGGATGCGCGAGAACACCTCGTTGATTTGGCCGCCGATGGCATCAAGCGCCTCCCGCGTGGCATTCTCCAGGGAAGCGTTCTCAATGAGGTCGTCCAAGACTTTGCCCGCTTCTAGGAGCGCCTTCTCCTCGCCGCGCTGCTTCCCGAGGCTGAGATTCCAGTCCTGAATCTTCTTCGGCAGGTCCCGCTGCTCGTCCGAGCTCTCCGAGTCGCTGCGCGACGCTTCGTCAGCTTGCTTGAACGCGGAGGCCACGGCTGCGATACGTGCCTGAATCTCGACGAGCGGAACATCGTCCTCGACAGCAAGGTAGGAATGAAGCCCGGCAGCGTTGCTTGTAGCGGCAAGGAACTCGTCTTGCAGCGCAACAAGCGATGCGAAGGTGCCGATTGGCTCGACGCGCGTGACCCAGCCGTCAACGGCGACAGACCGAGCGAAGCCCCGGATGGTCTCAACATAACTTCCCATGTTGCTGCGGCATTCACCCAAAACTTTTCGCGTCTCTTCCACAACGTCCGACTGACGCCGCCGTTCGCCCGACGCAATGTCGGCGGTGAGATTTCTGGACTCGGGCTCGAATAGCCCAGCGATTCGGCCCCATACCAAATCCGCCTCGTTGCTCGAGAATCCCGCGCTGCCCAGGTCCTGCCCCTCCTTAACGACGCGCTGCAGCTCCAACTGCGCTTGATTGGCCCGCTCACGTAGTCCGACTAGTTCTTCCAGAACCTCCTTGGGTGTGGTCGGCTTTAACTGCAATTGCGTCGCAAACTTCTGGCAGAGCTCAACGGCGCTGGCCCAACGCCGCGCTTCATTCGCCTCGTCCCCCGCCAGGCGCAGCGACTCCGCAAGAGCCTTGACCTCCCGCGTGGTCTCCGGTCCTGAGGTGAGTTCCTCGATGAGGTGCATCAATGCGCCGCTTGCATGCACCGTGCGGCAGACCGGGCACATGTCCGGGTTCCCCGACGACTTGAGCGCTTCCTTCGCCGCCTCCTTCAGCTTCGCAGCCGCAGTAGCGCGAGCCGACGCGGCCCGGCCGTGAAGGTCCAGGGCTTGCTGAGCGCGGGTGAACCTCGCGTGGGCGGCAGTGGCCGCTTCGCCCGCAGCCTGCACGGCATCTTGCAATTGGAGGGAGGCGTACTGCGTCGGCACCTCGGGCAGGTCGCCGGCGACCAGGCCTCCAAGGCGTGTGGCCAGCTGTTCCGAGACCTCGCGAGCCGACTTGTATCGACGGCGCACGTCATGAAACCCCGCAGACTCATACGCAATCCACCGGTCGAGGTTTTTGACGTTGGCCTCAAGCTCCTCCATTTTCGAGACGAGTCGCTTCTCATGCTCGAGGGTCCCAACAAGCTGCGTGTCGACGGGCCTTGCGTTGCCAACCGCGGCCTCCAGATGCTCCCAGCGATGCTCGACATCCTTGATGGTTCGAGCTGCGCCTCCGAGGGAGACCAGCGCTTGCACGTGCGCCAGCGCGGCCAGAAGTTCCTGTCCTTCCTTTGGCGTGGGAACGCCGGGTTCAGTTGGCCTCTTCCAACCGAGGCCTGCAAGCGCGGTGCGATATGCGTCCGTCAGCGTTTTCGCCGTGGACGGCTTGCCTTGAAGCTCCTTCAGCCGCCGCTCGAAAACAGTCAACTCCGCCTGCAGCCCTTCGGCGCGGCGCTGTGCCTTGTCCCAAGCCTTATCCATATCGGCTCGAATCTTCTGCAGGTAGTCAAACGTCGTAGCGGCTGACGAGCCCACCAACAACCGGCTCAACTCGGTCGTGATGTCATCTGGCTTCAGATTGCCGGACAAGCGATACGCGGCATCGGTGTCGAGAAAGTTGTAGAGCGAGAAGCTGTCAACGATGTCGGCAACGCTTTGCTCCTTGCGGTTGTACCAAGCAAGATTTCGGGCCTTGATGCGAGGGCCTTCTTCAGTGGATGAAAGCTCGAGCGTGCTGCCACCTGCGCTCGGCCGCAGCTTCCCTTTGAGACGCACCGGCCCCACGGCTGTGCTTCTGCGGTTGTTTCCGCAGTAGAAGTACTCGACAGCCTCGAGCAGAGATGTTTTCCCGCTTCCGTTCGCGCCCACGAGCAGCGTGACGTCGCCGAAGTCATAAGTCTTGCCGTTGTGTATCGGCCGGAACGAAGCGATGTTCAGGCTGAGTAGCTTCGCAGTCGCCAACGGCGTGTCGGCGGCGTTCAGCTCTTTCACCTGCTGCTTACCGTTCGCAACCGCACCTGCTGCGCGCTGGGCAATCTTCTCCACCACTGTGGTGCGAGGGGTAGGAGCGTCGAGCAACAGCGCAAGCCCAGCAGCTGACAGGCGTTGCCGCCAGTCCGTCAGCACGTCGTACGTGCTTCCGTGCTCCGCTGCTTCGAACAGCTTCGGCCCTGCCAGCAGGGATTCGAGGTCGTCCTGCGAGATGACGCGCTTGCGCGCGTAGTCCTTGTCAGCCTCGATTGCGGCTTTCGCCTCAGCAAATTGAGGACTTGCCTTCGAGTTCGGGCCGGCGACGATGTAGAGGTACTTGTTCCATCGCAGGTCGCCTGGCGCATCGAAGAAGTCGTCAGCAAGGATGCGCTCTTGGAAGTCGCGCAGGTGAAGCGATCGCTCCACCACGTCATCAGCGAAGTCGACGTACGCAACCGCGTAGGTCTGGTCACCGAGCTTCTTCTCGCCGCGCACAACGGAATCGTCGACGTCGTGGAGCCCGACGAGTAGATGAGACAGCGCTTCACGCGCAGCTTGCATCTCAGGCATGTCACTGTCCCCCTGTGATGGACGCCATGCTGCTTCCATCGTATGTAATGTCAGTCTGCTGCTTGATGTCGGCGAACTTCGTGACGCCAGCGACCGTGCGATAGCAGATGGCCACGCGCTCCTTGTGGCCCTTGTTTTCTTTTCTCAGGAGCTCGAACGCGTTCTCGCCAATCCTCTTGACCATATCCATCGGCGGGTTGTCACCGAGGTACGCCACCAGGGCCGGACGCGCGCCGGCCTTGATGACATTGGTGTTTGGAGAGTCGGGAGACCACGCTATCGAGGCACCGCCACCGGCAAGGTCCTTGATTTGCGCGGGCAACGTCGCCGTCTGAAGGATGTGCCCCAAGGTCGCAACGCGGGTGATACGTCTATTACGTTCCTCGGAGGCTGCGATGTCGCGGTCGAGCTGAAGGGTGGCGCGGGCTACGACTTCAGACTCAGGGATGCGGCACACGTCCAGGTTGTTCACGCGATGCCACTGGTCCTTCATGCTGTGAGGACCGCATGAAAGCGAGATGGCCCGCTCGATGTGCAGTCGGTTCGCGATGTCCTGCAGGCTTTGGAACGCTGCGGTGACTTCCGGGTTGGCGTTGATGACGTCGCTCCACCCGGTCTCCGGACAGCTCGTGCTTGCCAGCCATGCGCCAGCGTCGGCGTCCCAGACGAAGCGCGTATCTAGCTGCGGTCCGATGAGCACGTCGTGGACCGCCGGGCCATCCTGCATGACTTTGGGAACCGTCAGCGCAAAGACGGCCTCGTCGTAGTGGAAGTGCAGGACGTGGCGCCGCTTCTCATGCCAAGTGTAGTACAGGCCCTTGGCCTCATTGTTGGAAACCTCGTCATCCTTCACCGAGCAGCGACGCTCGGGTACATACCAAGCTGATCCGCTCTCGTTCTTCCAGGCGTTTGCCTGGGCGGGTGAGTCGTGTTGGACGACGTTGTGAGCCCAGTTCAAGCAGACGATGTCGCAATCGGTTGCGACCGGACTGCGCCGGAAGACCTCATTGCGGTACCGGCGGTAGTCGGTGTGCTTGGGCTTCGGGTTCAGCTGGATGTGGATGAGGATGGCTCTGTCCGACAGCATCTTATTGGCGTCAAGGTCCTCGCCCAGGTCGAGCGCGTCTGAGCAGATGATGGTCGAAAGCTTGATGTACCCGTCTTTGCCCTGGAACCGGTAGATGGCGCGGCCACAGCGCAGTTGCTTGTTCTCAAAGCCGTGGTCATCCCTAGATGGCGCGGTCTTGAACTGGAACAAGACGACCCGCTTGAGCGTCTTTTCCGCGTCACGTGTGACGAAGCAGTAGGCGACGGGGTCGAAGTAGTTGCCCTGCACCGCTGGCGCCGGATCCTCCTCGTAGATGACGTCGCAATGGCCAGCGCAGTCCGCCTTGAAGGTCGCGAGCCTTTCGGTGGTCATGCTTTCGCATCCCAGCACCCAAAGTGCGCCGTCCGCGGGGAAAGGCCCGCCCTGCGCCGCCTTCGCCAGCGAGCTTACCGGGAGAAAGTATTCCGGCGTGATCACGAGCTGGTCACCGCGCTCTGCAGCCATCGCGAGAAAGGCGTCGGCCCTGGCGGCTGCGACGGCCAGGTCTAGGTGGCCAATTCGGTGGGTGTCTGCGTAGATGGGCCCTGCCGGCTGGAGTAGCAGCGCGCGGTAACTCTGATGCGTGGCTTGGAGTGCAGCCAGGTCGGGCGTCTCCAGACCCCGCAAGGCAAGTACATCTTCGACGTCACTGATGAATACAGGCAAAGCCTTTTTCCTTCCTCTGGCGGTGTCAGCCCTCTTTGGCCGATGGTAGCAATTTGTTGCCTACTGGTTGATGGTGCCATGAGCGTTTCGAAGCCGCTTCCCGCAAGAAGCCTTTGGACAACTGCTGAAGGACCACCGAGTCCTACACGTGATGCCGCCGCTCGCGTTACAGCTTCAACGTTGAACGAAAGCTTCAGGTCGCCGAGTTGGGCGAGTCGATGGGCTGCAACCGCTGTATACCGGCTGTACGAGGTGCGCTGGCAAAAGGCGACGAAGCGCCCTCAGCGACATCAGCCGCTCCCAAGTCGGGGAGATGCTAAAATGCGCCCAAAATCCCTTAGTGGTGTCATTCGGTTGACTCTCGCCTAGGGTGAAAAGACCACCCTCGGGTGGTCTTTTCACATGCGCCGATCCAGCGTCAAACAACGCGGTTTGCCACCTGTCTCACCCTCGCCCGCGCGGTTCGCCCGAGGGCGGCTTGATGGACCGAGAGTGATAGCGCGCATAGCAACACGTTGATTTCATTCGGATTTTTCCGATTTTCCGGATTTGGATGTGATAAGGCGCGCGCGTCCAATCGTCAGTTCGCACCCGGCCTCGACAAATCAGGATCTCACCCCAGACGGCATTCGGGTGCCCAGCGGCCGCACCGGGAGCGAGGCACCCAGGGCGCCGAGTGCCTGCGCCACTTCAGACCGTTTGATAGGCCGGCGCGTTGGCCGCAGGGTGCGCCTGCGCGTTCTCGTACACACGGATGACGCCGCGCAACCGCTCGCATTCACGCTCCAGGGAGGCGACCCAGGCGCGGGCGTGTTGGGCCTCGTTGTAGGCCTGCGTGTGGAGGGCGGCCATGCCCCAGCGGCTCTCGAACCAGAGAGTCAAGTACACCGCGCGGGGCGCGTTGCCGCTGGCCTGGTAGCGCTGCAACGTGCGAAAGCTCACCCCCAGATGCCGAGCAATTTTCCCTTCGTGATTCAACCTGGTCGTCCAGCAGGTAAGCCAGGGGCGGCAGGCGGGCGAACGGAGGGTGCAAGGAAGGGCATGACAAGGCTCCTGCGAAGGTGCCAAAGGGCGAAAGCCGGCGATGCCGACTCCGGCGAGGCCATGACAGTTTGTCGCAAGCCGGCGTGAGACCGCGGTGCCCTCTTCTTCCCCTGCCACGCGGGCTTTTTTTCGGGCAGGGAGAGTGCGTAAGAACTTCAAATCTCCCCGGCTGGATCAAAACCCCCATTGCCCTCTCCCCGCTCTTCTGCGGCCATTGGACAGGCGCCGCGAATGAATGAACATAATTGTGCTTGGGCAAAAATCTCCAGAGAAGACGTCGACGGGGGGGCGGTAGGCCATTCCGATCAGCACAGAGCCCTGTTCGTGTTGACGTCACGCTGTCGCTTGGGCAATGGGTGCTCGTACCAGTGGGGTGCGGGAGCATGCGCGGTCGAAGTCGGCCAGCATGCCCTTGACGTCGGCCCACGATGGATTCGCTTTCTTCTTTGCCACGTGAGCTTGTCTTCATGCGACGACGAGGAGCACGGTGCAGCGTATTGTGGCTTCTCTGGATTGGGCGGTTCACGTGGACCCGAGTTTCTGGAACTCGCTGCGCAACAGCGCGATGACCTCGGGCAGGTCCATGACATCCAGTCGGTTCTTCTTCAGGAACGCGGCCCACTGGGTTTGCTTCGTCGCATCCCGTGCGAATGCACCGCTCAGGCCAGACGGTAAAGTGGCCGGCATTGCGAGTTTGCGCCGCGCGAACGTGGCCTCGACCGCGCGGCGCAGTTCGTCGGGATCCAAAGCGCCTTCGGTCAGCAGAACCCAGAGATCAAAATAGTCCTTCATTCGGGTGTTGGCCATGCCCAGCAAGCAAATCGCGTGGAACTTCTCCGCCACCACGGTGTACTTCGGATAGGCGCGCAGTCGGGGGGCGGGCAGGTCCTCGAGCAGGACCGGGTAGTTCACCGATTCCGGCGCTGGGGTAACTGCATCGCCGAAACCGATGTCTACCTGCAATGCGATGCGCGCACCATCCAGCTTCGCCAGTAGGTCGATCCGCACGCCGCCGTAGCCCGCGTCCTTGCGGATGGCGGAAGCCTTGACGGAGGCTGGGTCGAACGCAACGCCATCCTCCGCCGCGATCTGGCAGATCGCGCGAAAAGCCGAAACTGCGGTGTCGACGTCGTCCGGTCCGAATCCGAGCAGGTCGACATCACGCGTCGGCCGATGCGGCTGGTCGTACCAAAGAGAAAACAGCAGGGCGCCCTTAAGCAGGTAGTTCGCGGCATGCGGCGAGATTGACAGTCGGTACAGTAGCCTTTCAAGCCCGTAGTGGGTGAGGATCAGATTGAAATCCTGTTTCGTTGCATCGGCGCGCTGCTTCAAGCGTGCTCGGATGGATGCAGCCAGGTTGCGGCTCATGCCGTGACGCTTTCAAGATAGGGGCGCATCACATTGGCTACGCGATCCACTGTGGCGTAGTGCCATACCGCATCCATCGACAGCTTGCGTTTCGACCATCCATCGCGCAGCGCTTCCAGAGCCACATCGAGGCCGATCTTGTTGCGATACTTGAAACAGTCGGCCACCGTCTTGGCTGCATTGAACACGGGTACCTTCACGCCATCGATCACGACCGGCTCGATTCCTTCGGTCAACGCGGGCCCTGACATGCGCACTACGTGCAGCGATGGTTGGTCCAGGCGGGGAGTGGGGGAGTGGCGAGGAATTGCCACCCAGACTTCGAACGGCGCCTGTGTACCGATTCCGTGGACGCGCAGCGCAGATAGCAGGCACACGACACCGCGCGGCACGCGTAGCGCCACTTCAGCCAGTGATCGGTGCTCGCTGAGTGCCCGCCCTGGCAGGCTGTAGACGCCGCGGGCGACGCGCTCGAGCTTGCCTGCCGCGACCAGTCTGGTAAGCGCCACCGTAGGCAGACTCTGCCCGACCAGATCCCGCGCGCGAAGCAGCGGCTGTCTTTCTGCGAGGACGAGGACGGCTTGTTCGACCGTGAGGTTGGAGCCAGATGTCATGCTGGGAGTATGTTGCAATAGTTAGTCATTTGTCAATAAACGACTAGATAACCCAACAAACGCCCGCGCTCGGAATGCCGGGCTGGAGTTCGACGGCGCCGTTCCCCGCCCTGCCCCGCGCCATAGATCTGGGCGGAGGACGAACCGTCCTGCCGCGGCGGCGGCGAGGCAACGGTAGATCCTGCGCAGCCGTCAACCGAAACTCCTTTGGTAGACGCGCGGCGTGCCTGTGGCCAGACTGGGTCCAATGCAAGGGCGCAGGCATTGGTCTGCTGAATCCGGTCTCCTCCCGATGCCGAGCGTCAGGCGCTGTGAGATGCACTCTTTGCCAGCGTTGCAACCATCGCCAAACAGACAAAGCCCTCGGCTGGCATCAAGTTTGCTTGCTAGTCGTTTAATTAATTGGCGGACTCCGTAGTAACCCTGAAATGGTGCATCCCAACCGATGCTACTCTCCGCCCACAAATTAATTGATCGTTTAATTACGTCTTCGCCGACGGCACGGCCGGCGGCGCCATCACTTCATTTCTTCGAAGGAGATCGTCGATGTTCAAGTTCTTCAAGTCAGCCTGCGTAGCCAGCCTGGCACTCGGCCTGGGGTCCGCCGCAACGGCCCAGGAAACCATCAAGGTCGGGGTCATCGAGCCATTGACCGGCTCGGTGGCCTACAACGGCCAGGCCTTCGTGAGCGGCGCCAAGCTGGCGGTCGAGCGCCGCAACGCGGCCGGCGGCGTGCTCGGCCGCAAGATCGAATTGGTGATCGAAGACGGCCAGTGCCGTCCGGCGAACTCGGTCAACGCCGCCGAGAAGCTGATCCAGCGCGACAAGGTGGTGGCGCTGGCCGGCGCCTTCTGTAGCTCGGCGACCGCCGCCGTGATGCCGGTGGCCGAGAAGTACAAGGTGCCGCTGTTGACCGGCGTGTCTTCCAAGGCCGACCTGACCGAGAAGGGCATGCAGTACTTCTTCCGCTCGGCCGAGACCGACCGCCTGATGTCGAGGACTTTCAGCAAGATCCTGGCCGAGAAGCTGCAACTCAAGACCGTCGCCTACATCGGCGTCAACGACGACTGGGGTCGCGGCGGCGTCGAAGATTTCTCGAAGGACCTGAGCGCGCTTGGCGTCAAGACCGTGATGAAGGAGTACTTCGACCATGGCGCGACCGATTTCTACACGCTCCTGACCAAGCTGCGCGCGAGCAATGCCGACGGCGTCTTCGTTGCCGCTGAGACGCAGGACGGCGCCATCCTCGTCAAGCAGTTCAAGGAGTTCGGCCTCAAGACCAAGATCTTCGGCGTTGGCTCCTGGGCCACGGCCGACTTCGTCGGGCTGACCGGCGACGCGTCCGAAGGCATCTACGCCGCAGTGCCCTACGCGTCGAGCCTGCCGGGCGAAGCCAACAAGGCCTTCGTCGAGCGCTACGCCGCCAGCTACAAGGAGAAGCCCGGCAAGTACGGCGCCGCCGGCTACAACGCGATGAACATCATGATGGAAGCCATCGCGCGCGCGGGCAAGGCAGAGCCCGAAGCGGTGCGCGATGCACTGCGCAAGACCGACTACACGGCACCCAACGGCCGCTTCCGCTTCACCGAGAAGGGCGAGGGCTACGGCTTCGACGTCGTGTTGGTGCAGATCGCCAACAAGGAACCGCGCGTGGTCGCCGAAGCCGCGACCGAGAAGCCATGAGCGGCAGACGCTCGCGCAACGCATAGCGGCACAAGGAAACCCAACATGGAACTGTTGCCACAGTACCTCGTCAACGGCTTGGTCACGGGTTCGTTCTACGCCCTGTCGGCGCTTGGACTGACCCTGATCCTTGGCCTGATGCGGGTCGTCAATTTCGCCCATGGCGAGCTCTACATGCTCGGCGGCATCATGGGCTGGTGGGCCACGACGCGGCTCGGGCTCGACTTCTTCACGGGCCTGCTGCTGGTTGCCGTCGTGATGGGCGCCTTCGGCTGGTTGATTGACCGCTTCCTGATCGAGCGCATCCGCGACCAGGGCGAGGAGCCCGGCATCCTTCTGACCATCGGGCTGTCGATCTTCCTCGCCAACACGGCGCTGCTGATGGTCGGCACGGCGCCGCTCAAGGTCGAGGCACCGATCTCCGCGGGCCCGGTGTTTCTCGGTCCGATCGTGCTGACCAAGCTGCGGTTGTTCGCGGTCGCGGTCTGCGCGCTGCTGATCCTGGCCGCCTACCTGACGATCCAGAAGACCCGGCTCGGCCGCTCGATGCGCGCCACCTTCCAGGACCCGATGGCGGCCCGGCTGGTCGGCATCCGCACCGCCAACGTCTACGCCAGCACCTTCGCAATGGGCACCGTGATCGCCTCGCTGGCCGGCATGCTGCTCGGCTCGATCTATTCGGCGCAAGTGTCGGTGGGCGGGCTGGTGAGCATGAAGGCCTTCGTGGTCGTGATCCTCGGCGGCATGGGGAGCTTCCCCGGCGCCATCGCGGGGGGCCTGCTGCTCGGCGTCTCGGAGGCATTGTGGGGCGGCTACGTCGCGACCGGCTGGGTCGACATCATCGGCTTCGTGCTGGTGATCCTGACGCTGGTCTTTCGGCCTTACGGCCTGTTTGCCAAACGTGCGGAGCGCGCATGAGATTCGAAAAACGTTGCCTCCTGGCATTGATGGCGCTGGCCGCGCTGGTGCCGCTGCTGGTGCGCGACCAGTACGTGCTGCACATCGCGATCATGGTGCTGTTCTATGCGGTGCTGGCCACCAGCCTCAACCTGGTGGTCGGCTACGTCGGCGAGTTCTCGCTCGGCCATACCGCCTTTCTGGGCACGGGCGCCTATGCCGCCGCCATCCTGTCGACCACCTACGGCTGGCCGATCTGGGCCACCATCCCCGTGGCCGGGCTGCTCGCCGCGGTCATGGGCGTCATCATCGGCGGCATCACGCTGCGGCTGCAGGGGCCGTTCTTCGTGATCGTGACTCTGTCGTTCTCCGAGGTGCTTCGCCTGGTGGCCGACAACTGGATCGCGCTGACCAACGGACCGATGGGCATTGCCGGCGTGCCGCAGCCCGCGCTGCTGGCCGACGCCGGCAACCTCGGCGCGAAGCAGTTCTACTACATGGTGGCGTGGCTGCTGCTGGCACTGGCGCTGTACCTGTCGTTCCGCTTCGTGAACTCGAACGCCGGCCGGGCTGCGGTCGCCGTGCGCGAGAACCGCTACGTCGCGCAGTCGATCGGCATCCGCCCGCTGACCTACTCGATGCTGGCGCTGGTGCTCGGCGCCTTCCTTTCGGGCATGGCGGGCGGCTTCTACGCGCACTACATCTCCTTCGTCGGACCCGAGGTGTTCCGCTTCGCCTTCATGGTGAGCATGATCATCATGGTGCTGATCGGCGGCAAGGGCACTCTGGTGGGGCCCCTGATCGGGGCGCTGCTGGTGACCTTTCTCGAGGAGTACCTGCGCGAGGCGAAGGAACTGCGGCTGTCGCTGTTCGGCTTGGCCGTGATCGCGATCGTGCTGTTCCTGCCGCGCGGACTCATGGGCTTCATCACGCAGCGCCGTGAGACCCGCACGAAGGAGGCCGCAGCGCACGCCGCGCCGGCGCAACGCACGGCAGGGAGGCCCGCATGAGCGCCGCAACACTGGCCGCCAACGGAGGCTCGCTCGAAGTGCGCGCACTCAGCAAGTCCTTCGGCGGCATCAAGGCCGTCAAGGACATCAGCTTCGACGTTCATGCCGGCGAGATCGTGGGGCTGATCGGGCCCAACGGCGCGGGCAAGACCACCTGCTTCAACCTCATCACGGGCTTCTACACGCCGACCGGCGGCAGCGTGCGCTACAGCGGCCAGGAGGTGACCGGTGAGAAGCCCTTCCGCATGGCGCGGCGCGGCATCGTGCGCAGTTTCCAGAAGACCAACATCCTCAAGTCGCTGACCGTGTTCGAGAACGTGCTGACCGGGCACTACCTGGAAGCGAAGCAGTCGCTTTGGAGCACCTTCTTCCCGACATCGAAGGTGCGCGCGACCGAACGCGCGGTGCGCGAGAGTGCCGAGCAGATCGTGCACACGATGGGCCTTGCAGAGCGCATGGACGTGCCGGCCTACATGCTCTCGTGCGGTGAACTGCGCTTGCTCGAGGTGGCGCTGGCGTTGTCGGCCAAGCCCGAGATCCTGATGCTCGACGAGCCCGCCGCCGGTCTCAACAGCCAGGAGGCGAAGAAGTTCGGTGAGATCCTGAAGCAACTGCGCGGTCGCTTCGTGAAGTCGATATTGATCGTCGAGCACAACATGGGCTTGGTCATGAGCGTCTCGGACCGCGTGGTCGTGATGCACTTCGGCGAGAAGCTCGCCGAGGGCACGCCGGCGCAGGTGCAGGGCGATCTGCGCGTCATCGAGGCCTATCTGGGCGGGGGGAAGAAATCATGAGCAAACTGCTCGAACTCAACGACCTGCACGTGAGCTACGGCAAGACCGCCGCGCTGCACGGCGTCAACATGACGGTGCGTGCCGGCGAGGTGGTCGCGCTGATCGGCGCCAACGGCGCGGGCAAGAGCACCACGCTGCGCGCGATCTCCGGCCTGCTGCGGCCGACGCGGGGCGCCATCCTGTTCGACGGCCGGGCCATCGGCGGCATGGCGGCCGACCGCATCGTCGGACTGGGCATCGCGCAGTCGCCAGAAGAGCGGCACGTGTGGCCGGCGATGAGCGTGTACGAGAACCTCACGCTTGGCGCCTACCTGTGCAAGGAGAAGGCCGAGGTCGAAAAGCGCGTCGGCGTGGTCTACCACCGATTTCCGCGGCTCAAAGAGCGGCATCGCCAGTTGGCCGGCACCCTGAGCGGCGGCGAGCAGCAGATGCTGGCGATCGGCCGGGCGTTGATGTCCGAGCCGCGGCTGCTGCTGCTCGACGAGCCCAGCCTGGGCCTGAGCCCGCGCATGGCCGAAGAGGTGTTCGAGTTCGTGCGGGAGATCAACCAGCACGGCGTGACGGTACTTCTGGTCGAGCAGAACGTGCACAACGCGCTGTCGGTGGCTTCGCGCGCCTATGTGTTCGAGACCGGCCGCGTGGTCGCCGAGCGCGATGCCGCGGGGCTGCTCGAGGACCCGGGGCTTCTGAGCGCCTACCTGGGCGGCTGAGGCGGGCGGGCGGCGTACTGCGCCGTGCCAAGGGCTCGTTGCCAATTCATTAATTAATTGAGCGTTTATTTATCATGCCGCGGCCTGCGCTGCGGCATCGTCAACCAGGAGATTCGAGTATGAGTAGAGCAATTCGCGTCGGCATCGTCGGTGCCGGCATCGGTGGCGTGGCACTGGCGCGCGCGCTGCGCCTGCGCGGCATCGATGCCCATCTGTTCGAGCGCGCAGCGGCCTTCGGCGAAATCGGCGCCGGCGTGCAGATGACGCCCAACGCGGCCAAGGTTCTGCGGGCGCTGGGCGTCGGCGAAGGGCTGGAGCGCATCGGCTTCCTGCCCGAGGCGATGGTGGGCCGTAACTGGGAGGACGCGCGCGAACTCTTCCGCACGCCGCTGAAGGAGGCCTGCCCGCGGCTCTTCGGCGCCGGTTTCCATCACGTGCACCGCGCCGACCTGCACGCGATCCTGTGCGAGGGCATCCCGGCCGATCGTGTGCGTTTCAACGTGCAGTGCACCGGCGTCACGCAGGACGAAGATGGGGCGGTCGCCCACTTCGCCGATGGGTCGAGCTTCGAGGCCGACCTGATCGTCGGTGCCGACGGCATCCACTCGCCCGTGCGCGATGCGCTGTGGGGCAAGACCGATGCGCGCTTCACCGGCCACATGTGCTGGCGCGCGCTGGTACCGGTAGAGCAGCATCCGCTGCCCTTCGTGAGCCCGGATGCTTCCTTCTGGATGGGCCCGAAGGCGCACATCGTGACCTACTACGTCAAGGGCGGCGCGGCCGTCAACATCGTGGCGGTCAACGAGAGCGCCGACTGGGTGGCCGAGTCCTGGACCGAGCCCAGCACGCGCGAGGAACTGCTGACCGCTTACGCGGGCTGGCATCCGAATATCATCCGGCTCTTCGAGCGCACCGACACCTCGCAGATCTTCAAGTGGGGCCTGTTCGACCGCGACCCTATGGCGCAGTGGTCGCAAGGCCGGGTGACGCTGCTGGGCGATGCGGCACACCCGATGCTGCCCTTCCTGTCGCAGGGCGCGGCGATGGCGATCGAGGATGCCTACGTGTTGGCCGCCGCGCTGGCGCACTTCGGCACCGACCAGGACACCGCGCTGCGCGCCTACGAGGCCGAACGCCTGCCGCGCACAGCGCGCGTGCAACTCGAGGCCCGCGAGCGCGGCCGTACCTACCACCTGTCGACACCCGAGGAACAGCGCGAGCGCGACCTGGCCTTCCAGAAGCAGCAGGCCAGCAATCCTAACGCGGTAGGCATCAAGGCCGAGTGGGTCTACGAATACGACGCGACGCGCTGCATCGAGCGCTTCGACACCGAGGCCTCGCTGGCTTGAACCGGAGCAAGTGCACATGAGCAACAGGAACTTCCGCATCGGCCAGATCGTGCCGAGCTCGAACACCACCATGGAGACCGAGATTCCGGCGATGCTGCGGCTGCGCGAGCAGATCCGGCCTGAGCGCTTCACCTTCCACTCGGCGCGCATGCGCATGAAGCACGTCAACAAGGACGAACTCGCAGCGATGGACGCGCAGTCCGACCGCTGCGCGCTCGAACTCAGCGATGCCCGCGTCGACGTGCTCGGCTATGCCTGCCTGGTGGCGATCATGGCAATGGGGCGCGGCTACCACCGCGAATCCGAAACCCGCCTTCAGGCCGCCACCGAAGGCAACGAGGGCAGTGCGCCGGTGGTCACCAGCGCGGGCGCGCTGGTCGATGCGCTGCGCGTGATCGGTGCCAGGCGAATCGCGCTGGTGGCGCCCTACATGGTGCCGCTCACGAAGATGGTGATCGACTACATCGAGCACGAAGGCTTCGAGGTGGTCGACTGGCGCGCGCTCGAGATTCCCGACAACCTGGAGGTGGGCCGGCACGATCCGCGCAAGCTTCCGGCCATCGTCGCCGGCATGAAGACCGACGACGTGGATGCGATCGTGTTGTCGGCCTGCGTGCAGATGCCATCGCTCGCGGCCATCGCGGAAGTCGAGGCTGCGACTGGCAAGCCTGTGGTCACGGCCGCGGTGGCCACCACCTACGCCATGCTCGGCGCGCTCGGCCTGGAGCAGGTGGTGCCGGGCGCGGGGGCGCTTCTTTCGGGCGCCTATTCGACATCGCAAAAGGCAATCACGGCATGAGCGATTCCACATTCCTCTACGGCGCGCAGGTGCATGCCAACGGCATCCGCCAGCACTACCTGCGCCATGGCGGCGCGCAGGGCGAGCGCGCGACGCGCGACGCGGTGATTCTCTTGCCCGGTATCACCAGCCCGGCCGTGACCTGGGGCTTCGTCGCCGAGCGCTTCGGTCGCCACTTCGACACCTACGTGCTCGACATTCGAGGCCGCGGCCTGAGCGAGTCATCGGACGCGCTTGATTACGGGCTCGACGCCCAGGCCTCCGACGTGATCGCGTTCGCGCAGGCGCTCGGACTGCAGCGCTACGCGCTGGTCGGCCATTCGATGGGTGGGCGCATCGGCATCCGCGCCGCGGGACGCCGCCCGGCCGGGCTCACGCGGCTGGTGGCGGTCGACCCGCCGGTGTCCGGCCCGGGCCGCCGCGCCTATCCCGCAAAGTTGCCTTGGTACGTGGATTCGATGCAGCTCGCGCGCCAGGGCATGACGCTCGAGCAGATGCGCGACTTCTGCCCGACCTGGAGTGACGAGCAGCTGCGCCTGCGCGCGCAATGGCTCCACACCTGCGACGAGCGCGCGATCGTGCAGAGCTTCGAGGACTTCCAGCGCGACGACATCCATGCGGACCTTCCGCGCATCGACGTGCCACTGCTGCTCATGACCGCCGAGCGCGGCGACGTGGTCCGCGAGGCGGACGTGGACGAGATGCGCTCGCTCGTGCCCTCGCTGCGCGAGGCCCGCGTGGCCGGCGCCGGCCACATGATCCCCTGGGACAACGAGCAGGGCTTTCACCGCGCCTTCGGCGATTTCCTCGGTCATCCGCTGGATTGATGCCACCTTCCCCCCATCACCGATCGCATTCCAAGGAGAACCCATGGCTGTCAGCGACACCGACCTGATCCGCGCCTGGACCCAGGTCCTGACCCTTTCGAAGCTGGGCGCCGGCGACGCCGTCACCGTGCTCACCAGCGACCACACTCATCCGCAGACCCTGCGCTGCGCGATCACCGCCGCCACCATGCTGGGTGCCTGCGTGAGCCGTCTCGACCTGCCGCCGGTCAACGCGGAGAAATCGTTGAGCCGCGACACGCTGGCCTACCTCGGCACCACGCCGCTCACGGGCAACCGTGCCGCCATCGCGGCGCTTAAGGCCAGCGACCTGGTGCTCGACCTGATGACGCTGCTGTTCTCACCCGAGCAGCACGAGATCCTCGCCAGCGGCACCAAGATCCTGCTAGCGGTCGAGCCGCCCGAGGTGCTGCTGCGCATGGTGCCGACCATGGCCGACTACCACCGCGTCCAGGCCGGCGTGGCGCTGCTCAAGGGCCGCAAGTCGATGCGCGTGAGGTCGCCCGGCGGCACCGACCTGCATTGCCCGCTGGGCGAATACCCGGTGACCGCCGAATACGGTTTCGTCGACCAGCCGGGGCGCTGGGACCACTGGCCCAGCGGCTTCGCCTTCACCTGGCCCAACGAAGGCGGCGCGCACGGGCGAATCGTGCTTGCCAAGGGCGACGTGCTGTTGCCGATGAAGTCCTACGTGGGCGAGCCGATCGAACTCACGGTGCAGGGAGGCTTCGTGATCCGGATCGAGGGCGGCACCGAGGCCGAGCTGCTGCGCGAGTACATCGAGTCCTTCGCGGATCCGGAGGCCTACGCGATCTCGCACATCGGCTGGGGCCTTCAGAAGCGCGCCTACTGGTCGACGCTCGGCCTCTACGACCGCGAGGCCACGCTGGGCATGGACGCGCGCGCGGTCAGCGGAAACTTCCTGTTCTCGCTCGGCCCCAACAACGAGGCCGGCGGCAGTCGCACCACCGCCTGCCACATCGACATTCCGATGCGCCGCTGCGACGTCTTCGTCGACGATCTGCAGGTGGTGCACGACGGCAAGGTGGTCGAAGAACTCATGAACGAGACCGCAGGAGCCGCGCATGCATGAGGAGGCCCAGGTCTACGAGCGCCAGGGTTTCGGTGCCGGCCTGGGCGTGCGGCCGCCGCTGGGGCTCCTGATCGTCGACTTCGTCAACGGCTTCGCTGACCCGGCCGTGTTCGGCGGTGGCAACATCGGGCCCGCGATCGCGCGCACGGTGCCGCTGCTGGCGCTGGCGCGCGAGCGCGGCTGGCCGGTGGCGCACAGCCGCATCGTCTATGCCGACGACAATGGCGACGCCAACATCTTCAGCGCGAAGGTGCCCGGCATGCTGACGCTGAAGGAAGCATCGCCGGCCAGCGCCATCGTCGCCGAGCTCGCGCCTCGGGAAGGCGAATTGGTGGTGCGAAAGAACGTGCCTTCGGCCTTCTTCGGCACCTCGCTCGCACCCTGGCTCACGCAGCGCAGCGTGCGCACCCTGCTGGTGGCGGGCTGCGTCACCAGCGGCTGCGTGCGCGCGAGCGTGGTCGATGCCATGTGCTGGGGCTTCGCACCGATCGTGCTGTCGGACTGCGTGGGGGACCGCGCCATCGCGCCGCACGATGCGAGCCTGTTCGACATCCAGCAGAAGTATGGCGACGTGATGAGCTCGGATGCGCTGCGCGAACGCCTGGCGGCCGCCGCCTAGCCTGCCGTCACTTTGCCTCGAATCCACCGACCACGAACCGCGTCACCTGCTCGATCAGCCCCTCGGTGTCCTCAGGGTCGTAGAGGCCCTTGGGCGTCATCTCCTCCATCCTGTGGGTGTCGGAGAAGGCGTAGAGGTAGGTGCCGATCATCAGCGTCACTCGCCAGTAGGCATCGAGCTCGCCCAGCTTCGGAAGCGCCTCGCGCAACACCTCCACATAGCGCCTGGTCGAGCCGCCATAGGCATCGGTGCGCAGCTTGTACGAGATCTCGGGCGGCTCGGTGTGCAGCCGGGCCTGCAGCCGCAGGAAGGCCCGGCCCTGCGGCGTGTTGCGCAGCGTCAGGGTCGGCAGCAGGAAGGCGCGCACGATGCCGCGCACGTTGGGCTTGCCCGAGGCGCACATCGCCTCGAGGTTCTCGAGGCGCTGCTGCGAGATCATCTGGCCGCGCCGCAGGAACACTTCCTCGAAGAGCCCGAACTTCGAGCCGAAGTAGTAGCTGATCAGCGCCTGCGTCACATTGGCGTGCGTTGCGACCTCGCGCAGCGTGGTGCCGGCATAGCCGAGGTTCGCGAACACCTGTTCAGCGGCGTCGAGGATCTCCTCCCGGACGACGCTCGCGCCCTCCGGGCGCCCCGGTCCCTTGTGCTTGGTCGCCGTCTTGTCCCCCTCGGGCTGCCTCTTCCTGCTGTTCATGATTGGCTGATTAATTAATTGTCAGGCCGATGATACCGACGGCAATCCGCACTGTCTCACTTTCCCTGTCGAGCGCCATGCGGCGCAGCTCCTGCCGTCACAAACTGCAGGCAAGACAAGGGCCAGCGGCTGAAGTCGACTTAGCATTGACGCGCCTCACGGGGTTGTCGCGCTTCTCGTTCAAATCGGTGCGCTTGGCGTTGTCACGTTGGCGGAGGCAAAGCGCAAAGTCGGTTTGGGGGATCGTTGTTCAATATGCGACGGACGGATTTTGGGCGCTGCCGGTGAAAAGCACGCCACGATTCGAAGCGCGCGGCAAGCTGCTTGCGATAGAGCGAGGCGCGCAGCAGGTGGCGTTTGAGTGCGAAGTGCTGGCGGATGGGACCGAAGCTTGCGCGACATCGAGGAACTGCTGTTCGAGTGCGGGGTGGTCGTCAGTTGCGAGTTGATCTGACGATGGTGCGACAAGTTCGGCGCGAGCCTTGCGCATCGCGTCCGCTTCGGGCCCGATGCTCCCCAGCCGCGACCGCTTGACAAACAAGTCCTCATAGAAGCGGCTGTTCGGCAATGTCCGCTTCCGGGAAGTTCACCCCATGGTGGCGCCCGGCGACACGGCATCGGCCAGGAATCCGCGCGTCCGTTGCGGCGATGACGCGCGACGTCCCTCACTTCTTCTCGTATTTCCAGAATCGGCCCTTGCCCTGGGCGATCCATTCCAGGGACTCGTCGATCCGCTTCTGGCGCGTCTGGTCCGTCTTCGCGTCGGCAATCCAGACCACGTACTCCTTCCGGAACGACGGTGACTTGCTCTGGAAGACTTCGTTCGCCGGCTCATGGCGTGACAGCTGTTCCGCGAAGGCGTCGGGGATGGCGATCTCGGCCGCCGCCGCAGGCTTCGCATCTTGACGCGGTGCGAGTTTCACCCCCTTGTCGTTCAGCGCCATCGCTTCCTGGATAAAAGCGACCAATTCGCTATCCGACGGTAAGTCGGACAGCGAGGTGAGTTTGCCCATGAAGCGCTTGGCGGCCTTCAAGTGGGGGTTCGCCTCAAGCCGCGCATCGCTCATCAACGACTCCTTCCTGAAACTGAAGGAGCAGTGATTCTTGTAGGCCGCGAAGATGCACAATATCTCGCTCTTGTAGTCGAAATGGGGGATCCCCCATTTGATCTCCTCGATCACCGCCGGGCACTGCTTGTGCACCAGTTTGCGTAGGTGCGCCATGATCGGTTTCGCGAAATCCGACGCCGCTTCCTGGTACTCGTCGAACTGGGGATTGAATCGTCCCTGTTGCTTCATTCGGAAAGGCTTTCTGTCATGAGGGGATGGCGCGCCCGCGCGTGAGGGAACGCCGCTCAGGCCTGGAGAGTCAGCAGCAGTTCGTCGAGTCGTTCGAGGGTGGAGCTGAGGCCCGCCTGGAGGCCCATGTCGATGACCTTCTGAACGTCCTGCGCCGAGTCGTACTGGATGACCGTCGTCGCCGTCGTTCGATCCTGCGCGCCGGCGAAGGCCACGTCCCAGCGGGCCCGGGGCAACTCCGGATTCATCGCGCCAGTTTCGTCGGAGAAACCATCGAGCGCCACATAGCCGTCGATCGGTGCGATCGACTGGTAATCGAGGCGACTCCAGAACGACTGCCCGTCGGGCATGACCATGGCGTAGTGCCAGTAGCCTCCCACCTTGAACTCCATGTGCTTCGTGCGGGTCGTGAGCGGCTTGGGCGCGAACCATTGGTCGAGGTATTCGGGTTGGGTATGGCAGTCCCACACCAGTTGCTGCTTCGCCGCGAACTCCCGTTCCACGGTGATGCGGTTGCGGGCCTTGTCCACAACAAACTCGAAACGTGGATCAATTTTCATCGTCTTCTCCATTGAGTTTTGCCAAGAGCTCGTCCAGGTTCCCGTAGCGGGCCCGCCAGACGGCTCGCTGTTCTCCAAGCCAAAGTTCCACCGCGGCCAATTTCTTGCGCTCCAGCACGCAGGTCCGCACGCGGCCGGTCTTCTTCGATCGGATTAGCCCCGTCTCTTCCAGCACGCCGACATGCTTCATTAGCGACGGCAACGCCATCGCAAACGGTTGCGCCAGTTCGGTCACCGTCGCCGGACCCCTGCCCAGCCGTTGAACGATGGCTCGGCGCGTAGGGTCGGCGAGCGCATGGAAGATCGAATCCAGCGAAGCGCCATAGTTATCCATTCAGCTAACTTTAGCAGCGCCTGCGTTCTACCGCAAGGGGAAGCAGTCGATTAAACGAGTGCACGCCAGGACTGGCTCGCAACGGAGATTGCCGCGCATCCGAAACTGCTGCTGTCGGGCGACTTCAACCGCGTCGTCGTATCGCGATGTCCACGACCCGGTGCTCTTGTGCGGCCAGACTGCACGCCCGACGAGCGCGCGCACTTCCGGGGTTTTGTTGGCCTGGGCTGCGCGATGCGTTCCGGCTGCTCAAGCAGCCGCCCAAACAGTGGAGCTGTTGGGAGTACCGCAACCTGGCGTTCCGCAAGAACCAGGGTCTGCGCATCGACCACATTCGTCACGGAGCTTGCGGATTGGATTGGGGTTCGCAACTCGACGGTGCGAGTGGCAGGTTTCCGGCGACTCATCCGACGAACCGGAGGGCGGCTATGGGGCGTCGAATCTTGCGATCTTGATTTCTGCTTGCGGCCCATCTGAGACATTCGCGATTCCCCAGAGGCGACCTTCAGCGCGGCTTGTCACTTTCCTGCTTGGCCCCTGTTTGTCGGCAGGCTGTAGTCGGTCGGAGATCCGCTCGCAAGCGGCGCCAGCGCCCGGGTTGCGCCGCTCCTGGATGGAGGAGATTTGCGGGACGGCAAGGGGCGCGGCCAACAGTGGCAGGATGTGGCCCATGAAAGCCATTGCCCTGCTGGTGCTGATCAACCTGCTCGTCGCCTGCGCGACGCCCCTGGCCCCAGAAGCTACACAGGTTCGTCAGATACAACCAGAGGCGAACAGCCCATGCAAGTTCTTGGGCGCAATGGAAGTCTCGGGTAGCTTCGTCTATTCCAGTCTTCCCGAGGCCAAACGCGACATGCTCGCCAAGATTCGCAATGAGACTGCGCGACTGGGGGGCAATGCATACGTCCTTACGCTCCTGGCTGTCGAACGAGGCTTCAGTCTGCCCCTTGCTCAAGGGGATGCCTACAAGTGTCCATAAAAGGAGGACCGGCGGTGAACTTCTCCGAGCTTCCCCTGGGCGCCGAGTTCCGATTCTTCCGGCGCGGCACGCTGCTGACGAAGACGTCCAAGAGCGGATACACCACACCCGGAGCCCAGGAGCAGAAGGCAGCGCCTGACGTTGAGGTGCTGCCCGAGGAAGATGACGCCCTCGCTCCAGCGCCGCACGCCGCACCGAAGCCTGACGACGTCGCCCTGATCTCGAAAGCCCTGGATGATCTCGAAGCGAAGAACGGCAAGACGCCCGAACTGGCGGCCGCGCGCCAGGCGCTACGCAGGCTGGCGGCGCTGGCCCGGCTCAAGGTCGAGAGCAACTGAGGCATGAGGAGACCGAGCCGGCAGCGCGGTAGGACTGCTGGCCTGCTACGCGGCCCTACTCGCCCACGGGACGGAGATCGACGCCAAGGGCATTGCCGCCATGAACCCGAGCCTGAAGGTCAGCCAGGCCTCGGCAGCGATGCGATCTCTGGAGGCGCCGGGGCGACTTCGCTGGGCCAACGAACGCGTGACCGATTTCCAGCGCTCCTTCCCGTTGGCGGCGCTGTGGGGGCTGGGTGACAAGGCCGACATGGTGTCGCTGGACACGTCCGAGCACCTGTGGAACGCCCGCGTGGATCCGCGCCGGCGCACCTACGCAGGCGACTTGTACACGCACGTGCTGGACCGCTACGGCATCGTGTACGACCTGCCGATCTTCCTGAACGAACGGCGGGCCGGCGCAGCCATCGCGGGGGTCGAGCACTACAACCGCGAGCAGCACCACCGGCTGTCGATGCTCACTGTGGATACCCACGGCTACGCATGCCGGGATGGCCGGAGCAAAGCTGTTGGGGTTCGACCTGTTCCCTCGCCTGCGCGCGCTGGTCGAGCGCAAGCTGTATGTTCCTTCGGGCTGGCACAGAGGCGGCGTCTTCGCGAAGGCCATCGAGGCGGTGGTCGGTGCGAGCGTGGCGTCAGGCTGGTGCCGTCATCAATCCGATGAGTTCGCGCACGTCAGGCAGATCTTCGAGCCGGCGCAGCGCCGCTCCCAGTGCTTCGGCCTGCGACTGCGACATGGGCGGCTCGGCCGAGGCGCAGCAGGCCATGAATTTGGCATGCTGATCCGGCTCGGGCAGCGGTCGGCCGGGGCTGCCGAGAAAGTGCGGCACTTCCAGCCGCAGCGATTCGCCCCGCTTGAGCACCACCTCGACCGTCTGAGGGCCCAGTGCGTTCGGGTTCGGGTTGCCGTCGTCCAGCACCACAACCCGGCGTGCCATTTCGAAGACGCGTGCGTCAATCAACGCACCCGGGTCGAAGTCGTCGATGCCCACTCGACCTTTGCGCAGTGCCGTCGCCACCACGTAGCCCATGCTGAGCTTGGCGCTGGCCGAGTCCATGCCCGGCTGCGCCGGCCGCCCCACGAGCCGCGCGATCAGTGACGAGGCATGTATGCGCACTGTCTCCACGTCGTCCGGGCCAAAGCCGTGCGCGGCCATGAGATCGACGATCGCATCGATGCCCGCGTGGGTCGCACGGCCGGTTGGGTATGGCTTGTGGCTCATGAGTGTGATCTGGAAGACCTGGCCGACGCCCTTAGCAACGTCGGCCCAGCGCGCCTGGCCGAAGTCATAGAGCGCAAAGTAGCCGAACGGTCCTTCTAGGATGTCGCGTGGTCCCGGGAAGCCCGCGCGCGCCAGTTCGAAAGCGGTGACGGCCGCGCGTGCGTTCAGGCCCACTTGCAGGCCGACTGCGGGCGAGCCCTCGGTATGGGCCTGCATGGTGCCGGAAAGGTGGCTGTACATGAGGCCGAGCGCGTTGTGCATCGTGTCGGCGTCCGTGCCAGCCAGCTTGCACAGCGCGGCCGTGGCGCCGAGGCCGCCGCACATGGCGGGCCGGAAGAACCGCATTGGCGCGCGCTGCGCCAGCGCGACGTAGATGGCCACGTCGAGCCCCAGGGTCACCGCCGTGATCAACGCCTTGCCGGAGATGCGACCTTCGCGTTCCGCATAGCCGAGCGCAGCCGGTACGATGCAGGCGAATGCATGGACCACAGCGATGTCATGTACCGCATCGAACTCCTGGTTGAAAACCTGGTAGGCGTTGAGCATCACAGCCGACGGGAAAGGCAGCTTCTCGCCGCTGCCCCAGACAGTGACTGCGTCGCCGTCGCCCAGAGACTGCGCGGCCTGTTTCAGCGCCGGCATGCGCGGATGTCGCGAGCCGGAAATGCCGACGCCTACCGTGTCGAAGATGAAGGCCCGTGCCGCAGTCACCGCCTCGGATGGCAGAGATTCGAAATCGCGTGAGCGGACGTGTGCGATGAGGGTGTCGATGGCGTTCATTGGGTCGTCGGGAAGAAGGGGGCGTCGTCGGGCCGGGCAATGAGCGGCGCTGGCGCCGGAACCTGTGCGGCGTACCAGTCATGGATGGATGAACCCGTCACCACGCGCACCATCGGGTGCGCGAGCAGCAGGTCGAGCATGGCTTCGAAATCGCCGAAGCGGTGTGGAACGCCCATCAGGTGCGGATGCAGCCCTATTGCCAGCACCCGGGGCAGGCCAAGGCGGGCGGATTCGCGCGCAAAGACGTCTAGGGTTCTCTCGAGTCGGAGCTTCATCTCGGGCGACGAGTGCTTCTCCACCGCATAGATCACTGAATCGTTGAGTTCCAGCATGTAGGGCTGAGCCAAAAGCGGATAGTGCGCAGTAAGCATCCAGCACGGCAAGTCGTCCAGGCACCAATCGAGCACGTAGTCGATGCCGGCGGCTGCGAGAATGTCGGGCGTGTCCGCCGCCTCGCGCAGGCCGGGCGAGAGCCAGCCGCGCGGGCGAACGCCAGCGAAGGCGGTGATGCGGTCAAGCGACTTCACGATCGCCTCGGCCTGAGCGTGTCCGTCGAGCTGCGCCAGCGACTGCTGCTGTACCCCGTGTCCGATGAATTCCCAGCCGGCCTCCAGAATGGCCTGCGCGGCACTCGGGTGAGAGTCGATCACCGATGCGTTGAGGCTGGCGGAGGCGCGCAATTCGCGGCTGCGCAGCGCCTCGATCATGCGTGGCAGCCCGCAGCGCAGGCCGTATTCCGCCCAGCTGAAGTTCGGCACGTCGGGCACCGTCTCCTTGCCGTGCGGCGGCGTCAGGAGCGTGCGCGGCATCGGGCGGTCGAAAGGCCAGTGTTCCACATTCACGACGATATGCGCGAGGATGTGGCCACCGTCCAGCGGCATCAATGGCGGGCGCTCGGACGAGATTTGAAAGGGGACGCGTGGATTGCTCATGACAGGTTCTCTCCCATGGGGGCGATCATCGGTTCAATTCCCTTCGAAATGCGGCGCGCGCCGTTCGGCAAACGCGGCCTGCCCCTCGGCATAGTCCCGGCTGGCGAAACACTGGCGCACCATCGCATCGACCACCTCTCGGGCCTGGGCCGTCGGAGGCTCCAGCGTAGCGAGAATCGCGGCCTTTGCGGCCCGCAAGGCCAGCGGTGCATTCTGGGAGATCAGCGCCACGCGTGATGCCACTTCGGCGTCGAAGGCCTCGGCATTGATGCTGTCGTTGACCAGGCCAAGGCGCATCGCCTCAGGCGCCTCGAAGCTGCGTGCCGTGTAGAACAGATCGAAGGTGGCCGGTGCGCCCAGCAGCCTCACCAGCCGCAGCATGCCCTCGAACGCGTAGCCCAGACCGATGCGTGCGGCCGGCATGCGAAACCGAGCATTCGACGAGGCGAAGCGAAGGTCGCATGCGAGGGCGATGCCTATCCCGCCACCCATGCAGATGCCCTGAATGCGTGCTACGGTCGGCTTGGCGCACTCGGCCAGCACGCGCTGGGCGGTCGCCACCGCATGGTCGTAGGTCGCCACGGCGTCGGCGCCGCTGCGCTGCTGCGCGAACTCGCTGATATCGGCGCCCGAGACGAAGGAGGCATTGCCTTCTCCGGTGAGCACGAGCACGCGCACGGCGCGGTCACTAGCCAGCGTCTGCACCGCTGTGGCGAGCTGCTTCCACATAGCCAGGGTCATCGCATTTTGTTTGTGCGCATGGCTGATCACGAGGGTTCCCACCCCCGCCGCGGTCTCGATTCGGATGTGTCCCTCGCTCATATCGCGGCCTTCGCTTGAAGCCGTTCAATGGCCGATGGCGTGTAGCCGATCTCGGTCAGCATCTCGGTCGTGTGCTCGCCCCAGGCAGGGGCCGCGTGTGCGATGCGCGCCGGCGTGCGCGCAAGGGTGATCGGCTGCGACACCAGCCGGTAGCGCCGGCCGTTGCCCGCCTGCACATCCTGCGCGATGCCGAGGTGGGTCACCTGGGCATCCTCAAAGACCTGCGGGATCGAATAGACCGGACCGGCGGGCACGCCGGCCCGGTTCAGCAGTTCCACCCAGTGCTCGACCGTCCGGGTCTTGAAGACCTCGGCCAGGGCGTCGTTGAGTGCAAGCCGATGCTCGACGCGCAGCTTCTCGGTGGCAAACTCGGGTACGTCCCTCAGGTGCGGCAGCTGCAAGCATTCGCACAGCCGCACCCAGTTGCCTTCGCCCGACGCGCCCAGATTGAACACGGCGTCGCGCGCCTGGAAGAGGCCCATCGGGCTGCTTGTTGGATGGTCATTGCCCGCCTGGGCGGGCACATCGCCGTCGTTGAGGTAGCGCGCGGCCTGGAAGTCCATGAGCGCGACCTGCGTGTGCAGCAGGGAGCCGTGCACCCATTGCCCCTGGCCGGAACGCTCACGCTCTAGGAGGGCGATCAGGATGCCGGCCGCCGCATAGACGCCGGTGCCCGAATCGGCCACAGCGAGGCCGGCGCGCACAGGGCCCTGTGCCGGGAAACCTGTAACCGACATCAGCCCGCCCATGCCTTGGATGATCTGGTCGAAGCCCGGGCGCCAAGCATAGGGGCCGTCTTGGCCAAAACCCGAGATGCTCGCGAGAATGATCCGCGGGTTGACTGCACGTAGCGCCTCGTAGTCGATGCCGAGCCGCGCCTTGACGTCGGGGCGCCAGTTTTCCACCACCACGTCGGCCGTTTCCACCAGCCGCATGAAGGCCTCGAGCCCTTCGGGCTTCTTGAGGTTCAGTGTCATCGATCGCTTGTTGCGGTTGAGGTTCTGGAAGTCGCCGCCCCAGCGGTCGGCCGCGAACATCGCTTCGTTCGGGTCGACACCCGCTGGGGGCTCGATGCGGATCACGTCGGCACCGAAATCTGCAAGGATGCGTACGCATGTGGGGCCTGCGCGAACGCGGGACAGGTCGAGCACTCGGAAGCGATCGAGGGCAGGAGAGGCGTTGATCTTGGGCATGGTTATCTCCGTGGGAAGTCAATGAGGAAGGGCTCTGGCGCGATGGACGGTGTGCGCCGCGGGAACAGGGAGGGCGCGGCCGACTTGGCGAACTGGTGCCCGAAGGCCAGAAGCTCGGCCTCGGCGCCCGGCGCACCGATGGCCTGGATACAGACCGGCCGACCGCGCGCGTCCGTTCCGATCGGGAACGACAGCGAGGGGAGCCCCAGGTAGTTCACGAAGGCGTGGTAACGGTGCAGCGCCACCAGTTCGCGCGGGTCGAAGCCGTCGGAGGTGGTGGTCACCGCTCGCGCATCGGGCACGCCTCGCGACAGCGAAGGCAACAGCAGCACGTCGGCCTGCGCAAAGTGTCCGGCGACGAAGGCATCGCGCAAGCCCGCGCGTGCTTCGCAGGCGTGCCGGTACCACGCGGCCGGGATGGCCCAGCCCGGCAGAAGGATTGCCTGTGTAATCGGAGCCAGGAAGCCGAGTGCGTGACGCACGCTGTGCGCATGCACGGCCGCGGCCTCGACGTGCAGGACGATTTGGGCGAGGCATGACAGCTCTTCGAGCCCGCGCAAGGAAGCGCGGTGCCACGCCACGGCGTGCGAGGTGGCGCGCGATTCGAACGACCCGAGCCGGCTCGCAACGTCGTCGCGCAGATCGGGTTGGTTCAGTGCCGACGCAACGCGCCAGCGGCGGTGGCGCGACAAATCTTCTTCGATGCCTTCCAGGCTGGTGAGACGCCGCGCCATCGGCGCCTCGTCGGGCAGTAGCGCTGCGAACACGTGGGCTGCATCCGTCACCGAACGCGCCACCACGCCGACAGTGTCCAACGACGGTGCCAGCTGCGACACGCCACTGGCGTCGATCACGCCACTACCGGGCTTGAATCCGACCACGCCGCAGGTGGAGGCGGGAATACGCACTGACCCCGCGGTGTCCGTCCCCAGCGAGGCCCGGCATAAACCGGCTGCCACCGCCACCGCCGAACCGCTCGACGAACCGCCGACGGCCGCGGCCGGGTCCAGGGGATTCAACAGTGCGGGAAAGTGCGGGTTCTCCGCAGTGGCGCCGCAAGCGAACTCAGCCATCGTAAGGGCACCGAGGTAGGTTGCGCCTCGTTCGGCAAGACGTACGAGCGGGGCGGAAGGAGGCCCGGTTCCCGTACCAGTCCTGCCGCTTTCGGGCCGCCCCTGTCCCGCGGTGCGCAGCCCTGTGTCGAATACATCCTTGTGCGCCATCGCGATGCCGGAGAGCGGCGCATGCGCAATCGGCTCGCTGGGTGCCGCGTGCTTGGCCACACAGTGGTGGATGGCTGCGCCGCGCTCGAAGGCCTCGCGCTGCAGATCCAGCGCTTCGTCGACCGAGCGATGGCCGGCGGCGATCGACCCGCGCAGCGCAGCGATGGAGAGGGTACCCGCATCACTCATGTGCTTGCTCCACGGCGTGGATGTCGAATTGCGGCGTGGTGGCGACGGCAAGACTGCTCGCCATGGGCGCCAGTCGCGCCAGCGTGCGCGCAGCACGGACTTGGAGTTCGGGCTCGGCATCGATGCCGTGCAGTCGCAGGCTCAGCGCGACCCATGTCTTCCATAGCTCGAGGGTGGGATCTGTCAAAGCGGTCTCCTGGCACCGTACGCTCTCTCTGGAGCGGGTAAAATCAAAAGATGGATGAGGGCTATAAATATATTTATAACTCACAAAAATGTTTTGTTCAATTGTTGTTTCACAGGAGTTCGCCCCATGAAATCCGCCGAACGCATACGACTTGCGGTCGAGGAGTCCATCCGTGACGGCAGCCTCTTGCCGGGAGATGCGGTGGATGAACAGGAGCTGATGACTGCCTACGAGGTCTCGCGCACGCCTGTGCGCGAGGCGCTTCTGCAGTTGCAGGCCCAAGGTCTGGTGGAAAGCCTGCCTCGCGGCGGCATGGTCGTCGCGAAGATGGACATGACTCAGCTGCTGGCGATGTGGGAACTGCTGGCCGAACTCGAGGGCCTGTGTGTACGGCTGGCCTGCGAGCGCATGACGCCGGAAGAGCGACTCGACCTCGCCAAGTCGCACGAACGCGCCGCCGCCGCGGTCAAGAAAGAGGACGTCAAGGCCTGGCAGGAGCACAACCGGCGCTTCCATGAGGCGCTCTACCAAGGGGCCCGAAACCCCTACCTGCGTCAGGAAATCCTGCGGATGCGTTCACAGACAGGCGCCTACAGGCGCCACGCCTTCGCTGCGTTCGGTCGCCTCAAGTCGTCATGGGAGCAGCACGCCAAGCTCCTCGACGCGATTCAGCAGCGCAATGCCAGGGCGGCGGCCGAACTGATGGTAGAGCACATGAGCCCCGGCCAGGGCTCGACCAACTTCGCTTCATTCATGGCGGCACTACCGAAGGAACTGCTGGGATGAGCGGCGGCAACCGCTGCTTTAGGAAGGCGACAAGCGCGTGCACCTTCAGCATCAGGTGGTCGCGCGTCGGATAGACCGCAAACAGGCGCCGCGGCGGCGCGACGTAGGCGTCGAGTTCGCTCTGAAGCGAACCGTCGGAGAGCGCGTCCTCCACCATCACCGATGGCATCAGGCCCAGCCCAGTGCCCCGGCGCATCGCGTCGATCAGCAGCAGGCTGTTGTCGGCGCGAAACGTGCCCCTCACGCGCACGCGTTCTCGCCCGCTCGGTCCGTCGAACACCCATTCATCGCGATCGTCTCCAAGCAGGTACTGAAGGCAGTTGTGGCTCGACAGGTCGACGGGTGTCGCGGGTCGGCCATGACGCTCCCAATAGGCGGGTGCGGCACACACCACTCGTGCCAGGTCCATCAGCGGCATCGCGACCAGGCTCGAGTCCTCCAGGCGCGCCTGGCCGCGCAGCGCGACGTCGATGCCTTCGCGCACCAGGTCGACCGGCCGGTCGTTCAGCCGCATCTCGAGTTCGATCCCCGGGTATTGCGCCTGGAACGCATGGAGATGCACGTGGAGATACGACAGCGTGAGCGACACCGGCGCCGCCACGACCAACCGCCCAGTCAACCCGCGGCTCACCGAGCGAACATCGGTCAGCGTGCGATCGGTGTCTGCCAGTGTTCGCTGGCAGAAACTGTAGAAGCGCTCGCCGGCTTCGGTCAGTTGCATGCTGCGCGTCGTTCGTGCTAGGAGGCGGCAATCGGTCCAGGCTTCCAGTGACTGGATAGCCTTCGTAACGACCGAGTTCGAGAGATTCAGAGCACGGGCGCCCGCGGCCAGACTGCCCTGCTCGACGACTCGGCAAAAGTATTGCATGGCAGCATAGCGATCCATGGCGCCGAGCGTATCAGTCGTCGGGGGGAGCGCAATACGCGCGAGCGGCTCAGCGCCGCAGTGGCATGGCGATGGGGCGCATAGGCGCGGCGTCGCCGCCGCGCAGCTTGAGCGATGCACCGATGAACGCGAACTCGTAGACGCGGTCCTTGGCGAGCGCCTCCAGGTTAACCAGTTCGATGATCGGCGTGCCCTGTTGCGCGAGCAAATAGGTGTGCACCGGCACATAGTTGTCGTCGGCGTCGGGCGGGAAGGTTTCAAAGCTCAGGTTGTCGGCACCCACGACCATGGCACCACCCGACTCCACGAGGAAGCGCGCGGCATCCACGCTCATGCCCGGCGGCGAATCCATGTAGGCGTCAGCTTTGTCATAGAGCTTCATGCGCCCGGTGCGGATCAGGACCACATCGCCTGCTTCCAGCTTCACGCGCTGCCTGTCGAGTGCCTCCTGCAGATCTGCCCGGGTGACGCGGTAACCGGCAGCGAGCATCTCGACGTCTTTGGCGGCGGCGACGTCGATCAGAACCCCGCGGGCCACGATCGGCGGGATCGTCTCGGCGCCGGTCTTTTTCCAGCCGCGGTCACCAAGGTGCTCGCGGGCCTCGAAGCCGTTCCAGATCTTGCCGTTGAGGCCGAAATGGTTGAGCGCATCAATGTGCGTGCCCATGTGGGTGTACATCGAGATTGCCGCACCGGTGTAGCTCACTTGCTTGTTCTGCGTGTGGCCGACACCCATCGGATCGTCGACAACGGTGCCGTGCGGCGTGTGAGTCATCCAGATTTGGTAGCGCGGGTCGCCAAGACCGTGCCAACTCGGCATGCCGACGAAATACTCGACCGACAGGTCATATACGCGCGCGCCGTCCGCGCGGGAAAGCACCTTGGCCTTGGTGCTCGCGGTCATGAGGTTCAGTCGGCCGAGTTCGTCGTTCGGGCCCCACGGGCTCTTGCCCACGACGGATTCCGCGAAGGCGAGGGTCCCGCTCATCGCGCCCCAGACAGACGCCGCGGCACCGATTTTGCGTATCCATTGCGACATTGAAAGATGCTCCTTGTTCGATTGGTTGGATTGGCGCGCATTCCGCACTGCTAGGTGCTGACGTTACTAGGAACAGAGTCGCGCGGAGACCGCGTAAGTGGCAAAGGTCCTTCCTCGATTCGAGAACGATGAATCCAGTGAAGGAAGGCCCCACGGAGGGTAAGTACCAATGCGCAGGGAGATTCCTATAAATATATTTATAGACATTATGCGTACACTATGAAAGACTGGCGCATTCCTGAAGTTCTGTCATTGAAGGAAAAGGAAACTGCTGTGGACGCTACCTCTGTCTCATCTCTACCGCTGCCTACACCCGCAGCCCATGCCTCATCGGGCCACGACCGCATGCACCGCAAGATCGCATGGCGACTGGTGCCATTCCTGGTCTTCCTGTTTCTGCTGGCGTGGATCGACCGCGTCAATGTGGGCTTCGCCAAGTTGCAGATGCTGCAGGACCTGCAGTTCAGCGAGGCGGTCTACGGGTTGGGTGCTGGCATCTTCTTCATCGGCTACTTCATGTTCGAGGTGCCGAGCAACCTCCTGCTTCAGAAGATTGGCGCGCGCAAGACCCTCGCGCGCATCACGATCCTTTGGGGTCTCACGTCGATGGCGATGATCTACGTGGACACGCCCACATCGTTCTACGTGATCCGCTTCCTACTTGGTGCATTCGAGGCAGGCTTCTTTCCGGGCGTGATGCTGTACCTAACGTACTGGGTGCCGGCGCACCGCCGCGGCAAGATCAACGGACTCTTCATGACCTCGTTCGCCATCGCAGGCGTCGTCGGCGGTCCTCTCGCCGGGCTGATCATGAGTGGCATGGATGGTGTCGCGCCACTCCGGAGCTGGCAGTGGCTCTTTCTGCTCGAAGGCATTCCTTCGGTGCTCGCGGGCTTCGCGGTGCTGGCCTGGCTGCCCGATCGACCGCAATCCGCACGTTGGCTAACCGAAACTGAGAAGCACGCGCTGACCGCCGAGCTTCAGAAGGAGAACGTTGATGCCGCCAAGCAATCGAGCTTCGGCCTGGCGTTGCGCAATCCCGTGCTGTGGCTGTGCACCGCAGCCTATTTCTGCATCGTGAGCGGCAATGCCACCATTGCGTTCTGGACGCCCTCGATCGTCAAGGAACTGGGCGTGAAGGGCACGCTGAATATCGGACTTCTGTCGGCCGTGCCGTTCATCCTCGGAACGATCGCGATGGTTTTGAACGGCATGCATTCGGATGCCACCGGTGAGCGCCGGCGGCACTGCGCCTATGCGACGTTGATTGCCGGAATCGGGCTTGCGGCAACCGGCATGTTGATCGAAAAACCCGTGCTCGCCATGGCCGCGCTGAGTTTCGCGACAATTGGCATCCTCTCTGCCTTTCCTGTGTTCTGGTCCATCCCAGCTTCCTTTCTAACAGGCACTGCTGCAGCCGGCGGCATCGCTTTCATCAACTCGGTCGGTAACTTGGCTGGTTTTGCGGCGCCTTTTACGATGGGCTGGCTAAAGACGTCGACAGGCGGCGTGGCGGCGGGCCTCTATGCCGTCGCGGGACTCGAAATCATCGCTACCCTTGTGCTGTTGTATGCGATGCGCGGTCGAGCGCGCTAGCTAGTCCTGATGCATCTCGGGGCCATCCTCGCCATCAGCGTTCTTGGTCGAACTGGGCGCTGCGATCAGCGTAGCATTCACAACAGTGCCGGTGCGCAACAGCAGATCGTTGGCTTGAAGAATGTCGATGATCCCGCGCGGCATTTCGACGGCCGAGTCGAGCCCCTAGTAGATGGCTAAGCGCAGGATAGTGGTTTCTCGGGCAGGCGACTCACGCCACCTCGCAGGCTCGCAAACGCTCGGTACAACGGCTTTTCTTGCAGTGGATCTTCCCTCGCCGGATCGCTCAGCCCGAACCACTGGTGCAAGTAGTGAATGCGCCAGCATCGGCTCGATCGCAAAAGGCGGGCGGCCAGTCTTGGCCCGCGGGCTGTGCGGTTCGACGATCTGCATCAGTGCGTTTCAGGACGCCAAACGATCCGTCTCGTCGAGGATCTCACGCTTGCGTGTCTTTCTTCGTTGGCAGATTCAGGCCCAAGCTGATTCGGGGGAGTTTGGCAATCATAGGGAAAGATCATGCAAGGAATGAAATGCACAGCAGACCCTCCTTGTGTCTGCAGTCGATCCGCAGCCATGTGCGTCGCTGAAGTAGCGCGGAGAGACGCCGAATACGCCCGTCAAAATACGCTCCTAGCGCACGACTCCGGACTCCCGACTGGAGCGCTAGCGAGCGGGTTTGTGGCTCCACGCGTGGAACCGAAAGGAACATCCCCGCGGAGCTCTATTTCCTTTGCACTATGGTCATCTCCAGCCGGCTGAGACATAGTCGCACGGGTCCGCTTTTCTGCCGTCTCTGCTCTGGAGGCGACCCTTCGATTCATGCCCGTACAGACCTCGCACCCGTGACGGATCTCGCTTCTTCACGATGAGCATCCGGCCGCTGGTGGCGAGTTTCGGTCCCTACACGCTGGACTTGGCCAACGCGCGCCTGTCGGAGGGCGGGCAATGGCTCTCCTTGCCGCCAAAGGCGTTCGCGCTGCTGTGCGTGCTCGTGGGCCAGCCCGGCCAACTTCTCAGCAAGACCACGCTGCTGGATGCGGTGTGGCCTCGACAGGACGTGAACGAGTCGGTGCTGAAGACCACGGTCAACCAGTTGCGAACCGTCTTGAAAGACGATCCGCGTGAGCCGCGCTACATCGAGACCGTGCCGCGCCGGGGCTATCGCTTCATCGGCCGGCCAGGAGCGTGCGCTGCGAGCGAAACCACCCACTCCGATGCGGCAGCGAGAAGCGCCGATCCACCGTCGGGCTGCGCTGTGCCGGTGGCTCGCGCGCCAGCGCTGCAGCGAATCGACGCGGCGTGGCGCCGCGCTGCCGAGGGTCGGCCGCAGATGATTCTCGTAGTGGGCGATGCCGGTATCGGCAAGACCACCCTGATCGATCACTTCGCCCGCACGCGCGGCGCCGGCGTTCAGCTCGGCCGCGGCCTGTGCGTCGAACAGCGCGGCCACGGCGAGCCCTACCTGCCTTGGCTGGAGGCGCTCAGCGCCCTGTGCCTGCAGGACGAGGCCTTGCCCGCACTGATGCGAGCGGTCGCGCCGGTCTGGCTGGCGCAGATGCCCTGGCACCTGCCGCAGGAGCAGCGCTGCGCATTGGCGCGTGAAATCGCCGGTACCGGTCCGGCGCGCATGCTGCGAGAACTGGGCGAGCTGCTCGACCGGGTCGCGGCTCGGGGGCCGCTGCTGCTGGTGCTCGAAGACCTGCAGTGGAGCGACCAGCCGAGCCTGCAGGCGCTTGACTACCTCGCGAGGCGGCGCGGCACCGCGCGGCAGCTGGTGCTGGCCAGCATGCGGCCGACCGAGGCCGGATCCACGCATCCGGCGGCCGAGCTCCGCACCGAGCTGCGGCTGCGCGGCCTCGCGCAAGACCTGCCGCTCACCGCCCTCTCGGCCGCCGATGTGGGCGACTATCTGGCCCTGCGCTTTCCCGGCGAGGCCGCTCCGCCCGGACTGGCCCAGGCGCTGCACGATCACACCGACGGGCTGCCGCTCTATCTGGCAACCCTGTTCGATGCTGCGGAGGCGAACACTCCCAGTGCAGAGGTCTCGGCGCTCGCGTGGCTGGCCTGGCCGCCGCCGCAGGTTCCCGAGAGCCTGTTTCAGCTGATCGAGCGCCAGCTGCGCAAGCTGCCCGCCGCGGACGTCGAACTGCTCGAAGCCGCCGCGGTGCTCGGGGTCGACTTCTGGACCCGGCCGCTGGCGACGTTGCTGGGCCGGCCGCTGCCCGCCGTGAGAGCGCAGGTCGATGCGCTCGCGAAGAACGGCCATTGGCTTCTTTCATTGACTGCCACGCGCCTGCAAGACGGCAGCTTCGACGGCCGCAGCGAGTTCCGGCATGGCCTGTATCGCCACGTGCTCTACCAGCGGCTGGGCGCCGTCCCGCGCGCCGAACTGCATCAGCGCGCCGCGCAGGCACTGGAAGCGTCAGCCGCACTCGGCCTGCCGGTCGCGCCCGCGGAACTGGCGCTCCACCACGAAGGCAGCCATGACCTGCCGGCTGCGGTGCACCAGCTGCTGGCTGCCGGGCGGCTGTCGATGGCGCGCTTCGCCCCGGTCGAGGCGGCGCAACTCGCCACGCGCGCACTGGCCCTGCTCGCCGAAGACCCCGGACTCTGCGCGTCGCAAGACAGCGAGCTCGCGCTCGCTCTCACGACGTTGCAGGGCCATGCCTTCGCGCAGTACCAGGGCGTGGCGGCACCGGACGCGATCCGGGCATTGAGTCGCGCGCGGGCGTTGTGCGACGGGCTGCCTTCCACACCCGCGCACGGATGGGTCTACAGCGGCCTAGGCTGGGTGCATTTCACCCGAGGCGAATTCGACCAGGCGCTGGAGCTTGCAGATCGTCTCGAGGCGCTCGCCGCGTTGCATCGCGATGACGCGCTTTTTGTCTGCGCATGCAATCTGCGAGGCCCGGCACTGGCCTACCAAGGGCGACTGCGCGAGGCGGTGGGATGGCTGCGCCGCGGCCTCGCGCTTTGCGACATGCTGGGCGAAGCCCTCGACAACGCGCCTTTCCTGATCGACCCCGTGGTGTCCATGCAGGGCAATGTGGCGCTGCCGCTGGCGCAGCTCGGCGAAATCGACGAAGCGATTCGCTGCATCGACCTGGCGCGCGAGAGGGCCGTGCGCATCGGCGCGCCGATGGCCCGGATGCTGGCGCAATGGTGTGCGGCACTGACGGGCGCAGCGCTGGAAGATGTCCCGATGGTGGCCGCCGCCGTGCGCGCTTTCGCCGACGAGGCGGACATTGCCCAGGGTGCAGGCCCGGTCCGCTGGTACGCAGGCTGGTTGCGGTGCCGTGTTGGTGGTGACCAGGCCGCGGAGGCGGTCAACGAAATTGTCGAGGGGCATGCTTGCCATCTGCGCCTGGGGATGGAGGCAGGATGCACCCACGTCCATGGCTATGCGGCCGAGGCAGCATTGCGTGCGTGCGATGGGCCGACCGCGCGCCGCGAACTCGACGCAGGACTGGAGCGGGCGCTGCAGCTCGGCGAGATGCTGGGGCTGCCCGAGTTGCACATGCTCGATGCGCGGTTGCGAAGCGCGATGGACGACGCGCAGGGGGCGCAGGCGGCGCTCGACCTGGCGCTGGCGCAGAGCCATGCCCAGGATGCCGCGTGGCAGACGCTGGGGGCCCTGCTGCTGCGCTGCGAACTGAGCGGCCCCGGCGCCGTGGACGCGATCGCATGGAGGGCAACGCTAGCGCGGATCCGAGGCGGCGCCACGCTGCCGCGCGTGCGCCGGGCGCACGCGCTGCTGAATCGCCTTTGCGCACACACGGAAGCCGCGATTGCCGTTTGATGACGACATCCTGCGGGATGGGAAACATGGTGCGGCGGCGGCAGTGGCGGCGGATGGCCGGTCGTCGGGACGGGCACAAGCACGGACACGGGCACCGGGACGCAGCAGGACGGCGGCACCGCAGTCGGCGGCAAGTACAGGTCCGAGCAGCGCTCGGAAGCGACCTAACGAATCGCCGAGAAGTACGAGGAACTGCTCACCGCGCAGACGCCCGAACCTTTCGAGGCGCTCAAGGCCCGGGTGCTGGCGCAGCCCGAATTCAGCGAAGCCGGAACCTCCGCCGGCAGCCTCTGGGCACGCTTCACGGACGGGCGCTACTTCCTGCTTATCGACGACTGGAAGCCGGTGGCGGCGCCATCCCTTGGCTTGCAGAAGATCGCGGGCGACCGCGCCGCCTCGGAGCCCCGGCTGACCACGAGCAAGTCGCTGCAGGTGCCTGGCAGCGAGAAGGCGCTGCTGCTGCGGCTGCAGGAGGACACCTTCTCGCGCGAGGGCGACCAGTCCATCTCCAAGGGCCACAAGGCGCACGAGGATCGCGGCTGGAAGGTGGAGCCCGACCACGCAGAGCCAAAACCCTCGCGCGTCTTCATTGGCGACTCGCGACCGATCTCAACCATCCGGGGTGGATCGCGGTCCTTTTCGTTTCGCTGGGCAGGCAATGTTGTCCACGCCCCCCTCCAAGGCATTCAATGCCGACAAGTCAAAGGGAGGAACGGAGCTGATGAAGGCGAAAGTGCAACTCGTCGATGGGTGATGCCAACGCGTTGGAAAAACAGATCTGCTCCAGCCGGGCTATCGACGTGAGAATCCTCCAAAAGCGGCTGAAGGCCGAAGCGCCACTCGCCACCTGGCGACGATGGTCCTGGTGGATCCGGAAAGCGCGATTTCTTCGGTCGTAGAGTCGTCGCGCGCAGCCATCTCACCCCCGCGGCCTGATCCCCACCTCAGGGTCCGCGTCGTAGGGCCAGCCCAACTCGTATCTGCCCAGCGGCGCTAGTGCTGAATCGTTCGCGGCGCGCCGATCGCCCGCCTTGCGCACGATCGGCAGGTACACATCCCACTGCACCGCTGTTAGCGCGAGCTCGTCGATCATGCTGCGCGTCGCACTGGCCGGCACCGACAGCTTGAAGCGCTCAAGCGTCCGGGTAACCATGGCTTGCGAGGTGGCCATCTTGAGATATTCCCCATCGGCCTCTCGTACAGTGGAAAACCAGCACGCCGACATGCCCGAGGGCGATCGCGGGTCAATCGCTATGCAATGCACCACCTTGCTTGCCGATAAAGAGGAGGACTCCACCTGGACCTTGGTGGGGAAGACTCGGCTAGACGAGGGAAGGAGCGGATTGCGATGCATGTTGCCTTTTCGGATTTCAACGCGCACCGGTAGAGTGGTGCGAATTAGTCATTTCTCGCGAACTTTCTCGGGTTCGAGCGGAATCCATCATCAGATCTCGACTGAGGATTCCATTTCTCCCTCTACTACCTCTGATCGAACCTCACCATGACACTGTTCAACCTCAGCATCAGCATGGATCTCGTATGCGTCGCCAGCATGGTCGGCAGCCTGCTCGTGTCCCGGCATGACGGTGTTCCTATCTCGGCTGGTTAGACTGACCGTTGGCGAACGTGCTCTGGATCGTCTGGGCATTCACCACGCCGACCGCTCCGGTCTGGGGCGTCGGTGGGTCCAGGGGCCTCGCGAACTCGATCCACCGAAGAAACAACGTATGGCTGGTCGAGAGCCTCCGCGTGTACCTCGGTCGATGGGGTCGGTGGCACGTCGTTCCTGCCCCATCCTGCCGCTCTGCGTCGACTTGCATCGAGCACGCAAGGCCTGCGCCCGCAGGTCGTCTCGGGCGTGATGAGCCGCGCCCCGCGCACCGATTGCGAACATGGAATCGCGCGACACCTTGGTGCCGCATCGAAGCTCGATCAGGGCACGATCTTGCGGATCATGTTGTTTTCGAAGTCGGCGACGTAGAGAACACCGTTGCCATCAATCGCAATGCCCATGGGGCGTTTGAACGACGCGGCGGTGCCAGCGCCATCAGCATTGCCGCTGGTCGTGCTCCCTGCTAGGGTGGTCACCACACCAGCTGGCGTCATCTTGCGGACCATGTGGTTGTCCCCATCAGCGATATAGGCGTTGCCGCTGCTGTCCGCGGTCACGTCAAAAGGTTTATTGAAAGAAGCGGCAGCGCCAGTGCCGTTTTTCGAGCCGCTGGACCTGTCGCCGGCTAGGGTAGTCACGACCCCGTTGGGCGTGAGTTTGCGAATCAAATTGTTGTCTCGATCCGAGACATAGAGGTTTCCACTTCCATCGAGCGCCAGACCCTGCGGATACCTGAACGATGCGGCAGAGCCCGTCCCGTCGGCCCACCCAGGGCCATTGCCCGCCAGGGTGGTCACGACTCCGGCGGGTGTGATCATGCGAATTCGGTGGTTCCCTGAGTCTGCGACATACAGGTTGTCGCTGTCATCCATTGCAAGGCCGCCTGGTTGAAGGAACGACGCGGCCGATCCGGTACCGTCCGCAGAGCCTGGCGATCCGCTTCCGGCCAGCGTGGAGACGAGGCCGTCAGGGGAGATCCGGCGGATCAAGTTGTTTTCGGAGTCAGCGACATACACGTAGCCGCGGCTATCCACGGCTACGCCGATGGGGTGAAAGAAAGAAGCGGCAGAACCGAGCCCGTTGGCTCTCCCGCTGGTCGTGCTCCCCGCCAAGGTGGTCACGACGCCGGCGGGGGTGATCTTGCGGATCATGTGGTTTTCGTAATCGGAAACATACACAGTACCGTTGCTGTCGACCGCAGCGCGGAAAGGCCCATTGAACTGCGCCGCTGCACCGGTCCCGTTGGCACTACCCGGGATTTTGCTTCCCGCCAAGGTACTGGTGAAGCCTCTGAAAACACAATCGATGCTCACACCCGTGACATCGGCGCTCACGCCGCTGCCGCTGCCGCCGGAGACCGCGCAACTCTGTGCGTCCGGCTGCGCGCTGACGGTTACCGAATAGCTGGCGTTCTGGGCCACCGCTGAGGGGAAGGTAAAACCACCGTTGGCCTTGACCGATACCGCGTCGGTGCCGTTGTTGACGAGGGTGAGTTGCGCGTTCGGGGAGAGGCCGGATACCGTGCCAGAGATTCTGTAGCCTACGGAGGGGGTGGGGGTAGGAGTTGGCGCGGGAGCAGGTGATGCTGGCGATGGTGCAGGCACAGCCATCGGAATGAATGGCGTAGATCCGCTACCGCCACCGCAGGCGGCAAGGCTGATGAGGGCGGCGGCGCCCAGAGCGCGCGCGGTGGCGGTCCGCCACGCGTGGTATCTCATTGCGGTCGATGATATGGTGTTGGCTCGATTTGTCATAACGTTGGTTCTTCGAACTTGTTTGGACTCTGATGGGAATTTTTTCCGTAGCCTGAAGGCTTCGCGAATGCGTGGCGCCGGTCAGACCGAACGTCTTTACCGCCTTCACTTCAGGATGCGGGGTTCAGGCGGAAGTCAACTGTCTTGCCTTCTCGACCGACAGTCCGGTAGAGGTGAGTTTTGGCGACTTGGTAGAGATGTCGGAAGAGCACAGTTTGTCCGTAGTTCATCCGACGATCATTCGGTGGATGCAGACGCTTCGTGACGGAGTTCGAGAAGCGTTGAAATCGATTCGCTCGCAAGGTCCGTAGATCCTGGCGTGCTGACGAGAGGTATGTGAGGAGCCGAGGCAAGTGGCCTTGTAGCGCAGACGGCAGCGAACGCACAGGACGATGATGTCCGGCTCGAAGTGCCGCCATTTGAACAATTCATCCTTGCTTTGGAAGCCTCTTCACCATTGAGCCGCCCTCGGTTCAAAAAGGCCCCAGCCTACCGGAGGTGCGATTTGCACTAGAGCTTCCCTAACTCGAGCGAAGGCGTCGGTGTGATCTTTCGAATGAGATGGTTGTACGTATCAGCCACATAGATCGTTCCATTGCCGTCAATCGCCAAAGAGAACGGTGTTTTGAATGATGCACTAGTACCGGTTCCATCAACAGATCCATACTGCCCCGCGGAACCCGCCAAGGTCCTGACGATGCCCGTCGGTCCAATCCTGCGAATCAGGTGGTTACCGGAATCCGCCACGTAGACGCTTCCGTTGGCATCTACGGCCACGCCAGCCGGATTGCTAAATGATGCCGCGCTGCCAATGCCATCAGCCGACCCCTCTGTTCTGGAGCCTGCCAACGTCGTCACGGAACCAGAGGGCGTGATCTTTCGAATCATGTTATTGAGATAGTCGCCCACATAAACGTTGCCACGGGCATCCACCGCCACGCTGACGGGGCCATCAAATGTCGCGTCCGCCCCTACTCCATCTTTCGATCCGGCGGCTCCCGACCCTGCCAGCGTGGTTACTTCCCCTAGTGAATTTATCTTTCGGATGAGGTTGTTCTCGAAGTCAGCCACATAGACGTTGTCGTTCGCGTCCACCGCCACGCCTGTGGGGTTGCTGAAAGAAGCAGCACTTCCCTTCCCATCGCTCGATCCTGCCGTCAGTGAACCGGCCAGCGTCGTCACCTCACTCGCCGGCGATATCTTACGAATTTGGTTGTTTGCGTAGTCGGCAACGTAGACGTTGCCAATGCTGTCTACAGCGGTGCTGTATGGAGAGCTGAACGTTGCTGACAGGGCGGGGCCGTTGTCCGAGCCGATCTGGCCTGAGCCTGCGAATGTCGTGACATCTCTGGTTGGAGAAACTTTGCGAATCAATTGATTGCTCCAATCGCTCACATAGATATTTCCACTCGAATCGAGCGCTAGGCCAAAGGGCAACTTGAACGACGCGGCGGATCCGTTGCCATTGGCAGAGCCTGGACTTCCGGTTCCCGCCAACTTTGTGACTTGTGCCAAAGCCACCGAGCATGTGATCGTCACGTTGCTCACTTCCGATTCGACCTTCCCGGTGGCGTTGCTCACCGCGCAGAGCTGCCACAGTGCGTGGGAACTCACGGATACGCTGTAGTCGGCGCCCATGACCACAGGCGTGGTGAAGCTGAAACGGCCATCGGACGTAACGACCAGATCGTCGCCGGCATTGTTTTTTAGTACGATACTGGCGCCCTCCAGACCGGCCACGGTGCCGCCAATCGTGTAAGTAGCTGGAGCCTCTTGCTGCGGCGAGGCGGCGGGGACGATCGGGAATGCACCGCCCCCGTCGGAGCCACCACCGCCACAGGAAGCCAGAACGATCACGATGCTGCCCAAGACAGTGCTGCCCGCTGTGCTCCGGAGCAAGGATGCCCAGGGGCGCGCTGGCGCGTTTGAGAAACAAGGCTGCACTTGAAATCTTCTGTAGAGACTTTCAGCTTTGAGGGAGTAGATGTTCATAGGCTTCTCACGAGATACATGAAGTAATGGCGGTGTCCGCAGAAACGAACCATATGTTGATCTGCTTGCGATGTCGTAATGAAACGGTAAGCCCCACGCATCAACCACTCCATTGGGTTTCCCGCCGCTGCTGGCGCGTCGAGTTGCGAGTCCTCACCGCCGGGCTATGGACAAGGAGCGTTGGCGAAGCGCCGCCAGCCGGACCAACTCCTTGACCAACACCCAAGGGCCGTAAATCGACAGCACCCACAAAATCGTCAATCTCACCTTGCTTGAAAGGCGAATGAATCTCAGAAGCGCTGGAATCCCCGAATGATGCGGCAATGCCCGGGATGCACCCCACGGGCTGTATCCGTGATGATCACGCGCAAGCCACCGATCTAAAGCGCCTGATTGAAGAGGTTGCGACATCACAGTACGGCAAGGTAAGTCGCTTCATCCAGGTCGGGCGACCGATACCGTCTAGACGAACAGTCAACCTCCAGAAAGAGAATGACGAACCTTGAAATCGCCTTGCTCTTCTCCAGATTTCCGGAAGACCGCCTGTACGTACGACGTCATTCGATTCAACTGAACCGTTTCGAAGAGCGGCGACCTTCGCTGTGGCTGCGGCTCGCTCTACTGGGCTCTTCCATTCGATGCGACCGACCGAGCAGACCAAAGGGACGACGGATGGCCTGAGCCGATTCGTCGACCCAGCCTCAGCATGTCATATCGATCAATTCCAATGGACGCCGGACCAGGAGGCGAAAGCGTCCTCTCCCTGTTCTTTCGATGCGCACGTCTGCGCTGTATTCGTCCAGGCGCCGCTGCAGCATCAGAAGTCGAGCTTCCAGATTGTCAGTCGCGCCGGGCAGTCCGAGGCTCGGGTCCAGGCGCAGTTCGCGGTTGGTGAATTCCGTGCGGGCACTGCCGTTGAAATCACAAACCAGCTTCCAAAAAATTGCACCGGCTACTCCTTTGATCAAATAGGAGTCGCCCAAGAAAACACTATCGTTGGCATGAAAGTGCCGTACTTTCAGCGCCGCCTGTTGGCTGGATCGAAGTGCTTCCGACGAACCCTGTTGCGCAGGCGATTCGGTCGCATCGGACATGCACTGAGCAAGATCGATTGCAGTACCCAGATGAGATGCCAAGGATACGAGCGCGTCTTCGTCTTGGTAGTCGAATCGCGCATCAACAGGGCTTTCGGCGAAAAGGACGCCCAGCAGGCGTCCACCGGAAATGATGGGCGCCGCCATCTGGCTGTGGGGTTCTACCAGTCCGGGAAAAGGAATGTCCGTCTCGAGGGCGGGCACCGAGCTATCGGCAAGCAAACTGCTCCGAATTGCATGGTGATAACTATAGGCCAAACTCATATGGACGATGCGGACCGGCGTGCATTCCTGGGCGGCCACGCCAATCACTCCTTCGCCCACCGCGATCTCGGAGCCGATTCCCGAGGTCATGTAGCCACAAGTCGCGACGGCGTAAAGCCGACGCGTCTGATGATCCAAGAGTAGGACGATAGCGTAGCGGACGCCTAGGAACTCATTAAGCGTCGACAACGTCACATTCAACATGTCCGCCAGGCCGGTGCAGCGGGACAGTCGCTCGCTGCCGCGCCTTACGGCGCCAAGTGGACTTGCGCGTGGCAGCGAGGTCGATACGCGAGATTCAACGCTTTCGATACTCTCAATCGCCTCCACACTGTAGATATCTGAGCCGCGCAGGGCGAACACCTCTGTCATCCCGCTATGAGACGCGATTCCCGCAAGTTGCGCCTTCATCCCTTCATAGATCGCGCCTTGCGTCTCGGTTCTCAGATAGCGAATGTGGATTCTGTAGGATTCAGCAGTCACCGGATGCAGAACGACTGCCATTGCTTGCGGATTGGAAAGGATGTTCTGACGTGTTTTGTTGAAGAACTGGAAGGACAGCGCGACGTGATGCTCATCCACATAGAACACCTGCGAGATGAAAGTGACGTTGGGCGTTCCATCCACACCGCACGTTGCCATGGCGGCGGGTATGGCCCCTTCCAGGCAGGGTCGGATGTCGGCGAGCGACGGACGAGGAGATCTATGCACCCTGACCCTCCTTCTCGTTGGTCGATGAAAGCGAGGCTCCGGCTTTGGCGCCGGGGGTCTGATCGAACGCTTGCGACGGAACGAAGCTGACTGCAACCAGATCATCCGGCCGATGCGCGAGCATCGCATGGGTGAATTCCGGGTCGAATCCAACCTGCTGTATTTCAATCTCCATTGAGGCAAGGTAGCGCTCAATCTTTATCACGTCGTCCGGGCGAATGGACCGGATGCGTGCACCGGTCCCTTTGACCTGCACGGTGCGATGGGAGATTGGCTCCGAAAACACCACGGCAATGCGCCCTGTACTGCCAATGTCCTGCAGCAGCTGCATGGACTGCGGGCGCGACAGATAGACGGTGACGCCGTCCGTGCACAGCGCTGTGGCAACCGCGCGCATCACGCTGGGCAGCCGCGCCAACCCGCTGCTGCTCACGATCGCGGAGACGCCCCTTTCCATCAGGGCGCGCAGATCACCAGGGATTGAAGCGCCTCGCGGTCCGGGCACACGATGAATATCGTTCATTTCAGAGCCTTCGAGAATCCGGTCTTCGGGTTCTGGACATTGCTGTATTCCGGATCGGATGGTTCAGTTCGCGGGTATCGGGGTGATCTTTCGGATCAGGTTGTTGTTGGTGTCCGCCACATAGACATTGCCTGCAGCGTCCACTGCGATGCCAAAGGGATTCGCGAACGATGCGGCGGTGCCAACCCCGTCGTCGGCTCCTGGCTCCCCCCGTGAGCCGGCCAATGTGGTCACGACACCCGTTGGTGTGATCTTGCGGATCAGGTGGTTCTCACTGTCTGCTACGAAGACGTTGCCACTGACGTCAACGGCCAGGCCGCCGACGTACCTGAAAGATGCTGCCGATCCGGTGCCGTCATCGGCCCCCACTACCCCGGAGCCCGCAAGTGTTGTAACCACGCCTGTGGGAGTGACTTTGCGGACCAGGTGGTTTTTGTAGTCGCCCACGTAGACGTTGCCTTGAACGTCCACTGCCACCGCAAGAGGGTTCTTGAACGATGCGAGAGCGCCGGTTCCATCGGTCGCGCCCTCCGCCCCAGAGCCAGCCAATGTGGTCACGACCCCCGTTGGGGTGATCTTGCGGATCAGGTGGTTCTGAAAGTCGGCAATATAGATATTGCCGCTGCCGTCGACGGCCGCACCCGCGGGCCTGGAAAAGGTTGCTGCTACGCCAGTTCCATCGGCTGAACCGTTCGCACCGGAACCTGCCGTTGTTGTAACAACACCGGCGGCTGTGACCTTGCGGATCAGGTTGTTGTCAAAATCGGCAACATGGATGCTTCCGTGGACGTCTGCCGCCAAGCCGTAGGGTCCGCGGAACGATGCAGCAGCTCCGGTTCCATTGTCCGAGCCTCCTTGACCAGAGCCGGCCACCGTGCTGACATCACCCGCCGATGTCACCTTTCGAATCAAGTTGCTCCTTAAGTCTCCGACATAGAGATTTTTTTCGGCATCGATGGCCAACCCAAACGGCAAATCGAACGATGCCGCGATGCCGGTGCCATTGCCGGCCCCAGGTTGCCCGGAACCCGCAAACGTTACAACCTTCGCAAGCGCCGCCGAACACGTGACCCTCACATGGTTGACCTCGGAAGCGACCTTGCCGCTGCCGTTACTCACGGCGCAAAACTGCCACAGCGGCTGGGCACGAATCGTGACCACATAGTCCCCGCCTTCCTGCACAGGCGACGCAAAGGCGAAGCTTCCATCCTCGCCGATAGCGAGATCGTTGCCCGCATTGTTCTGGAGGATCAGTTTTCCGACGAGACCTGTCACGGTGCCTCCGACCTTGTAGTCGGCCAGCGGTGGTGGCGGCGGTGGCTGTTGCTGCTGCAACTGGCTTATCGGAAAGAAACCTCCGCCGCCGGAGCCGCCGCCCCCGCAGGAAGCCAGCCCGACGACCAGACCGGTGAAGCCCGCGATCCATCCCGTGCGCGCGAACCCGATCGCGCCAGTGCGAGCGCTTGATTCTTGTTCCATGTCCTTTTCCTTTTTTTTGGTACGCGACTCGGCAGCAACTCGCGATCCGCCATGCGGCTGCAAGCTGCTGCGCATTCCGCATGAAATCGTCAACGGCCAATCGTGTCGTCGAACGGTGGTGATGCCGTGAGGCCAGTTGTCTTCACTCGCATCCAGCCGGAATTGGCGGGCAGCGTCGGTACGGGCAACTGCTTGTCGTAGGGCGCCACGTCCGGACTGCCGAAACCGAAAGGCAACGCAGTGCCGTATGAAACCAGATCGCCGCCATACGGTGCGGTAAACCCCAGGGCATTCGTCCAGAGACTGAGTGAAGATTTTTTGGTTGTCGGTATACCCGTCGACGTAGTCGTAATAACGGTCACCAGATCCTGGCTCACCACCGCAGGACTGACCTTCAAAACGCGCTCGACGGTGTCGATACTCCCAAACATCACGAGGGAGTTTCCGCCTTCGAATCCATTGCCCGTGAACGGCAGCGATCCACTTCCGCTCCACTCTGTCTTGAGTAGTCCCGCGTCGTTCTTTCCTTTGGCCTCGTACTTGATCTCGGTATCGGAGGCCGGCACGACTGGACGGGTGCTGCGCAATAGCGAGCCGTCTACCTTTCGCCGCGTTTCGTGTGCATCGCCACGCACATGTAGATCCACGGTGATGACGTTGGACAGCATTCCCGTGCTTCCAGGTTGAGGCAGCGTTTCAAACGTGTACTCCACCTTGCCGCGCCATGAGGTCAGCACGCGCGGATTGCTCTTGCGCTTTCGCGCCGTCACACGGACCTCACCGAAGGAGCCCAGGGGATCTGACTTGTCGGTCGGAAGCGTCAACTCGAGCTTGTCGTCGGCCCAGGAAGAAACGTCGACCTTGGCACCTCCGACCGTGACCTCTCCGGCTTCGGTGCCAAAGTTGCCATGAACAATCAGTTTGTCCTTCCAGTCGACTTCCAATTCCGAGATCACGGGGTTGCTGAGATCGAACCCATTGCCGAATCGCTTGATGAATGCGTCGGTCTTGCCGTCTTCGACAGCCGGCGTGACCAGGAGGTTTGGTTTGATTTCAGCAGTAGATTTTGTTCCCAGGTACTCCCAGACGCCGTCCATGTTGAAGGCCCGGTTGTTGGGCTTTCCGGGATCGACTTCGTTGGCACCAGCGAGCCTGTCGAACATGTACTCCATCGACTCGGCACCGTGGTCGTTGCTGTTGCCAGCCCATGCGACGATCGTTCCTGCCTTTTTCAGATGCAGGGCATCGCGGAAGACTTGTGATTCCGGAGATCCCGACATGCAAGCCAACAAGACGACGAGAGATGAATCCGAGAACTGGAGATGCTTGAGTACGAATTGCGCGGTTACGCCATACACCGGGGGCAACTGCTCGCCACGCTGCTCCTTCGTGAGTTCGCGATCGCGGTGATAAATGAGCACGCCGTCATCGAAATCCGCTTTGTGCTTCTTCTCGTTCTCGTCGGTTGCCCTGGTCTCAGAAAAGAGGCCGTATTGCTTGTTCCCCGTTGGACCGAGGATGGCCCCATGAGACGCGATGTAGAGCAGTCCGATGCTCTTCCCTTGCAATCCCATGAGTGCGTCGATCGTGAAAGACCTGTCTGGATGAAGATTCCATCCGCTGTCCTTCAAAGTCTTTGTGACCCGTTGCTGCGAGTTGTTCGTCCACACAAATTTACCCTTGTCATCCGCACAGAGGATGACTGCCAGGTCGCTTTCGGCGATCTCTGGTTTTCCCGAAGCACCCAGGCTCGCAACTCTTTCGTCGGCGCGAAGACTGTGCGCAGCGCGCGTCGGTTCCGGCAAGTTCAACTGTTCGCGGTTGTCGGTGTAAACAAAGTATCGTCCGTCCTTGAAACGCGTCCACAAGGTCAGATCGCCCGTTCCGGCATCGTCGTACTCCGGCTGGGTCAAGGCCCACGCCTTCAACGCTTCGAAGGGCTCGGGCACCTTTCCAGCGAGCAGTTCCTCGTACTTGTCGTGAATGCGCAATGTGGCCTCGGAGCGCTCTTGCGCTGTGAATGCCGACGCTTGTCCGTCGCCATCTCCACCTTGCGGGTCATTGCCACCGCGACCACCGAAACCCAAACCACCCCCTCCACTTCCGCCGCCGCAAGCGGTCAAAGCGGCGACCGACAGCGCCATGAACCCGCGCCTTGTCTTTTTCTGAAATTCCATGTGTTGTCCTCTGGGGGGCAGCCGACACCCCGTCCTTGCAACGCGAGGTCGGCCATGCCTCGCGGTTCGATGCGTGATGACGGATGTCTGGATTGGCGGCGTTGGAGGCCGAAGGCGAAGTTCCGTTTGGCAGAGCGTCCGATCTCGCAAGCAAGGACTAAGTCATCACGCACCGACCTTAAGTCGCTGCCCGCGCGCTGTCGTAATGAAACGGTAACGACGCAAAAGCCGGCCAGGCGCCTGCTGCCGCTTCAACTGAAGGCTGCTGAAGCTGGCTCAGGCGGTCGCGTGCACGGTGATTTCTCGGTAGTCCTTCATCGCCATGAATTCGCCACAAAGCTGCATTGAGCACGCCATCCCCTGCAGGCTCGCTCCATGCATTTCGCAGCGGCGCAACGGCACGGCCAGGGCCGACCAACCTGGCTGTTGAGCCTCGCCTTCCTGTTGTGTGCGATCCGGAACCTCTCGCTGGCGCGAGCGGCAGATAACCTGACATCGAAAAGCTGGAACTCTGCCGGGTTCAACCGTTCACCGAGGTCCGACGCACTGCTCAAGCCGTTCTCAAGCTTTCGGCGCGACGTCCAGATCGCCGCACGCAGCGCGGCGCCGGCCGCATAGGCGTACACGTGCGTGCATATGGCCTTCATTCTCCAGCGCAGGTGGAACTCATAACCTTCGACGCTCTCCTCGTAGCAGTCATCTCGCGTGCGCTTGCCATCCTTCCGCTGAGCCGCCCGGCATACCACGGGCCCCTCGGCTAGTGCGATGTCCGCCGCTTCGCCAATCGCCCAGAGCAGCGGAGTTGCCGCAGCCACCCTGGCTTTCAGCTCGGCCGCCGCACCGTCGAGGACGGCCAGCATTCGAGCAATTGGCGCAATTACGTTGCCGGCGCGCCTGTGCACCCTGCTTCGAACGGGGCGAACCGAGTGATCGCGAGTTGTGCAGTATCTACGCCATAGCGAACGGCGCGGGGAAGATTGTGACTTCGCTCGTGGTGCACAGCCAATTCCGCTGGCCCCACCGACAGCCCCAGCCGTGCCGCCGCTTCAAGAGCCCATGCCGCGCAACGGTGGAGGTGAGCGCGTACGGCGGGGCCGGTTCGGTCATAGATGGCATGACGATACAGAGCATGGCGAAATGCACTGCGTCCATCGAATGTGTCGTCGTTCAGCCGCTCGGTGGTCAGCGCGATCAGCCAATGGCCCTTCCGTGTCAACGCGTCCACTTGCGCGCGGACGGCCTGTAAGGGCCGCCCGAGCATGGTCGCGACGGGCTGTGTCCAGAATTTCACGCCAATCACCGCGGCTGCTTCCAACAGGGCAATATCCGCCGGCTCCATGCTTTCGATCTGACGTTCGATCAGATGCGCCAGACTTTCTGGCACCCGCAAGGGCTGGGAAGACAACCAATCCAGGACCGAACCATCTGCCGCAGCTTCGATGCCGCGGGGCCGCCCTGGGGCCGCTTGATCCGCGGCATCGAGCAGCGTCGCGACATACAGAGGAAGACCATCGGTGTGAGCGTACAAGGTTTGGATCAAGTGCCGCGGAGCCACGACGCCCGGGAAGCGCTGTGCCACATAGTCGCCGACTTCAGTTGCCGAAAACGGTGCCAATGCCAAGTCCTTCGCCAAGCCGCGCAGACGAAATGTGGTTCGCAGATCAGCTGCCGGATGGGTGCCGCCACCGGTCCTGGTCGGACGAAGACTGACCAGAATCATTTGCCGGGCCGGTGAGCGCCGGCCAGCGACGTAGTCCAGCAGTTGCAACGTGGAACGATCGCTCCACTGCAAGTCCTCCAGCACCAGCAACAGCGGGCTGGTCTGAGCGACGCAGTCGAGCAACTCCCCAAGCTCGCGCAGCATTCGGCCGGGCCCCGTCCCAGCCAGCTCAGCTTGCAACGCAAGCCGGTCATCGCTTGCCATGTGCCAGGGCATCTGTGCCAACCATGCAGGTGCGATGGTCCTCAAAAGTGCCGGCAACCCGATGCAGTTGTGGCACAACACGTTGAGTGCTTCCAGCACCGGCAGGTAGGGCGCACCCGCATCGACTTGCTCGACACATTGGCCGCGGCCGATCAACACTTCTCCCACGTGGCTCGTGAAGTGGTCGATCAGGGTCGTCTTTCCGATGCCGGCGTCTCCTGCAATCATCACCACCTGCGCGGCCCCGTTCAGAGCGCGCAACCATGAAGCTTCGAGCTGCTGGAGTGCCGTATCCCGTGCTATCAATCGCCTGCCCGGACGTCCATCGGGCATGACGAACGCCTGCCCACGTGCCACGCCCACACCCGCTCCGCCCTCAACCGGGCGGCAATGCGTCACCTGCTCCGCAAATCGATAGCCGCGCCGCGGCACCGTCTCGATGAAGCGCATCTGGCGGGGGTCATCTCCCAATGCACTGCGCAGTTGATTGACGGTTGTTTTCAGGACCGCCTCGTTCACGTCTTGGCGTGGCCAAACAACGTCCAATAGCGTTGCCTTTTCCACCAGTCGCCCGGGCCGGCCGGCCAACGCGCACAGCAGCGAGAAAGCCTTCGGTGGAAGAGGAACGACGAACTCACCGTTTGAAAGGCGAGCATTGGCCTCGTCCAGCAAAAACGCCCCGAAACTCAGCAGCAAAGGTTGACCAGTCATATGAGGTCGAAGGCGGGGATGGGAGTGGTGAAGGCAGTTCGACCTAGGCAGCTGCGTTCCGCGGCGTCATGTACGCAAAGCTCGTAGTTCGCGATGAAGATAGACATCTGGCGATACAGGCTGATTGCGGTCTCCGCACACGCAGCATAGGGAACCAGCAGGTCCTGGACGCACTGGCAAGTCTGCGCTACTTCCACATCGTCCTTATCATGAATGCGGCCAAGTAAATGGAGCGTTTCGGTCATCTGCGCGCGCAACGCCTTTCGAATTTCCACGTGGAGTTCGAAATGGGGCCCCGGCTGGCGCCATACAGGCTCATTCGATGCCACTTCGAAGTTCTGGCTATCAATGCTCATCGTAGATCCTCTTCCTTCAATGCGCATTCGGCGCCGGCAAAATTCAAGACGTCGTCACCCTACGGTGGGGAAACATGATTCATGTCCAGTCTAAGCACTTTTTCCTCTCAAGATTGCTAATAAGAGCCTATTAGAACCTTAAGAAGACCTTATATTTTCTTGAGGGGCTGAACCTGATTCTGTCTGCGCAAACGCAAACGCCGTTTCTCATACGGCGAGCGCTGCGACAAAGGCCTTCTTCGCTCAGGCGCGAGAGTATGACAAATCAGCCGGCAATGCCTTGCGGACCGCATCAATGACCGATGCGCTCGGAAATTCCGATGATGAATTCCTAATCAAGCTAAAGGACAACTCGCTGCGAGTGGGAAATTGCGCCGGAATCCGCAACAGCGCTCTATGTCATGCGATCCGCATGCGCATCGCCCCGGTGGCAACTCGCGCCGAAGGCGCGGAGTTCATATGTCACGCCAACGCGGGGACCTACCCCTCAACGTAGAGATCGGATGAGCCCTGCGACGGAAGCGGATTGGGGGCTTCTGCAGCCCCGGACGAACGCCCGGGGGGCGAGGCTTGTACAAATCAGGTCAGAGCATTGCGCAATAGGCGACTATTTCACCGTACACCCCATGCGCGCTCCGCTCGTGTCGTACACCACACTGGATCCGGGTTTGCAACCTACGGAGTTTGATGGCGGGGGAGCCTTGTATGCAGTGGACGAGGTTCCTGAATTGCCCGACGCGCGCGTCGTACCTCCCGAGCTGCTTGAGCTAGTGCCAGTTCCTGCCGGCGCGCGATATGGCATGGTCTTCTGTAGGTCGGGCACAGCGTAGGTGTTCTTGGATGCCGTAGAGCCGCTCGAGCGGGGCGTTCCGCAAGCCGCCAGGCAAATCGCTAGCCCCATCATCAATATCCAACGATGTCTCATGATGCGCTCCAGTTATGACCGGTTCGCAAATTGGACAGGGAGGTATGCAGCGTGTCGAGGGCAAAATGGGGCTACCGCATTGGACTCCTATGCTGTATACGAGGTCCTTCAATCCACATCCTTTTCGTCGGCGTGGCCTTCGCGGCAGTCACAAGGCGGACGGGGCCCAAGTGAGATAGCGACAGGCAACGCAGCGCCTTACGCCAAGGTCGCCAACGCAAGTTCCTCGGGGTCGCGACCTTGGACGGAAGTGATCGCGGCTTGCGTCACCTCGTGTCCCGCGGATCTATGGATTCGTCGTCGATGGAACGTTTGGCAGCATCGTTTGAACAGTCCCAGATATCTACGTATCAGACCTGACCCGCCGACGTCGCGGAATTCAGCGCGCTCCGCCGGAGTTCCGGCGGCCGAACTTCTGAACTACGCGCAAATCCAACAATTCGCGCGAATACTCTTTTGCGGTGGTCAAATTCCGACACCACCATACACCTCGACGACTTTCCCTTCCTAGCAGACCTTCCGTGCCTCCCTCGCGACCATATCCGCTGTTTTTTGTGCCACCGAACGGCGCCCCCAATGGCGTCGCGCCCCCGTGGTTGATGGCTAGCTATCCGCTTTCAATCGTCTCGGCAAGGCGCTTGGATGTCCGTGACGATTCGTTGAACGCATAGGCTGCAAGGGTTCTGTCGCAGCAAGCCGGCGCTGGTAAGCTGATGCGAGATTGAGGACGGGACGAAGACGTGACTGATGCGCTGCGCAAGGTGATCAAGCGGAAGCATTACCCACTGGAAGTCATGCTCACTTGCGTCGCCCAGGTGCTCGGGCTCGCTCACAGCAAGTTCAGCAGCTTCACGGTAAGCGTCCGGTGAACCCGCCTTGACGGGGATCGCGCGGGTCAGCTCTGTTGCCAGCGATGCGGCAGGAGTTCGTCGATGCGGCTGTCGGGATGGTTCGGCAACCTGGTCAGCACGTCACGGATGTAGGCGTAGGGATCGTGCCCGTTGAGCTTGGCGAAGTGGATCAGGCTCATGACGGCGGCGGCTCGTTTGCCTGCTCGCAGTAATCCGGCAAACAGCCAGTTCTGGCGGCGATCACCTCGTAGAAAACCGGATTCGGCCGATCGCGCTCGGCAGGTGCCGGTTGATACGTGGGCTGGAGCGGCCGCGTCGAATGCGAGATACATGCAAATCAAAATAGCAAGCTCGAAAGCAATCGCGCAAGGCACGGTGGGCGTCCGGCCATCCCACTTTGACTCCGCTACGCGCCGCTATCTGGAGGGCCCGGTCGTCTTCGCGCCACAGGTGTCGTGGCTTTTCTTGCGATCCGGTACAAACGGTAGGCTGTAAGCGTGAAAAACAAACTATGCTGCGTATATTTAGAAAACAGTGTATAGTTTGTAAACGGAAAAAACATCTCAAACCTTGTATGCCTGACTTCATCGTTCGCACACCCGAGCAGTTGCCCGACTTGCTCCAGGCGTTTCGTAAGCAAACGGGCATCACCCAAGCCGAGGCCGCCGTTCGACTGGGGGTGACCCAGCAGACGATGTCCGCACTGGAGCGGAACGCGGAGAAGGTCAGCGCTGCCCGGTTGATGAAGCTGCTGAGCATCTTG
>NZ_JBFREQ010000032.1:0-77323 GCF_052114385.1 Variovorax sp. M-6 | reverse complement strand
TGATGCAGGGTCCATCCCTGCCTCCATCGCTCCCACATCAATGCCTTCTGGCTGTCTGTGTAGTAGGTTCGCGTCCGGTAAGCCATCTGCAACACTCCTTCTGCCTACGGCAGTCATCAGTGTGTTGCATCGACCGGTTGAATCCGCAGTCAGAACCAGACCTTCAACAGCTTGGAAAAACATGCCCTCCGAAATTCGACCGTTCGCAAAACCGCTCGATTTGTATAGGGCAGTTGCTCGCGTATGGTCTGCAGACACATCGAGCCCTACCGGTGCGTGGTCATCGTCCAATCCCGCACAGAATCATTGCAGCATCACCTCTTTGGTCGCACAGGATTGTTTCGGTGGTGAGATTCTCTGCACCCAAACTTCAGGGGGCACCCATTTTTACAACTTGATTGACGGCGTGAAGTGGGACCTGACGGTAAGCCAGTTTCCTGAACCCATGCCCTACGACGACACGCTCGCATCGCGCGAACAGGCACTTGCCGACACGTCCGAGGAAAAGTACAAGCTCATCAAAGAACGTCTTGCTCCTTCATCTACCGTCGAAGCTTGAGTCTGGACACGGCCAAGATGAGACGCTCGCCGTGGCTTCCAATTCAACGCGTTCGAGCACGGCCAGCGGCAGCGTGTCAACTTAATCGAAATGGTTTTTCCAGGCGGTGTCAACGCGGCGAATCAACTTCGAGGATGGGTGAAGTGGACCGCAGTTTCACGGGCCGATACGCCTACGTGAAATCGCTGGAGGTCCAGCCATGGGCAGTTCCGCCTGCTCGCAGACAAAGGGGCCCGCAGGCGGCCTGCTGTGTCAGGATGCGGCCACTACCGACCGCTCAGCGGCGAGACGGAATGAGCCAGCAATCGGACCTTCAACCGAGCGGCAGCAACAGGTCGCCGCACTGTAGGCGTCTCGCGCCCGGGTGGCGCCCTCATTTCTTGGGCGCGTCGGTCGGAGGCACCTGCATAGTGTTGGTCCGAATCTTCCCGCCTCCTTCGACACTACCCCGTGTTGTGGTGTCGCCAGCATCAGTCACGCGCTTGACACAAGCGTCTCGCGCAGTCCCCTCCGGCTGGCGTTCGCAGCGCTTGAGCGCGTTCTGAAGATACTGCTCCTCGCCCTTGGTGGGCAGCTTACCTTGGCGTTGTGCCTGGGCGGCGGCCGCAGCCTCACGCTCTGACGGCGACGTCTGGGCAAACGAATAGCTGGCACCGAGCGCGACACAACCCGAGAGCAACACTCCCGATGCGATTCGAGAAAAATCCATCACGGCATCTCCTTTGAAGTCCAGAGAGGGCAAAAAGTAGTCCTGAGCGATGGCCGAGTCAAGTATCGATTTGCTCGCCGAGATTCGGGTGGTATGGCTGCTTGGGTTGTGCCGGTTGCTGAGGCTTCAAACGTAGTGCCCTGAATAACGGCGGGAAGGCAGGCACCGAGCTTGAGCGCTGCTACGCTGGTGAACCGGGTGCGATTCCTGCGTCACGTCAATGAATGGGCAAGCTGCAGCTTGAAGCCGGCGTGGGTCCGTTCACGTCCGGGCTGCGCCGAAGGTCTGCCTTCAGCCACGGCGTGCAGCCGCTATGGGCCCAAACTTGAGAGCACTGTGCGGCTACCTCGGCATTGAGGTCGAAGACGCGGTGGAGCTGGCAGAGCAGACCGACGCATGAGGCCGTGGAGCCGACCGGACATGCTGACCCGGCTGGCTCTCCGGCAGAATGCGGCCAAGACCGGACCTCCGCGGTGCCCCTCCACTTGCGAGCCATAAGCTATGGTGTCGTAGGGAGCGCGCCAATGGAGCGCAGAATGCTGCGTGTGATGCTCTGCCGCTTCGCAAGGTCGCCGAGCCTGTTCGGAGTATCTATGTTCAGGGCGAAGAAGACGGGGCCGTTGGGCCACTCCACCCAACCGACCCACCAGCCGATTTTTCCTGTCCATCCAGTTTTCGCGCGCAGTATCCAGTCGGAGCCCGCTTCATTGACCATCACATCCTTCACGAGCCTCTGGTGTTCGACTTGGAAGGGTAGTTGATTGCGGTAAAGCAGCTGCAAGAACGCAATCTGTTCAAAGGATGAGATGGCGAGGTCGCCTTCTACCCAAAACGGCTTGTCGCCCGTGGCGACCGCGTTCCCATATCCAATCTTTCGCATGTAGGCGGTCTCGCGTGCATCGCCAAGTTTCTTGGCGATGCGCTCATACACCCAGACGGTGGAGTTCCTCATCGCGGAGCGAAGATTCTGGTCCTCGTTCCACGCCGACTGGGACCGCTTCACGCCATCCCACGAGATGACCTGGAATTCGTCGCGCAGCAGTCCGGCATCGAGCGCGAACAGGCTGTGTGGAATCTTGAAGGTGGACGCCGGCGAGTAGCGCCGCTCGGCACGCGMTGCGTTGTAGACGAGGGTGCTTTCAGACCTGCCCCGCGCGTCAAGTATGACAATCGTGCCTTGTGCATCTGCTTCTGCGAAGAAGTGGGACCACTCGGTCTTTTCTTGGAACTGCGGGACGGCCAGCGCGACAGGAGCAAATCCTGCGGCCAGGGCGGAGAACACTAGATTTCGTCGATTCATGTGCATATTTTCCAATAGGGCTGCGTCAAGGGCTGCCAGTAGTCATCGGCAATGTCGGCTCCAGGCCCGTGCCCGCAGATGGGAGTTCGCCGCTCGGCGTGCCAGCCGCCGGAGCAGACTGACGCCTGAAGCGGTCGGCAGCCCGCCCGGACATGCTGAGACGGGGGCTCTCCGGCAGAATGCGGCCAACTCCGGTCATTCGTTGCGACCGCCTAGTTCGTGAACACCCTAAGGTGCGTGACGTGGCGCGCCAGTAAATTTCGGCCAGACTACGGAGGAAATTTTGCAAAACGAACGTCCATCATCCGTCGCGCCCATTTGCCTCATCATCGGCGCCCTCTTTGGCCTAGCGGGTAGCTTTGTCCCTTCCGCTCCATTGCGGGGCTTGGCGTGGGGAATCGATGGCACTGCTCTCGTTGTGGCTGCGGCCCTGCTTGCAGTTCACTTCATACGGTGCAGTCAAGATTCCCTCGCCGCAGGGTTTCTCGTCTTCATTGCTGGCCAGGCTCTGGTCGTCTCTGGTTCAGCCATGTCACTCCAAGCTAGTGGTCCATCCTTTTCCGCGGGTGCAGCGCTGTGGGCCGCCGCATTGGTACTCATCAGCGCACCCAAAATCATGCCGTTGCCTGTGCGCGTGCTCGGGTGTATCGCCGCGTTGCTTCTTGCAGCTACCGCCCTTCAGGGATTTGCGGGCCGAAACCTTACGCCGCTGTCCGAACCTCTGCCGTTCTTTGCTTACCCGTTCCTCGTGCTCACTATGCTAGGTTGGGCACAGTGGTGCTTTCGCGCTCCACGTCCGAAATAGTATGGCAGTCACACTGCTGTCGCGTCCAAGGCAGTTAAGAATGCCGTCTAACCCGCGGCCGCCACCGGCTACATTCGGCCCAGAACCAGCCGCTCGGCGCGGCGGTTGAATCCGCACCCAAGACCGGACTTTCGGCAGGCGGCTACGGACCGGCTCCGATGGTCGGCTCGCGTTGCTGCGCGCTGCCTGAGCGGCTAAGGCTTGGGCGCTTTGCTGGGAATGACTGCCCAGAAGCATCCATCCACCTCCGGCCTGCGCGTTGCCCATCTCGACAACGCAACTGGCCCAAAGCTGCATTCGCCTTCACGCCCTGTTGCATGGCGAGCTTGCCAAGTCCGACGATGATGAAGAGCTGTTGGTCGACCGCGATACAGCGCAAGCCATGATGGCGCTCCGCTAAGAACGTACGCAGAGAGTGTCACGTCGTGCCAACCCTCTTGCCGCTGCGAAGTTCTTTGGCGGTCAAGACGTACTCGGGATTGCTTCCCAGCCTGCGAACCGCGAGGTCGATGAACGCTCGGGCGCGCGCCGGCTGTGAGCTTCGACTCCCGTAGTAGACGAAGTAGCTCGCGTGCTCAGTGGTATGTTCCCCGAGCACAGGAGTCAGCTGTCCGGAACGGATGTAAGAAGCGGCAGTCACCCCTGCCAACTGACCAAGCACCCGGCCACTGAGTACAGCTTGGAGTTCCAAAATCTCATCGTTGGTGCATAGCGCCGGCACGACCGGCAGTTCCCTCAGGTCCCCTCCGACCTTCACACGCCAAGGCACTATCGCTCCGGTTGCGGGATGGCGGAAGACGCTGCAGCGGTGTGACTGCAAGTCCGCGAGCGTTTTCGGGATGCCGTTCTCTTTCAGGTAGCTTGGTGCAGCGCACATGACGAGCTGAACCGGAAACAGCCGTCGCGCGATGACACCCTCATGCGGTGAGGGCCCGAGYCGGAACCCTACGTCGACCCGGTCCTCCACCCAATTTCCGACCCGGTCCTCCAACTGCACGTCCGGCACGATGGCCGGGTGTTCTTGGCAAAACTCTTCCAGGAGTCGCCAGAGCACGGCCTGGAACGTAGACCGAGGCCCGACGATTCGAAGAGGGCCTGCGATTTCCTCCTTCGTGCGCTTGACTGTCTGTAGGGCGTGCTGGAGGCCGAGCAGAGCCGGTCGCGCGGTCTCCAAGAACCGCTGGCCCTCGTCCGTCAGCGACATCACTCGAGTCGTTCGGTGAAAGAGCCGTACGTCCAGGTGCTGTTCCAGCTGGGCAAGCGCCTGACTCGCCGCCTGCGGGGTGATGCCCTGGGCTACTGCCGCCTTGCGGAGGCTGCCCAACTCAGCGGCAGCCACAAAGGTGGAAATCGAACGGAGTTCGTTGATGGCCATGGCGCATTGTCCGCTACAGCTTGCCAATCAATCAACCGTTTGCTATCTATTCACATGCGAATCCGGCTCCTAGACTTTCCCTCACGCCGTTCTCCACTCCCGGAGAGGGCAGAGCGAAGGAATCGACATGAAAACTCGCCAACTCGGCACAAGCGGTCCCGAAGTCTCCGCGCTCGGCTTCGGGTGCATGGGACTGAGCCACGGCTACGGCCAGGCAACAGAACGGTCGCAGGCCATCTCTCTCATCCGAGCAGCGGTAGACCGCGGCGTGACGTTCTTCGACACCGCCGAGGTCTATGGGCCGTACCTGAACGAGGACGTCGTCGGCGAAGCGCTGGCACCCGTACGAGACCGGGTTGTCATCGCCACGAAGTTCGGCTTCACGTTCGGAGAGGGCGGGAAGCCGCAGATTCTCAACAGCCGCCCCGACCACATCAGGGCTGCCGCCGAAGGCTCGCTCAAGCGGCTGAGAACGGACGTCATCGACCTGCTCTATCAGCATCGTGTCGACCCAGAGGTTCCAATCGAAGAGGTTGCAGGCGCTGTCAGGGACCTGATTGCGGACGGAAAGGTGAAGCACTTTGGCCTGTCGGAGGCTGGGGTTCAAACCATCCGGYGCGCTCACGCCGTGCAGCCGGTGACGGCGCTCCAAAGCGAATACTCCCTCTGGTGGCGTGAGCCGGAGAAGGAAGTACTGCCGACTCTCGAGGAGCTTGGCATCGGCTTCGTGCCTTTCAGTCCGCTCGGCAAGGGCTTCCTGACCGGAGCCATCACCGCAGAGGCCAAGTTCGGCAGCGACGACTTCCGCAGCATCGTGCCGCGCTTTGCACCTGAGGCGCTCCAAGCCAACCAGGTGCTGGTCGACCGGCTTGGCGAGCTCGCCCGCGCCAAGGGCGCCACCAGTGCCCAGGTTGCGCTGGCGTGGCTGTTGGCGCAGGGTCCATGGATTGTTCCAATCCCGGGCACGACGAAGCTCTCCCGGCTCGACGAGAACCTCAGCGCAGCCTCGTTGGAACTGTCACCGCGCGACCTGAGCGACATCGCGGAAGCGCTCCAAGGTATTCAGATTCAAGGGGACCGCTATCCGGAAGCGCTCAAGGCCCGCGTCGGGCGCTAGGTCGGGTGTACGCCATGGCATCGCCAACCCACCCAACACGTCGAGCCCTGATGGCCGCGCTTTCGAGCCTGCCGCTCGCTGGCGCCGCGCAATCCACTCTCGCGGACAACGGCCGCATGCAGCGAGTTCGTTCACCTGTACTCGTGGCCTACTTCTCGCGCACGGGCAACACGCGTGTCGTCGCTGGACTGCTTGAGCGGGCCACCGGAGCCGACGTCTTCGAGATTCGGCCAGCCGTTGCCTATCCCGAGGAGTACCTGGCAACGGTGGAACAAGCTCGAGTCGAACGCGACCGGGGCGTTGAACCAGCGCTGGAACGGCTGAACGCCGCCATCGCCGGCTACGAGACCGTTTTTCTCGGCTTTCCCATCTGGGGCGAGACGGCACCTCCAATCATCCGCAGCTTTCTCTCGAAACACGACCTGGCAGGCAAGACGCTGATTCCCTTCATCACGCACGGTGGCTATGGCCTCGGCGAAAGCGAGGCCGTCATCGAACGGCATGCACCGAAAGCCGTGCTTCAGCGCGGGTTCTCGATGCAAGCCGACCAGGAGCGACAGACGATGGACAAAGTGACTGACTGGCTAAGGAGCGCGAAGCTCGCTCGCTAGCCTCACGCGGAGTTCGGCGCGTTCACCTCCGCCCACTTCAACCATAAAAGGCCCTTCGGGCAAAGGAGTCCTGATGCAACACGTGACTTTGAACAATGGCATCCAGATGCCAATCCTCGGCTTTGGCGTCTTTCAGATTGCTGATGCGAAGGAATGCGAGCGTAGCGTCATCAACGCACTTGAGGCCGGCTATCGACACATCGACACAGCGGCGTCTTACATGAACGAAGAGGCAGTCGGCCTGGGCCTGCGCGCGAGCGGTGTCGTTCGCGAAGAAATCTTCGTGACGTCCAAGCTGTGGGTGCAGGACGCGGGCTACGAAAAGACGCGCCTTGCCATCGACAAGTCGCTTCGCAAGCTGCAGCTGGACTACCTCGACCTCTACCTCATCCATCAACCGTACAGCGACGTGCACGGTTCATGGCGAGCGATGCAAGAGGCCTACAAGGCCGGCAAGCTCAGAGCCATCGGCCTGAGCAACTTCCAGCCGGACCGGCTCATGGACATCAAGGCATTCAACGAAGTGCCGCCCGCGGTCAACCAGATTGAAATCAATCCCTTCCACCAGCAGGAGGAAAGCGTGGCGTTCATGCGCGAGAACGGTGTGCAAGCCGAAGCTTGGGCGCCCTTCGCGGAAGGGAAGAACAACCTCTTCACGAACCCGGAGCTGGCGGCCATCGGCAGCAAGTATGGGAAGTCGGTGGGGCAAGTCGTCCTGCGCTGGCTGGTTCAGCGTGGCGTTGTCGCTCTCGCGAAATCCGTCCGCAAGGAGCGCATGGAAGAGAACCTGAACGTCTTCGACTTTCAGCTGGACGACGGCGACATGGCTCGCATCGCGAAGCTGGACACGGCAACCAGCAGCTTTTTCTCGCATCGGGACCCGGCCATCGTCAAGTGGATGGCCGAGCGCAAGCTCAATGTCTGAACGTGAGACAACGTCACTGCGGCATCCTGACCGTCCGGCTGCAGCGCCCCGGGTGCGTTTCCTGGACGGTCTAGCCGGCTTCGGATTCTTCTCGACGCAATTGCTGCATGGGCCGGCCTTGCCGGCGTCCTGGACTTTCAGCGTGCGACCCGGTCGCGGTATCCCATCACAACACGAGGCACTCCAGTGAAGTTACCTCTCTGTCTAGCGCTATGCAGCACCGCCTTCGCTGCCAGCGCGCAGACGTCGACGCCAAGCGGTCCACTTGTCGAAGTCCGCGCGGCCGCGACGTCGCCTGTGAACATCGCTCCTAGCGAGAACTTCACTGGCGTGGCTCGCATTTCCTCCCCGTTCGAGGCAAAGCCGCCGGCCAGAGCTGGCGGTGCCACCGTGAGCTTCGAGCCGGGAGCGCGTACAGCTTGGCACACCCATCCGTTGGGACAGACGCTCATCGTCACAGCCGGTGTCGGGCTGGTGCAACAGCAAGGGCAGACGGCCCAGGCCATCCGTCCAGGCGACGTCGTGACGATTTCCCCGAATGTGCGGCACTGGCACGGCGCAAGTCCAGAGAGCCCGATGGCACACGTTGCCATCGCTGAGAAGGACAACGGCAAGTCGGTGGACTGGCTAGAGAAGGTCAGCGACAACGACTACCTGGCTGCGTCGACTAGCACCGGTCTTCTTGCTCTATCTCCCGCCGTTGGGGCTTCGAGCCCTGCGGGGCAAAGCGCTCTCGCGGAACGTTCTATGACCAAGCCATCCAACGGCTCAGAGACGCTAACGGCAAAGCAGCAAGCGATGCCGCTCATCGCCTCATTTGTGTCCGTCAGCGACATGCCCAAGCTCAACGCTGCTTTGAACCAAGGTCTGGACGCGGGCATGACGGTCAGCGAATCCAAGGAAATCCTGGTGCAGCTGTATGCCTACGCGGGATTTCCAAGAAGTCTCAATGCGCTGGGAGAGTTGTTGAAGGTCGTGGAGGCGCGCAAGCAGCGTGGAGTCCAGGATGCGCTCGGCCGGGAACCCAGCCGGGCTGTTGTGACGGGCCAAGAATTGCTGAAGGTCGGCAAGGAGAACCAGACGAAGATTTCGGGCGGACCAGTCCGAGGCCCGGTGTTCGATTTCGCTCCCGTCATCAACCAGTTCCTGCAGGCCCATCTGTTCGGCGACGTCTTCGAGCGCGACAACCTCGATTGGCAGAGCCGCGAACTTGCCACGGTCGGCGCGCTCGCTGCAACGCCAGGCGCAGAGGCTCAACTGCGCTCACACATGTCGGCCAGTTTGCGAGTGGGGCTGAGTGCTGCCCAGCTACGGCAGCTCACCGAGCTTCTGGCCCAGCGAGGCGACCCTGAGGCCGCCAAACGCGCAGTTGCCGCACTCCAACAAGCGCTCGCTGCCGCTTCGAAAGGAAAAACATGAACTTTCCTCGCACCCTCTCCGCCGCTGCGACTGTCATGACTACTTTGCTCGCCGGTTGCGCCATCCAGCCCAACATGCCCGCCACACCGGCGGGAGCTCTGACGATTCAGAGCCAAGGCAGCTTTGCGGTCGGAGGAGCTGTCGTGCAAACGCCGGGCACCTATGACAACAACAAGCCGACCGCTGCTGGGCAGAGCTTCCATGGCGACCACCTCTATGCCTTCTATCAGGTGCCGCAGAACGCTAGGTCGCTGCCCATCGTAATGCTGCACGGCGCCTTCCAGTCGGGGCGCAGCTGGGAGACCACGTCGGACGGCCGCGAGGGCTTCCAGACCTTGTTCTTGCGCCGCGGCTACTCGGTTTATCTCGTCGACCAGCCGCGCCGCGGGCGCGCTGGCAGCAGTACGGTGGCGAAGACCGTCGAGCCCACTCCGAATGACCAGTTGTTCTTCGACCAGTTCCGCATCGGGAAATGGCCGAAGTATTTTGACAATCTCCAGTTCGACCGCAAGCCGGAGACGTTGAACCAGTTCTTCAGGTCGGTCACGCCTGACATAGGGCCATACGACGCAGGCGTGATTTCGGATGCGATGGCGGCACTGTTCGCCAAAACAGGTCCCGCAATCCTGTTCACCCATTCCCAGGCTGGAGGCCCGGGCTGGCTGACTGCCATCAAAAGCGCCAACGTCAAGGCAGTCGTCGCGTTCGAGCCAGGGAGCGGGTTCATCTTCCCCCAGGGCGAGTTGCCTCCGCCGATGCCGAGCGCGGCCGGCACGCTCACGCCAGAGGCGGTACCACTGGCTGACTTTCAGAAGCTCGCGCGCATTCCCATCGTCATCTACTACGGCGACAACTTCTCGACAGAGCCAACGCCAGAGCGAGGCCAAGACAACTGGCGCGTACGACTCGCGATGGCCCGCCTCTGGGTGGATGCGGTCAACAAGCGTGGCGGCAATGCTCGACTGGTGCACCTCCCAGAAATTGGCATTCGCGGCAACACGCACTTCCTGATGTCAGACCTGAACAACGTCCAGATTGCCGACTTGGTCTCGAACTTCCTCACCGACGCAAAGCTCGACTGACTGCCAGCCCCCGGCGGGCTACCGCGGCAGCGGTTTTGTCCGTGGGCACGAAGCCGCCGTGCGTACTGAACGTCCGCTCTTGCCACTCATCGATGTCCGCATAGGGCACGAAGCCGTCGTCCTCCCTGAACGTCTGCTTCCGCGGGACCGCAACTTCCGCTTCGGGCCCGGAGCGGAAGATCGTGACGCCTGACAGCCGACGCTCAGGCGGGTGGATTGGTAAAGGACGGCGCTAGTTCCCGCCGCATTCTGTCTGTCGCCCGGACATCACGTCCCGGCCTTGTCGACCGTGACGTGGGCTGCGCAAGGCGGCGCGTGCAGCTCAAGCTCTGACCGCTACCTCATTCATGGGGCGGCCGTCGCGCTCGGCCGAGGCGTGGGGTAGCCCTCCGGCATGTATTCGGCCGGACGCGCCAGGAATTCGGCGATCCAAGCTCTCGCGCTTTCCGCCACTTTCGCCTGGGCGCATTCACCTTGGTCGCGGGCCACAGAAAGCCGGCACATTTCCTCCCCGCTTCGCAAGATGACACAGATGCACTGGGAGATCGAGCCCGAGTTTTCGTAGCAAAACTCGATCGTCCATTCAGGGGGTGCCGAGGGCGACGTGGTGCGAACGGGGTAGATGTTCATGGCACCTAGCTGAAGGGAAGTGCGCGATGACAAGACGGAGGAGGCGTTGGGGCCAGACCAAGAGCACGAAGATTGGCCTCCGAAGGGTTTTCAGGGTAGCACGCTTCAAATGGGGGGTCTGTGCGCTAGCGAACCCAACTGCGCAAGGTGAAGAGCAGATGCGCAAAGCTGGTTGGAGTCACTACATGTGAGGCGCGCGATGCCGTCCGGCTGACAGCTATTACAGCGCTGTCTTACGGGACTTGAACTGCGGAGGCCGCACGCTGGGCTCCCGGAAAGTAGCGATTTGGACGGTCGGCGCTGGTAGGGGAGTTCGACCTTGCCTGGAAACTTCTAGATAGTCCCCGACGCCGGCGACCCGTCCGCCAGCACAAGTAGCCGTCTGCCCTCCTCTTCCACGTCAACCCCAGCGACCAGCTCACCGCAATTCGCCCCCTGGTAGCAGTTCCATGCCGATCCGTTGCGTCAGTTCACCGTAGCTTATGGGCCGCCCGGCGCGTGCGTCCTCCGAATTCGACTGCCAATGCGCCCAGGCCTTGCCCGTGTTCTCGTCATAGACCAGCTTGAACAGGTGTGTGGGCACCCGTACGCGGTTGGCACCGACCGCTTGGCTTTCGGGGCCAAACACCGGTCCCGTGATCACGAACACATTGCCCTTGGCGCGCAGCACATACCGACGTGTGTCTTGCTCGATCTTGGCCCAGGCGCCGGAGTTCTGCGTCGAGTTCTGCGGGACCATGTTCGCCAGGGAAAAGCTCTGCGCCATGGCTGCCGGACTCGACATGTCACCGGCCGGGGCCATGTGTCCACGAGCATAGCCAGAGCCCTTGTAGTCGCTCAGCTCCGCGCGCTCGCTGCGCGGCAGCCGGGCGTCCGCAAAGAACTTGTTGGTGCGCTTCTCGTTGGCGCTTCCGATCCCTGCGCGGGTGAGGCGCTCGGCGACGAACACCGGAGTCTTGCTTTTGCCGCTGTGCAGGATGGCAAAGGCCTCGTAGCAAAGCTCGCGGTCCATGGGGGCCTTCGGGACCGATGGCGCGACACCACCAGCGAAGAATTGGCGACAGTCTGAAAACTGAGTGGGGGTGGTCGGACCAGAACGCTCTGTGGAGGAAGCGGATGGCGGCGATGGAGTCGGCAGGAATCCGCAGCTTGATGCCTGGATCGAGATGGCGCCGGCGGTGATGAGCCAGACCGCAGTGCGGCGCAGGATGACGGCGATGCCGCTGGTGGCTGGTCTGCTGCGCTTGCGTGGCTTCTTTTTCTTGGGCATGGGGGGCGCGGGATGTTAACCCGCGCAGGAACCAAGAGAAGGCCAGAGCTACAGCTGGGCGCCTGCTTTCGAGCGCACCATGCTGATGAGCGTGAGGGCCGCACCGATGAAGATCAGGCTGACAGCCAGCGGGGGCGCCGCCGGTTCGCCTTTCGCAGCAGGAGTCGACCCACTGTGCGATCTCGACCGTCGACCAGTTGTTCGATTTCGGGGAGCGCCTGACCGCCTGTGTGAACGGGTACCTGAACGTGGTTGCAGACAAGATCGGCGAGCCAGCAAGCGCCGAGCCACGAGTCTGGCAATGGGTCTACGGTTGAATAACCTGCAAGATTCGCGGCACAACCTCAAACGACATGTGGACGCTACCGTGTTCCTTCACGAACACCGCATCTCGAGGCTCGAAGACGCGGGCCCCTGAAAAACCGATGCCCTGGGCGCCACCCGGTACATCCCACTGCAAGTCTTCCAACTCGGGAATGACGAAGGTCGTCTCGTCAAAGTCGCCGAAGACGAGGTCCTTCCTGTGACCGAACGGAATATCGGAAATAAGGTAGGGCACCCGCCAATAACTGGCATCGTCCTTTCCATCCCACCATCTCGGTACGTGGGGGGATTTGATCCAGGTCGAAGTCAGACCGGCGGGTGTCGGAACAAGCATCTTCGTAGTGCGCCAAGACCTGATCGAGAATCCATCGGACAGCTTTGCCGCCATAGGTCGCCCCATCCCCTTGCGCCAGAAGATTTCGCCGAGCACGCAGTCGTCGAAGACATTCGAAAAGGCCTGCTCCTCCGTCTTCCACCGACGAAACCGGTCATGGGTGAGAGGACTGGAGAACAGTTGTCCGAGACTCGCTAACACACGATCGCCAATCGACATGGCAATCTCCAGACGTGGTGGCGAATTGATTCTCGGCTTCCACCTCCGTAACCACATCCACAAGATCGATGATCCCTCTCGATGCGGCGACGGGCGGAGGTGCTGCGTCCTCTAGAACGTACGACGACTCCGAGGGCAGCGCCAGATGCGCAAAGCCGAGCGGCGTTGTCGCCGTCATCCACACGATTGAGGATTCATCGCTCTTCATGTCGCGCTAGGCTGATTTGCGGTCACGCGGCATCGCTCCCGTATCCGGAGGGAGGGAGGGAGGGAGGGAGAGAGGGAGCGTTCGCAATCGCCAATCACCCAAAGGTGAAGGGAGACTTTCAGCATGCCGAAAGATGATGATTTTCTCCACCTTGACGACCTGGCCCTGGGGAGGCACCTCAGCGACATTTTCGCCAACCGTCGGGCACTCAACTTTGTTCAAAGCGGCCTGTTTCGCCGGCAGCCTCGCCAGGCAACTCAGAGCACACCGGTCCAGTCGCGTAGCGAATCGGTCATCGCGATCAACCCGCTCAACGAACAGAACATGATCGGCGCGTCGAAGAAATTCATCGACCCTGCCAAGTACCGTTTCAAGCTCGGGCCAATCTACACGTTCGACGCCGGCCTCACTTGGCACGAGTCGCAGCTACCGCTGCAGAATGGCTGGGACGGAATGACCGATCCGACCGTCGCCTTCGACGATTTTGGCAACGCGTTCCTGGTCGGCGAGCCGTTGAGGTTCGATCCGACCGATCTGACCGGCCTCGGCATGGCGGTGTACCGAAGCTCGGATGGCGGCATCACCTGGCAACCACCGATGCGCCTGACGACCGACACCACCGACGACAAGCAATGGGTGCTCTGCGACAACAATGCGACGAGCCCATACCGGGGCAACGTCTACGTCGTCTGGGCGGCGTCGTCGCCGCTGCGTTTCGCACGGTCAACCGACCATGGTGCCACTTGGAAGGGCAAGGGCGGTGACCCGCCAGGCAGCACCCTCGTGTCGTACGCTTTCGCCCCCGACATCTCGATCGCCTCCGACGGCACCCTGCATATCTTCTGGCACGATGATGCGAGCAGCACCATCAAGTCGCTTCGTTCGACCGACGGCGGCGCGACGTTCGAGCCGCAGCACACCGTCGTCGACGGCGTCGTCAGTTTGCGTGGCCATTTGCCTATCACTCACGGCTGGCCACACTTCGACCACGCCAAATTTCGCGTCATGACAATCGTCAGCAGCTGTGCAGCGCCGGGGAAAGTCGTAGTGGTGACGTGGGCCGACATGCGGGAGGGACGCAGCCGCATCTACTTTCGTTGCTCGCGCGACAACGGACTGAGCTGGGACGGGCCTGCCGCAGGCCAGGCGCTTCTGCCGAACGTGAGCTACGGCGATTCCCAGTGTTTCCACCCGAGCGTCGCCTGCACGTCGGCCACAGGCATCGTGGGCTGCTCCTTCTACGTCCTCGGCAACTGGTTCGGGAACTATCTGATCAACGTGCAGCTTGCCGCGTCGTGGGACTTCGGTGCCAGCTTCAACGAATTCGCCGATGTCACCGATCAGCCATGGGATCCGCTTGTGAATGCGCCGTTCTCTCATGGCGACCCGGACGTCCATTTCATCGGCGAGTACTTCGGCATGGACGCCGGCGGCGACTCGTTCGCGCTACTCTGGACGGACACGCGCACTGGAGTGCAGGAGCTGTTCAGCAACGTCGTCTCGACCAAGAGGATCCGGACCCCGCACATCCCTGATCTGGTGGCGCAGATTCTCGCCGGCGTTGTCCAGGACGGCGGCGGATGGGTCCTGATCGGTGGCAAGCTGCACAGAGTCCCGCCGCGCGGCCCGATCAACGCGTTGTTGGAGGCGCTGGCGGAACGGCATGAACTCGAGACGACGGACATTTCGACGATCGAGGCGACCCTGCGCCAAATCGCCGGTCGCTGATGGGCTGTCGCACCGCACCCTTTGGAGGAACCATGACCAGCCGCATTCGCCTCGTCGCCGCACTCGTCGCCGCAGCCCTGAGCGCCATCGCCTGTATTGCCACGATCGTCGAGCCGCAATGGTTCGAAATGCTGTTCGACACCAGCCCCGACGAAGGCGATGGCAGCCTGGAGACGCTCATCGCAGTGGCCATCTCGGCGATCGCGCTGGTGGTTTTCTCGTTGATCGGTCGGCGCGAATGGCGCCGGCACGTCGAAGAGCGCACCACAGCCCAACTGAGTCGCAATGACTGAGGGGCGAACTCCCATCTCTCCGTAGTGAAGTTGGCGAGGGAGATCGTCGTTGGCTACTGCGACCCGAGGCCAGCGCGCCAAGCGTCCTCATCCAAAATGAAGATCGGATATCCGCCCTCCCTGAGCTTCATCGCCGCGTCGATCTTGGCGCGGATTTCGAGATCGTGCAGATGCCCGTCTGCCGTGATGCCCGAGATCAGCCCGAGAAGCTGAGCGCACGATCGTTCTGCCTGGTGGTTCCGCGCGACCTTGCTCGTGGGCCCGCCGTACTCGGTTGCAGCCTTCGTTTTCATTTCGATCCTCCCAGGGAGAGGTACCGGGCGGCATCCTGCGCCTTCGCCAGGGCAAGACGAAGGAGAAGCTGCGGATCGTGATTGAAGGCCTGTTGGCCGACCTCGTCATCGAGATCCGCGCCTTCAAGCGCGCGATCGAGGCGGACCGCAAGATCTACGCGATGGCGCTGCTGGTCAATGAGGAGGGCAAGCCGCTGACGAAAGCGATGCTCCGAGACCGTTTCGATGACGCGCGCGCCGCGGCTGATGTGCCGAAGGCGAATTTTCAGTTCCGCGATCTACGCGCGAAAGCGGCGACAGAAATTGACGATGAGCGCGGCACGCGCGATGCGCAATCGCCGCCTGGTCATGCGACCGAAGGCATGACCGCAACCTACATCCGCCACAAAGTGGGGAAGAAGGTGCGACCGCTTCGATGAAATGCATGTTTGCGGAAGTGTGTTCCGCAAAGTGCCTAATTCATAGGCAAACGCCGCTATAAAAAAAAGAGCGCCCCGCCCTTACGGCGTGCGCTCTCATGGGTGGTAGGACGTACTGGATTCGAACCAGTGACCAACGGATTAAAAGTCCGCTGCTCTACCAACTGAGCTAACGTCCCACGTTCACAATTTCTTCTTGGCTTCTATTCTTCTTCCAACCGGCGTCGAGTCCGGCAAAGCCCGAAATTATAGCGTGACATTCCGAGCAATCCGATCCAGAAGCCAGCCCGCCGCACATTGGCCGAAGGTTGCGGTCACGCTCACCACCGAACCGTAGCCGTGGCAGTTGAGCGAACCATCGCCCTCGATCGCGCAGGAGGCATCCGGCGGTGCCACGCTCTCGCGGCTGAAGACGCAGGCGATGCCGATCTTGCGGCCTTCACGCGGCGCGCCGTGCTCCTTGCGCAGACGCTGGCGCAGTTGCGCCAGCAACGGATCGTGGGTCACCAGTGCGAGGTCGTCGATCTCGACCCGGTGCGCCAGGCGTTTCCCTCCGGCCGCGCCCACGGTGACGAACTCGGCACCGGAATCGCGCGCCCAGGCGGCCATCGCCAACTTGGCCTTGACCTGGTCGCAGGCATCGATCACGGCCGTCACCGGCCCGTTCGCTTCCTGCGCCGCGGCCAGCAAGGCCGGCCAGTTGCCCGGCTCGACGAATTCGTCGAGCGCCAGCACCCGGCATGCGGGGTTGATCTGTGCGATGCGATCGCGCATCGCCTCCACCTTGGCCTGGCCCACGGTCGCGTCGAGCGCGTGGATCTGGCGATTGATGTTGGATTCGGCGATGTGATCGAGGTCGATCAGCGTGAGCCGCCCCACCCCGCTGCGTGCCAGCGCCTCGACCGCCCACGAGCCGACGCCGCCGATTCCGGCGACCAGCACGTGCGCGTCGCGAATGCCCGCCGCGCCCGCCACGCCGTAGAGGCGCTCGAGGCCGCCGAAACGGCGGGCCAGGTCGGCGTCGCCCGCAGCGACGACAGTGCTCGCGGCAGTCACGTCCCTAGCGCAAGCGCGAGAGGCGCTCGCGGCCCGCCTGTGCCGCTTCCGATTGCGGATAAGCCTTGGTGAGGTCCTCGAGCGTGCGCTTCGCCGCGCGCGTGTCCTTGAGCTCGATCTGGCAATTCGCGATCGACAACACGGCTTCGGGCGCCTTCGCATGGTCGGGCGCCAGCGACAGCATCGAGCGGAAGTTGGCAATGGCCTCGTTGTAGTTGCGGGTCGCGTACTGCGCGTTGCCGAGCCAGAACAGCGCCGAAGCGTTGTAGCCGCTCTGCGGATAGCGTTTGACGAAGTCGGCGAACGCGGTCTGTGCCTGCGCGAACTGGCCGGCGCGGAAGATGCCGAGCGCGGCGTCGAAGTCGGCCTTCTCCTTGGGATCGGCATTGAATTCGCGCCCGTCGACAGCGACCTTGGAAGGCTCGTTCTTCTTGAGGCGGTCGTCGGCATCGGTCTGCCGTTGCTGAAGATCGGTGACGGCCTTCGTGAGCTGCTCGTTCTGGCCGGTCATGCGCGCCAGGTCGCCGCGCATCTGCTCGATCTGGTTCTGCAGGTCGAGCATGCTGCGCCGCAGCTGTGCGCTTTCCTCGCTCTGGCGCTGCTCCGACTGCGAGCGCATGGTCTCGACCCGCTGGCGCAGGTCGAGGATCGCGCGCCGCGCCTCGTCGTCCTCGAACAGCGCCGCCTGCGCACCGAGCGAGGCGCACAGCAAGGCGGCTGCGAGGGCCGCGCCCCGCAATGAAACGCCGCGCATCATCATCAACGGTAGGTGATCTCGGCGCGGCGGTTTTGCGCCCACGCGTCCTCACCGCTGCCCTGGGCTGCCGGCTTTTCCTTGCCGAAGCTCACGGCCTCGATCTGGGCATCGTTGACGCCGACCAGCACCAGCGCACGGCGCACGGCTTCGGAGCGCTTCTGGCCCAGCGCCAGGTTGTACTCGCGGCCGCCGCGTTCGTCGGTGTGGCCTTCGATGGACACGCGACGGTTCGGGTTGGCCTTGAGGAAGCGGCCATGGCCGTCGATCAGTTGCTGGAACTCGGGCTTGACCGTGTAGCTGTCGAAGTCGAAATAGATGATCCGTGCCACGCCGACCGGGCCCTGCGCGTTCTGCGCATTGGGGTCGATGGTGACCGGCGCCACGCCACTGGCGGCCCCGCCCGAGCCCTGGCCTGCGCCACGGTCGACCACCGGCGCCTCGTTCAGCTTGGTGCCCGACGAGCAACCAGCGATCAGCGCCACGATGGCCAACGAATAAATCGTACGTTTCAACATTTCGAACTCCTCAAGTTAATCATTGCTTTTGAAACGGACCCCAGTCCGGTTCCCGGATGTCTCCTGCCTGCCCCGCCAGTCGCGCCTTGATCTTGCCGTCCAGCGTCGTGGTCATGAGGGCTTCGCGGCCCTGGAGCTTGGTGGCGTAGACGATCAGTTTGCTGTTGGGTGCAAAGCTTGGATTCTCGTCGGCCGTGGTGTCGGTGATCGCCTGCACATTGCCGGTCGCCAACTCCATCACGTGGAGTTTGAAGCCCCCGCCCACACGGGAGATGTAGGCCAGCCAACGGCCATCGCCGCTGACCGACGGAGAAATGTTGTAGGTGCCGCTGAAGGTCACCCGGGTCGGGTTGCCGCCGCTGGCGCCCATCTTGTAGATCTGCGGCGCACCGCCGCGGTCGCTGACGAAATAGATCGTGCTGCCGTCGGCCGAATAGACCGGCTCGGTGTCGATGCTGTTGCTCTGCGTGAGCCGGCGCGGTTCGCCGCCGCTGGACGAGATGGTGTAGAGCTGCGAGCCACCGTCGCGGCTCAGCGTGACGGCGAGCGTGCCGCCGTCCGGGGCCCAGGCCGGGGCGCTGTTGGAGCCACGGAAGTTCGCCACCAGGCGCCGCTGGCCGCTGGCCACGTTGTGCACGTAGACCACCGGCTTGCGCGACTCGAAGGACACGTAGGCCAACTGGCTGCCGTTGGACGACCAGGACGGCGAGATGATCGGTTCGGGGCTGGCGAGCGCGGCCTGCGCGTTCTCGCCGTCGGCATCGGCCACCCACAGCGTGTAGCGGCTGCCACCCTTGGTGACGTAGGCGATGCGGGTCGAGAAGATGCCCTTCTCGCCCGTGAGCTTCTCGTAGATGTAGTCGGCAATGCGGTGCGAAGCCAGCCGCAGGTCGCCCTGCGGGACGGTGTAGCTCTGGCCGCCCAGGTCCTGCCCGCGGACCACGTCCCAGAGGCGGAAGCGGACGTCGAAGCGGCCGTCGGCCAGCCGTGTCACGCTGCCCACGGCGAGCGAATCGGCGGTGCGCTGGCGCCACAGGCTCAGGTCGGGGCGCGAGCCTTCATCGAGCGACTGGCCGGAGGCATCGACGCCCCTGAACTGTCCGCTGCGCTCGAGGTCGGCCAGCACGATGGCGGAGATCTTCTGCGGCGACGACTCTTCGCCGCGGAACGGGGCGATCGCGATCGGCAACTGCGTCACGCCGACACCCGACACCTCGACCCGGAACTGGGCCAGTGCGGGAAGCACGGGGGTGGCGGCAAGGGCCGCAATCAAGCCGCGGCGAGCGAAGAACGATGAAGAAGGGGTTGGGGAGAGGTCTTGCAACGGCTTTTTCATGCAATTCGGAGAGGTTTCCGAGGATTAAGTTTCTTGTCTCGGACAAAACAGCTCACATGGTACATGTTGCGATGGCAGGGAGGTCACAAAACGTGTATGACCCGGCGCGGTCCTACATGGCACACGCCCGTAGAATGCGCCGCCATGCAGCCCTCCCCCGCCACCGACACGGTGCGCCCCCCTTTGACGCGACGACTCGCGCGACTGATGACCTGGTTCGGTGGCTCGCGCCGCTGGTGGGCTCTCGGATTCTTCACCGCCCTGATTGCCGCCCTGACCGAACCGCTGATGCCGGCGCTCGTGAAGCCGCTGCTCGACCGCGGTTTCACGCGCGGCCAGCTCGCACTGTGGATCGTGCCGGTGGCCATGATCTCGCTCTTTGCGGTGCGCGGCTTCGCGCAGTTCGTCTCGCAGTACGCGCTGGCGCGGATCGCCAACGAAGGCATGCAACGCCTGCGCCGCATGCTGTTCCAGAAGCTGCTGGCGGCCGAACTCGCCCTCTTTTCGCGCCAATCCGCCAGTGCGCTGTCAAACACCGTGGTCTATGAGGTCCAGACTGGCGGCATGCTGCTGGTGCAGGCACTGCTGGGCCTGTCGCGCGACGGACTGACCCTGATCGCGCTGCTGGGCTACCTGCTCTACCTGAACTGGAAGCTCACGCTGATCGTCGGCTTGCTGGTGCCCGGCGTGGCCTGGATCATGAAGGTGCTGTCGAAGCGCCTGTACCGCCTCACGAGGCTGGGCCAGCTCGCGACCGACGAACTCGCCTACGTGGTGGAGGAGAACGTGCTGGCCCACCGCATGGTGCGCCTGCACAACGCCGAGGCCAGCCAGACCGACCGCTTCGAGCGCCTGAGCCACAGCCTGAACAGGCTGGCGGTGAAGTCCACCATCGCGTCGGCCGCCATGACGCCGCTGACCCAGTTGCTGGCCGCGGTCGCACTCTCGATCGTGGTGGTCATCGCACTCTGGCAGAGCAGCGAACAGGGCCTGACCGTCGGCGGCTTCGTGGCCTACATCGCGGCCATGCTGATGCTGATCGCGCCGATCCGCCGGCTGGCCGACATGGCCAACCCGATCACGCGCGGCCTGGCGGCGCTGGAGCGCGGGCTCGAACTGGTCGACAGCGTCGGCGCCGAGCCGCAGGGACGCTTCGAATCGGCGCGCGCCCAGGGGCACATCGAGCTGCGCGGCGCGCGCGTCAACTACCGCGGCGACGACGAGGCACGCGCCCTCGACGGCGTCGACCTCACGATCGAGCCCGGCGAGGTCGTGGCTTTCGTCGGCCCGTCCGGCTCGGGCAAGACCACCCTGGTCAACCTGCTGCCGCGCTTCGTGCTGCCGAGCGCGGGGCAGGTGCTGCTCGACGGCCACGACATCGCCGACTGGCAGCTCAAGAGCCTGCGCTCGCAGTTCGCGATGGTGAGCCAGGACGTGGTGATGCTCAACGACACCCTGGCCGCCAACGTCGCGCTGGGCGCCGCGATCGACCGCGACCGCGTGAACGAATGCGTGGCGGCCGCCAACCTCACGGCGCACGTCGCGAGCCTGCCCCAGGGGATCGACACCGTGCTGGGCCACAACGCGACGCAGCTGTCCGGCGGCCAGCGCCAGCGGCTCGCGATTGCCCGCGCCCTCTACAGGAATGCCCCGATCCTGCTGCTCGACGAGGCCACCTCGGCGCTCGACACCGAATCCGAGCGGCTGGTGCAGGAGGCGCTGAATCGGTTGATGCAAGGCCGCACGACGCTGATCGTCGCCCACCGGCTGTCGACCATCCAGCACGCCGACCGGATCGTCGTGATGGACCACGGCCGAGTGGCCGAGCACGGCAGCCATGCACAGCTGATGGCGCTCGACGGACTCTATGCCCGGCTGCAGACGAATGCGATACGGACCACGCCCCCCGGGCAAACCGCGACCCTCTGACGGTGGCCGGCGCAGCCAGGCCGGTTGGTGAAACACCGCGGAACCGGCTTTGCCGGGCCGCCGGTGTTGCCCCCGGCAGGGGGTGGGCGCCCCGACACGAAGTGCGGGGCAACCTGGGGGCGAGCTAAAGCAGCACGATGTCGTACTGGCCTTGCCCCATCGCGGGCTCGGCTTGCAACGAGATGGGTTTTCCGATGAAGTCGCTCAAACCCGCGAGATGCTGGCTCTCCTCGTCGAGGAACAGCTCGATCACCTGCGGCGACGAGACGATGCGGAACTCGCGCGGCGTGAACTGGCGCGCCTCGCGCAATATTTCGCGCAGCACGTCGTAGGCCACGCTGCGCGCGGTCTTCACGATGCCCTGCCCGTTGCAGGCCAGGCACGGCTCGCACAGCATGTGGGCCAGCGATTCGCGCGTGCGCTTGCGCGTCATTTCCACCAGCCCCAGCTGCGAGAAGCCGCCCGCGGTGGTCTTCACGCGGTCGCGCGCCAACTGCTTGCGGAACTCGGCCAGCACCTGCTCGCGATGGTCGTCGCGCGCCATGTCGATGAAGTCGACGATCACGATGCCGCCCAGGTTGCGCAGCCGCAGCTGACGCGCAATGGCCTGCGCCGCCTCCAGGTTGGTCTTGAAGATCGTGTCGTCGAAGTTGCGCGCGCCGACGAAGCCGCCGGTGTTGACGTCGACCGTGGTCAGGGCCTCGGTCTGGTCGACCACCAGGTAGCCGCCGGACTTCAGGTCGACCCGGCGGCCGAGTGCCTTGGCGATCTCCTCGTCGATCGAATAGAGGTCGAAGATCGGCCGCTCGCCCTTGTAGAGCTGCAGCTTGCCGGCCGCCTGCGGCATGAACTCGAGACCGAACTTGAGCAGCGACTCGAACTGCTCGCGCGAGTCGATGCGGATCGTCTGCGTGTCCTCGCTGGTCATGTCGCGCAGCACACGCTGCAGCAGGCTCAGGTCCTGGTGCAGCAGCGACATCGGTGGCATCCGCACCGACAGCTCGCGGATGCGGGTCCAGGTCTTGCGCAGGTAGGCGATGTCCTCGGCCAGCTCGGCGTCGCTCGAATCCTCGCCGTTGGTGCGCAGGATGAAACCGCCGGTGTTGGCGGGCACGACGCCGCCGCTGTCGGCCGCGGCCGCCGCCTCGATCAGAGCCTGCATGCGGCTGCGCAGCGCATCGCGCAGGTCGGGCGGGATCTTCTGCGAGACGCCGATGTGGTTGTCCTGCGGCAGGAACACCAGCAGCCGTCCGGCGATGCTGATCTGGGTCGACAGGCGCGCGCCCTTGGTGCCGATCGGGTCCTTGATCACCTGCACCAGCAGCGACTGGCCCTCGAACACCTGCTTCTCGATCGGCACCATGGCGCCGCCGTTGCGGTGGTCGCGCTCGGGCGTCGGGGTGCTCGGCCGCGAGCCCGGGGTGAACGGCGCCACGATGTCGGCCACGTGCAGGAAGGCGGTGCGGTCCAGGCCGATGTCGATGAAGGCCGACTGCATGCCCGGCAGCACGCGCGACACCTTGCCCAGGTAGATGTTGCCGACCAGGCCGCGCTCCAGCGTGCGCTCCACATGGAGCTCCTGCACCGCGCCGTGCTCGACCAGCGCGACGCGGGTCTCCTGGGGGGACCAGTTGATCAGGATGTCTTGCATGTTTTTCTAGGTCTCGAAGCCGGCCTGGCGAAGCAGCTCGGCAGTCTCGAACATCGGGAGGCCCATGATGCCCGAATGCGAGCCGCTGATGTGTTCGATGAAGGTCGCGGCCCGGCCCTGGATGGCATAGGCGCCGGCTTTGCCGAGCGGCTCGCCGCTGGCGACATAGGCGGCGAGCTGCGGCGCGGCGAGCGCGGCAAAGCGCACATGCGAGACGTTGAGCGCGGCCTGCCGCCGGCCGCCGTGCTGCAGCGCGATCGCGGTCATGACGCGGTGGGTCCGGCCCGACAGCAGTTGGAGCATGCGAACGGCATCGGGGCCATCTTCCGGCTTGCCGAGGATCGTGCGGCCGATCGCCACGGTGGTGTCGGCGCAGAGGATCGGTGCCGGCGGCAGGGCGCGGCGCTCGCGCCGCGCCACCGCGGCGTCGAGCTTCAGCGCCGTGACCCGCTGCACGTAGGCCGTCGGCGATTCGCCCGGCAGCACGGCTTCGAGCGACTCGGCGTCTTCGTCGGCCGAGGCCAGCAGCAACTCGTGGCGCACGCCGATCTGCGCCAGCAACTGCGCCCGGCGCGGGCTCTGCGACGCCAGGTAGATGAACCCTGTGCTCATTCGCGGTGGTACGGATGGCCGGCATTGACCGACCACGCGCGGTACAGCTGCTCGACGAGCAGCACGCGCGCCATCGCATGCGGCAGCGTGAGATCGGACAGACGGATGCGCTCGTGCGCGGCGGCCTTGAATGCGGGGTCGAGGCCGTCGGGCCCGCCGATCACCAGCGCGACGTCGTCGCCCTCGCCTTGCCAGGCCTGCAGGCGGGCAGCCAGCGCCTTGGTGGTCAGCGCGGTGCCGCGCTCGTCGAGGGCGACGATGCGCATGCCCTTGGCGATCGCGGCCTCGATGCGCTCGCGCTCGGCCGCATAGAGGGTTTCGAGGGTCTTGGAGCCGCGCGGCTCGGTCTTGACCGCGCGCAGTTCGAGCTTGAGCTCGGGCGGAAAGCGCTTGGCGTAGTCGTCCCAGGCGGTCTGCGCCCAGTCGGGCATGCGCTGCCCGACCGCGACCACCAGCAGCTTCATGACCTCGGAGAGGTCGTCTTGCGTGCGGCCTTCTTCGCTGCGGGCGCGGCCTTCTTCGCAGCCGCCTTCTTGGCCGGTGCCTTGTTGACCACCACCGTCTTCACCGCGGTCTTCGGCGCCGCGGTCTTGCGGGCGGCCGTCTTCTTCGCCGCGGGCTTCTGCTTCTCGAGCTTGGCAGCCTGCTCGGCGGAGCGGATGGCCGTCTTCGCCGCGCTGGAGCGGCGCAGCGACGTGGTGGCCTTCTTCGCGGCAGGCGCCTTCTCTTCCGTGGCCTGGGGCACGGCGGGCTTGGCGGCACCGAGCTTGGTGCGCACCGGCTTGTCGCCCCAGATCTCCTCGAGGTGGTAGTAGCGGCGGATGGCCGGCTGCATGATGTGCGCCACGGCCGCGCCGCAGTCCACGATGATCCATTCGCCGTTGGCCTCGCCCTCGACCCGCGGCTTGTTGAAGCCGGCGTCTCGCACCGCATCGCGCACGCTGGCGGCGAGCGCCTTGGTCTGGCGGTTGGAGGTGCCCGAGGCGACGATCACGCGCTCGAACAGGGGGGAGAGATGTTCCGTGTCGAAGACCTGGATGTCCTGCGCCTTGACGTCCTCGAGGCCGTCGATGATGGCCCGCTGGAGTTTCTGGGTGTCTTTTTTGGCGGCGGCTTCAGTGGTCATCAGGCGGATCGGTAGAGATGGTGTTTGTCAATATAGCGTGCAACCGCCGGCGGAACCAGACCATCGAGGCCATCGGCACGCACAGCGCGCGCCCGGATATCGGTCGCGCTGGTGTCCATGGGCTGGAGATCGAGGGGTTCGAAACGCGCGCCGGACGGGAGAGATGGCAGGACTGAAGGGTCGAATCGACCGCTGGCGCCCGTGGCTGCTTCGCGATTTGCTACGGAAATTATAGCAATCGAAAGAATTTGCTCCCAGCCGTGCCAGCGCGGCAGCGACAGGGCCTGGTCGGCGCCCATGATCAGCACGAGTTGGACCGCAGGCTGTTCCTGCTGCAGTTCGCGCAGGGTGTCGAGCGTGTAGGTCGGTCCGGGGCGCAGGATCTCGCGGGCATCGACCACGACGCGGGCGATGCCTTCGAAGGCCAGCCGCGCCATCGCGAGGCGGTGCTCGGCGGCACTCAACGCGCGGTCCTTGTGCCAGGCCTGCCCGGTCGGAAAGATGCGCAACTCGGCCAGGTCCAATTGCATCAGGGCGGCCTGCACCAGGGCCACGTGCGCGTTGTGGGGCGGGTCGAAGGCACCGCCGAACACACCGACGCGCGGGCGGGTCAGAGCCATTCGCGCCGCACGATGAAGTCGCTGTAGAGCGCCGCCTCGGGACTGCCAGGCTCGGGCTGCCGGCGGTAGGCCCAGCTGGCCAGCGGAGGCATCGACAGCAGGATCGATTCGGTGCGCCCGCCCGACTGCAGGCCGAAGTGCGTGCCGCGGTCCCACACCAGGTTGAACTCGACGTAGCGCCCGCGCCGGTAGAGCTGGAAGCCACGCTCGCGCTCGCCATAGGGCGTGTCGCGCCGCCGCTCGACGATCGGCAGGTAGGCCGGCAGGAAGGCATCGCCGACCGAGCGCAGCATGGCGAAGCTCTGCTCGAAGCCCGGCTCGGAGAAGTCGTCGAAGAAGATGCCGCCGACGCCGCGCTGCTCGTTGCGGTGCTTCAGCGTGAAGTAGTCGTCGCACCAGGTCTTGAAGCGCGGGTACTTGTCGTCGCCGAAGGGGACCAGCGCGTCGCGGCAGCTGCGGTGGAAATGGACCGCATCCTCCTCGAAGCCGTAGCAGGGCGTGAGGTCCATGCCGCCGCCGAACCAGCACACGGGCGCCGCGTCCTGCGGCAGCGCGGCCAGCATCCGCACGTTCATGTGAACGATCGGCACATAGGGATTGCGCGGATGGAACACCAGCGACACGCCCATCGCCTCGAAGGGCGCGCCGGCCAACTCGGGCCGGTGCTGGGTCGCCGAGGGTGGCAGCCGCGGGCCACGCACCTGCGAGAAACCGCAGCCGGCGCGCTCGAACAAGGCGCCGCCTTCGAGGATGCAGGTCAGGCCGCTGCCCTGCAGCGGCTCGCCGGGCTCCTTCTGCCAGGTGTCGCGCACGCAGCGTCCGCCGTCGGCGGCCTCGATCGCGGCGACGATGCGCTGCTGCAGGCCGCGCAGGTAGTCCGCCACCGCCTCCGGCCGGGTGTCCTGGGCGCTTTGCATCAAGCCTGCGGCGAGCGCGCATGGACCGCGCGGTGGCCGATGTCCTTGCGGTACTGGGCGCCGTCGAACTGGATGCGCGCCGCGACTGCGTAGGCGCGCTGCTGTGCCAGCTTGACGCTGTCGGCCAGCACGGTCACGCAGAGCACGCGCCCGCCGCTGGTGACGAGTTCGCCGTTGTCGAGCGCGGTGCCGGCATGGAACACGACGGCATCGGGCGCCTCGGGCGGAATGCCCGTGATGCGATCGCCCTTGCGCGGCGCCAGCGGATAGCCGTGCGCGGCCATCACGACGCCGAGGGCGACGCGCCGGTCCCACTCGAGTTCGACCTGGTCGAGCGTGCCGTCGGTCGCATGCCAGAAGACTTCGAACAGGTCGGACTTGAGCCGCAGCATGATCGGCTGGGTCTCGGGGTCGCCCATGCGGCAGTTGAACTCGAGCGTCTTGGGATGCCCCTTGCCGTCGATCATGAGGCCGGCGTACAGGAAGCCCGTGTACGGAATGCCGTCCTTCTCCATGCCACGGATGGTCGGCAGGATGATCTCGCGCATCGCCCGCGCGTGCACCTCGGCGGTCACCACCGGCGCGGGCGAGTAGGCGCCCATGCCGCCGGTGTTCGGCCCCTGATCGTCATCGAGCAGACGCTTGTGGTCCTGGCTGGTGGCCAGCGCGGTCACGTTCTTGCCGTCGCACAGCACGATGAAGCTGGCCTCTTCGCCCGAAAGGAACTCCTCGATCACCACGCGCGCGCCGCCCTCGTTGTGGGAGACGCCGAACTTGTTGTCCAGCAGCATGAAGTCGATCGCCTCATGCGCCTCGGCCAAGGTGGTCGCGACCACCACGCCCTTGCCGGCCGCCAGGCCGTCGGCCTTGACCACGATCGGCGCACCCTTGGCGTCGACATAGGCATGCGCCGCCGCGGCATCGGTGAAGGCCTCGTACTCGGCGGTCGGGATGGCGTGCCGCTTCATGAAGGCCTTGGAGAAGGCCTTGGAGCTCTCGAGCTGCGCCGCCGCCTGGGTCGGCCCGAAGATGCGCAGGCCGTGGGCGCGGAACTCGTCGACCACGCCGGCGGCCAACGGCGCTTCGGGGCCGACCACGGTCAGCCCGATCTTTTCCTTCTGGGCCCAGGCGCGCAGATCCGCGGGTGCGGAGATGTCCACGCATTCGTAGCGCGTGTCGGAGCGCGTGCCGCCGTTGCCGGGCGCCACGTAGACCCGGCTGACCCGGTCCGACTGTGCCAGCCGCCACGCCAGGGCGTGCTCGCGGCCGCCGCCCCCAATCACCAGTACCTTCATTCGCGGGCTTTCGTTCGCCGGGCCGTCATTCGGACAGCGCGGCGTTGTGGTAGACATCCTGCACGTCGTCCAGGTCTTCCAGGACGTCGAGCAGCTTCTGCATGCGGGCGGCTTCCTCACCGGCGAGTTCGACCGTGTTCTCGGCCCGCATCGTGACCTCGGCGATCTCGGGCTTGAGGCCGGCCGCCTCGAGCGCGTTCTTGACGGCTTCGAAATCGCCGACCGCGGTCAGGACCTCGATCGCGCCGTCGTCGTCGCTGACAACGTCTTCGGCACCGGCCTCGAGCGCCACTTCCATCACCTTGTCCTCGCTGGTGCCGGGTCCGAAGACGAGCTGGCCGCAGTGCTTGAACTGGAATGCCACCGAGCCTTCGGTACCCATGTTGCCGCCGTGCTTCGAAAAGGCATGGCGCACCTCGGCGACCGTGCGCACGCGGTTGTCGGTCATGGTGTCGACGATGATCGCGGCGCCGCCGATGCCGTAGCCCTCGTAGCGGATTTCCTCGTAGTTGACGCCCTCGAGATTGCCGGTGGCCTTGTCGATGTTGCGCTTGATCGTGTCGATCGGCAGGTTGACCGCCTTGGCTTTCTCGACCGCCAGCCGCAGCCGCGGGTTGGCGCCGAGGTCGCCGCCGCCGGTGCGTGCGGCTACCATGATTTCACGGATGGCGCGGGTCCAGAGCTTGCCGCGCTTTTCGTCCTGACGGCCCTTCCGGTGCTGAATGTTCGCCCATTTGCTGTGTCCGGCCATGGCTCTATCTCTCGCAATCTTGTGTTTTCAAACCAGACAGCGAGTTTACTGTCCGGCGGCCGCAACTGCCGGGCCCGGACTACAGGAGCGCCGATGCCTTTTTGGGATAATCCGCCGCTGATGCGCCCACTGCGCGACCCACTTCCCCACCCAAGCGCATGAACATCCCCCCGCCGATCCCCGAATCCGCTTCGCCCTTGCAGGAAATCTGCGATGTGCTCGTGATCGGCGGCGGTCCGGCCGGCGCCACGGCCGCCGCCCTCCTCGCCCGGCAGGGCCGCCGGGTCGTGATGATCGAGAAGGCGCACCACCCGCGCTTCCACATCGGCGAATCGCTGCTGCCGGCCAATGTCGCGCTGTTCGACAAGCTCGGGCTGCGCGACGAGCTCGAGCGAATCGGCATGCCCAAGTGGGGCGTGGAATTCGTCTCGCCGGACCATGATCACCCCACCCGGCTCGAGTTCTCCGAGGCCTGGGACAAGACCATGCCCTACGCCTGGCAGGTGCGGCGCTCCGAGATGGACGAGATCCTGTTCCGCCATGCCGCCGCCCAGGGCGCCGAGGCGCTGGAAGGCTGCCGCGTGCGCGAGGTCAGCTTTGACGCCGATGGCGCCGACGTCCAGGCGGTGCAGGACGACGGCACCCGGCGCCACTGGCGCGCGCGCTTCGTGATCGACGCCTCCGGTCGGGACACCTTCCTGTCCAACAAGCTCAAGGCCAAGCAGAAGAACCCGAAGCACAACAGTTCGGCGCTGTTCGGCCACTTCACCAATGCCGAGCGGGCGCCGGGCAAGCTCGAGGGCAACATCACGATCTTCTGGTTCCAGCACGGCTGGTTCTGGTACATCCCGCTGGCCGACGGCAGCACCAGCGTCGGCGCCGTCTGCTGGCCCTACTACCTGAAGTCGCGCAAGAAACCGCTGAAGGAATTCTTCGCCGACACCCTGGCGCTGTGCGAGCCGCTCGTGCAGCGCCTGAAGGACGCCACGCTGGTCGACGATGCGGTCTATGCCACCGGCAACTACTCCTACACCAGCACCCATTGCAGCGGCGAGCGCTACCTGATGCTGGGCGACGCCTACGCCTTCATCGACCCGGTGTTCTCCTCGGGCGTGTACCTGGCGATGCACAGCGCCTTCGTCGGCGCCGAGGTGGTCGCCGCCGCCCTTGACCAGCCGGCCAAGGCCGCGGCCGAGCGGCGCCGCTTCGAGGCGGAGATGCGCAAGGGGCCGCGCGAGTTCTCCTGGTTCATCTTCCGCGTGACCAATCCGACGATGCGAGAGTTCTTCATGTATCCCTCGAACCCGATGCGCGTCAAGGAAGCGCTGATGTCGCTGCTGGCCGGCGACATCTACGGCAAGACACCCATCTGGCGCTCGCTGCGGGTGCTGAAGACCCTGTACTTCGCGGTCAGCGCCGCCCATCCGCGCCGCACCTGGGATGCCTGGCGGCGGCGCCGCCGCAACATCCGCGACCTCGGGCCGCTCGCCGGCGAGAACATCCTCGAGGCCCGCCAATGACCGCACGCCTTCCCCTCGACGCACCGCCCCTGCGCGTGCAGCGCCTCAGCCTCGAAGGCAGCCTGGCCCTCGCCGCTGGCCGCCCCTCGCCCTTCGGTGCGCTCGGCTATGGCACCCCCGACGGCCTGGCCTGGATGCCGACCGTGAATGCGCGCGTGCTGTCCGGCGGCGCCGCGATGGCCGATGTCTGGCACGCCAGCGAGCATGTGGAGTCCGGCACCACGGGCGTGGTGCGCTGGCGCTGCGACGGCCACTGGATGCTCGGCGCCATCGACCTCGACGAAAGCGTCGAACGCAGCGGCGTCGCGGCACTGGCGGAACGCGCGTACCGCGACCTCTTCACTGCGCTCGACGAGACCGGCTGCACGCATCTGCTGCGAATCTGGAACTACCTGCCGCAGATCAACGGCGATGGCGGCGGGCTCGAGCGCTACCGCCAGTTCAATGCCGGCCGGCAGCAGGCCTTCGTCGACGCCGGCCAGGCCGCCTTCGACGGCGCCCCGGCCGCCTGCGCGCTCGGCATCCACCAGGGCGCGCTCAGCATCCGCTTCCTGGCCGGTCGCACCGCCCCGCTCGCGGTCGAGAACCCGCGCCAGGTCTCCGCCTACCGCTACCCGCCGAGCTACGGCCCGCGCGCGCCGACCTTCTCGCGCGCCGCGCTGGCCGAGGTCGGCGGCGGCGACATCGCGCTCTTCATCTCGGGCACCGCCAGCATCGTCGGCCACGAGACCGTGCATGTGGGCGAGCTGCTGCCGCAGGTGCAGGAGACGCTGCGCAATCTCGGCGCGGTGATCGCGGCGGCCAACGCGCGCACCAGCGCCACCTTCGATCTGGCGGCGCTGGACTGCGTGGTGTACGTGCGTCACGCCGCCGACGCCGCGCGGGTGCGCCAGGCGCTCGAGGAGGCGCTGGGCCCGCAGGCCCACACGGTGAGCCACGCGATCTACCTCGAAGCCGACATTTGCCGCCAGGATCTGCTGGTGGAAATCGAGGCCCATTCGGTCGCACGCGGCGCACTGCGCGCCTGACGATCCGGGCGTTCCATGAACCGGCTGCTTCGCCTGGGACTCTCGATCCCTTTCGCGCTGCCGCTGTACGCGCTGCTGGTGCTGCTCGGCACCATCTCGCTGGCCTGGAACCTGGTCGCGATGCTGCTCTACCCATTGCTGCCGCCGGCCACCGGGCGTGCGCTCGGCCGCAGCGTCATCGCGCGCGCCTACCGCTTCTTCTGGGCGGCCGCCTCGTTCAGCGGCATGATGCGCATCGACGCCGACTGCCTCGACGCCCTGCGCGACGAGCGCGGCCTGATCTTCGTGGCCAACCATCCGACCATGCTCGATGCCCTGCTGCTGGTAGCGCGCCTGCCGCGCAGCGCCTGCATCATGAAGGCCGACCTGATGCGCAACGTCTTCCTGGGCGCCGGCGCCCGGCTGGCGCGCTACATCCGCAACGACTCGGCCCGCACCATGGTGCGACTCGCCGTCGACGACCTCAGGAACGGCGGCCAGTTGGTGATCTTCCCGGAAGGCACGCGCACCGTGACGCCGCCGCTCAATGCCTTCAGGCCGGGCGTCACGCTGATCGCCAAGCTGGCGCAGGCGCCGATCCAGACCGTCTTCATCGACACCGATTCGCCCTATCTGGGCAAGGGCTGGCCCTTGTGGCGCGTGCCGCCGCTGCCGATCGTGTTCAGGCTGCGCCTGGGCCAGCGCTTCGCGCCGTCGCAGGACAGCAATGCGCTGCTGCAGCAGATCGAGCATTACTTTCGCCAATCCATGGAACAGCGCGCCCCCGACGCGCAGCCCGAATGCCAGACGTCTCGCGCACCCACCTTGTCCTGATCCCGAGCTACAACACAGGAGAACGCCTGTTCTCCACGGTCAAGGCGGCACGCGCGCAATGGAACCCGGTGTGGGTGGTGGTGGACGGCAGCACCGACGGCACCGGCGAGCGCCTGCAGCAGATCGCCGAGCAAGACCCCGGGCTGCGCGTCTGGCTGCTGCCGCACAACCAGGGCAAGGGCGCGGCGGTGCTGCATGGTCTGCGGGCCGCACAACAGGCCGGCTACACCCATGCGCTGACGATGGACTCCGACGGGCAGCACCCGGCGGACCTGATCCCGGCCTTCATGCAGGCCTCGCGGGCGCGTCCCGAAACCATGGTGCTGGGCCGTCCCGTCTTCGATGCCAGCGCCCCGCTGCTGCGCGTGCGCGGCCGCCGCGTCTCCAACGGCTGGACCCAGCTCGAAACCCTGTTCGCGGGCGTCGGCGATTCGCTCTACGGCTTTCGCGTGTACCCGGTGGCCGACCTGATCGCGGTGATGGCGCGGCAGCCATGGATGCGGCGCTTCGACTTCGACACCGAGGCGGTGGTGCGCCTCGCCTGGCGCGGCGTCAAGCCGGTCAACATCGATGCGCCGGTGAAATACCTGACGGCGGAAGAAGGCGGCGTGTCCCACTTCCGCTATGTGCGCGACAACCTGCTCTTGAGCTGGATGCACGCGCGGCTGATGCTGGAGTTCGTGCTGCGCCTGCCCGGGTTGTCATGGCGGAAGGCGCGCAGGGCACCGCCGTTTCAGCCTTGAGCCCCAAGGGCGCTGGACGGCGCCGGTGCGCGGTCCTATCATCCTCTCGTGAATACCTTGCGCCTACTGATTTGCCTCGCCGGGATCGCGGCCACCCAGTTCGTCTTTGCCGATCAGGTGAATCATTGCAAGGATTCCTATGGTCGCGTCACCATGACGGAGCGGCCTTGCGGAGATCCCGCGACGGAGCGAAACCAGCGGCAGCCGCCGCAGATCGCCGTCGATCAGATCCAGGCCGAGGACATTTTCCGCGCGCGCGCACTGAGTCGCGAGGGCCGGCCGCCAGCGTCACCTGAACTCATCGACAGCCGCGGCATTCCGCAGGATCCGGGTACGAGCGGGGCCTCTCGGTGATCTTGAAGACCCACCTCGCCGGATTTATTTGAATACAGGCCTGAAGAAATTGCGTTCGTAGCTCAGGATGCAGCGAGTGTCCTGCGCATACTTGAACGCGGCCTGGCACTCCATGTCGGTGGCGGACAACGCGCGATATTCCTCGTACGCCGCGAGGCTCGGGAACGTGAACATGGCGAGCGCGATGTTGTTCGCGCCTTCCGACGGCAAGAAGTAGCCGTGATGCTGCCCTCCGAACTTCTCGACCAGAGGAATCCAGAGCTTGCCGTAGTGCTCGAATTCCTCGAGCTTGAACGGGTCGATGACATAGCGCAGATAGCAGGTGACCATGGTCGTTCCTAAAGGCTTAGATCATTCCGCCATTGATCGAGATCACCTGCCCCGTGATGTAGGCCGCCTCGTCGCTCGCCAGGAAACCGGCCAGCGACGCAACCTCTTCAGGCGTCCCCGCGCGCTTCGCAGGCACCATCTGGTTGATCATTGCCGCGTCGAACACCCCATCGGCCATCGGCGACGCGATGATCCCCGGCGCGATCGCATTCACGGTCACGCCACGCGCCGCGACTTCCAGCGACAGCGCCTTGGTCGCACTGTTGAGGCCGCCCTTGGCCGCCGCGTAGTTGACCTGCCCGCGATTGCCCGTGAGCGAAGCGACCGACGAAACATTGAGAATCCGCCCCCAGCGCGTGCGCAGCATCGGCAGCAGCAAAGGCTGCGTCACGCGGAAGAAGCCATTGAGTGAGACGTCGATCACCTTGTGCCATTGCTCCGGCCGCATGCCCGGCAGCACCGCGTCGTCGTGCACGCCGGCGTTGTTCACGATGACCTGCACCGGCCCGCCTTCGAGCAGGCGTTGGCAGGCCGCCTGCGCGGCCTCGTCGCTGCGCAGGTCGAAGACCACGCATTCGGCCTTGCCGCCCGCCGCGGCAATGGTGGCGGCAAGCTGCTCGACCGACTCGGGCCGCGAGTTGGCGTGCAGCAGCACGGTGGCGCCGTCGCGCGCCAGGCGCTGCGCGATCGCGGCGCCCAGTGCGCCGCTGGCGCCGGTGATCAGGGCGCGTTTTCCGGTGAGACTCATGCGTTGGTTTCCATGGCAAGCGGGGTGTTCAACACGACGACGGCGCGGCCCTCGGCCAGCGCCCGGCCGGCCGCGTCGCTGACTGTGAATTCGTAGAGGATCTGGCTCACGTCGCCCGTGAGCCGCCGGGCATGCACCTGCAGTTCGCCGGCGATGTCGTCGATGCGCTCGACGCCCAGGCGCACGTTGCGCGCACTGGCGAGAAAGCCGGCAGACGGCTCGCTGCCTTCCGCCGCCAGCAGCCCGCCGTGCAGCGCCATCGCCTGCGCGGCGTACTCGATCAGGTTCGGCGACAGCAGGCCCGAGGCAGTGCGCAGCGGGTTGTCCGGATGCGCATGCGTGGCCGTCGTGCAATGGATGGCGTGCTCGTCCCAGGAGGCGAGCCGCTCCAGCAGGCACATGCTGCCGCTGTGCGGAATGCGCCGCGCGATGCCGGCGCGGTCGAGGGTCTGGGGTGCTGTCATTCGATTTCCTTGATGTCGGCCACCAGCAGCACATTGGCAAAGGGCGTGCCCTCGCTCATCGGAATGCTGCGGACCGTGAACCCCAGACGCCGCAGCAGCAGCATCCAGTCGTCGAGCGGGCGGCCCCAGGTCGGCGACACGCGATGGCCGCGAATGCGCGTCACGGTGCGGTCGACCCACTGGCTGATCGCGAAGCCCCGGCGGCTGGCGGCGTCGCCGACGCGCAGCAGCAGGCGCCCGCCCGGCTGCAGGGCCTCGCGCACGCGGCGCAGCACGCCTTCCTGGGCTTCGAGGTCGACGTAGTGCAGCACGTCGAGGATCACGACCAGGTCGCTGGGCGGCAGCTCGGCCTTGCACATGTCGGCGCAGACGAATTTCGGGGCGGGACGAATATGGCCGATCGAGGCCTGGGCGCGCGCCACGTCCTTCGGCATCAGCTCGATGCCGGTATAGCGAATCGCTGCCGGGGCCGCGCCCCACGACGCGGGCCACGCGCCGGGCCGCGACTGCATCGCACCCAGGGTCGAAAGAAGACTTGCGAACAGGCCCTGCCCGCAGCCGATGTCCACCACGCGGCGCCGGTGCGCGCCGATCAGGCCGCGTTCGATCAAACCGCGAAAGACCGGATCGCGGCCCAGCTTGCCGCGCGCGAAATGCCAGGCGAATCGACCGGCCTTTCGGTATGGTGCGGTCGCGTGTTCGTGCACTTGCCGCCATGCGGCGTCGGTGGACACAGGGTTACTCATGCAGCCAGGGCCTCGGGCAGTGTGACGGCGCGCAGGCCGTTGGTTCGAATTCTTGCGAGCAGCGGCGGCAGCACGTCCAGCACCACGGCGCGGCCGTCGGCGGTGCGCGCGGCATGGCCGTCGTGCAGCAGAAGGATGTCGCCGGCCCGCAGGTCGCGCGCGAGACGTGCCAGCACGGTGGCCGCATGGCCTTCGCGGGTGTCGAAGCCACGCCGCGTCCAGCTGACCAGCGACAGCCCCATGCGATGCAGCACCGGCGCCAGGAAGGGATTGCGCAGGCCCGCGGGCGCGCGAAAGCAGGTCGGCCGCAGCCCGGTCACGTCGCACAGCACCTGCTGCGCGCGCGAGATCTCGGCCTCGAAGCCGCGCGGCCCCAGCAACGAGAAGTTGTGGCGATGGCTCGCCGTATGGTTCTGGATGCTGTGGCCGCGGGCCACGATCTCGCGCGCCAGCGCCGGATGCGCGGCCACGCGCTCGGCGATGCAGAAAAAGGTGGCCCGCTGCCCGTGGGCGTCCAGCAGGTCGAGCACCTGCGGCGTGACTTCCGGGTCGGGTCCGTCGTCGATGGTGATCGCCACCTCGCGCCGCGCCACCGCGGCCGGCGGCAGCCGCGTGAGGTTCTGCCCCAGCAGGCTGCTGCGCGGTGCCAGGCCGGCGGCGGTGATCAGCACATGGTTCAGCACGATGGCGGCGACGGCCCACGGCAGCGCGCCCGGCACCGCCACCGCGGCGCCGAGGGCCAGCAGGTGCAAGCCGACGCTGGCACGCACCATCGGCGGCCAGGACCAGGATTCGGGATGCGGAGGTGCAACTGCTTGCGGCATGGCGCCGGATTCTCCCATCAGCGGCGATCCCCTTGCGCCGGGGCGGCCGTGCGCGCGAAGGCGGCCGACAGCATCAGGGCCAGCAACGCGCCGGGCGCAACCACGCGGCCGATCGAGGACAGGGCCGGGATGTCTGAGATCGCGATCAGTCCGAAGGAGACCACGGTCGTCAGGTTGGCCAGCATCAGCGAGGCCAGCGTGTCCTCGTCGGCGCGCCCGGTCTCGCGCAGTTGATCGAAGAACAGCGCGTAGTTCGACCCCACCGCCACGATCAGCAGCAAGCCGACCAGGTGCAGGATGCCGAGCGGCACGTGCAGCGCGGCCATGCCGCCGAGCGTGAGCACCACCGCGACCACCAGCGGCAGGCAGACCGCCAGCAGGCGGCGTCCGGAGCGCAGCCAGGCGCCCAGCAGCAGCACCACCGCCAGCGCACCCAGCATCACCTGCATGAAGGCCTCGCGCAGGTAGCGCTTGTAGAGCCCGGAGAGTTCGTCGCCGACATTGACGACCTGCACGTCCGGCAACCCCTCGAGTGCGGCGGCCAGCCGCGCGGAATCGAAGCCGCGGCCGGGATGCAGCGAGATCAGCGTCGACCAGCCGCCGGCGGAACGCTCGAACATCAGCGCGCCGACCACCGCGTCGAGTGGACCGCCCTGCAGATCGGCGCGCCGGATCATCGGCTGCGTCCTCGCCGCCTGGACGTCGGCGATGAAGGGTTCGAGGCGCGAGGCCGACAGTGGCAGGCCCTGCGTCGCTTCGGCCAGGCGGCCGCGCAGGGTAGCCGCATCCGGCAGGCTTGCGATGCGCGCCGCCTGGGCCGCCTCGCTGGGCAGCACGCGGGTGACGGTCTCGAAACCGGCGAGCTCGCCCTTGTCGACCAGGGCATCGAGGCGCTCGCCCGCGGCTTCCGTGCTGCGCAGGGTCGACTGCGCGTCCGCGCCATGGACCACGACCAGGGTTCCGCCGTCGCTGGCGCCGATGTCGTTTCGCAACTCGGCATCGAGCGCCTGCATGGCCTTGGGCACCGGGCTCATGGCGCCGAGGTCGGCCCGCCACAGATAGCCGCCTTGCCACAGCACCAGCACCAGCGCCGCCGCGCCCAGGCCCGTGAGCAGCCAGCGCAGGCGCGGCAGGCCGCGGACCAGGAAGCCCGCCAGCTGGGCCATCTGGCGCCGCATGCCCATGCCGGTGGCACCGTCCGGCGCGAGCACCGGCAGCACGTGGCGAGCCACCAGCGCGGCCGCGACGAGACCCGCGATCGAGAACACGCCGAGCTGCGCCAGGCCCGGGAAACCCGAGAAGACCAGCGCCGCGAACCCGCAGACCGAGGTCAGCAGGCCGAGCCGCACCGTCGGCCAATGAATGTCGCGCCAGCGCTGCCAGCCGGTGCCCGCCACAGCGGCGCCGCGGGCCTGGATCAGGTAGTAGATCGCGTAGTCGACCGTCTCGCCGATCAGCGTGCTGCCGAAACCCATCGTCAGGCCGTGCACGCCGCCGAAGACCAGGCTCACCGCCGCCGTGCCGCCCACGACGCCGGTGGCGACCGGCAGCAATGCGATCACCAGCGCCCGCGGCGAGGCGAAGGCCAGCAGCAGCAAGACGCCCATGACGATCCCGCCGACCACTGCCAGGTGCACCGCCTCGGTCTTGATCTGGTCGCGGCTTTGTACCGAGAACACCGGGGCGCCGGTCATCGCGAGGGTCGGGCCGGCCCCGGCCATCTCGCGGGTGGCGGCATCGAAGGCGCCCTGCACGCGCGCGATCGCCTGGGCGATGGCGTCGAGATCGCTGCCCGCCGCATGCGTGGTGGCCAGGAGCAGCGCCCGCGGCGCGCTGCGCGACGCCCACACGCCCTCCTCGCTGCGCGGCGAACTCGCGGGAATCAGGCCCTCGGCGATGCGCTGGGTCTCGCCGGTCGGGTCGCGCTCCAGCAACGGCTTGAGGGCGTTGCCCGCCGGGGTGCCGAGCATCGACAGGCTGTCGACGATCGCATCGCGCAGGCCCGCGGCGGTGAAGCGCTCGGGCTTCACATCGGGCCCCAGCAGGTAGCGGTGGTCGAAGACCCAGGCGCCGGTGTCCTTCCAGTCGCTGGCGTCGCCGTTCTGGACCAGGTCGAAGAGCTTGCTCTGGCGCATCGCGTCCGCCACCGCGCGCGAGACCTGCGCGCGCTGCGCCGCATCCTTGCCGTCCTCGATGCCGATGAAGATCGTGCGCGAGGCGATGCCGCTTTGCAGTTGCTCGATCAGCACCTGCTGGCGCGCGTCCGGGCTGGCCGGCAGGAAGGCCGAGAGATCGGCGCTGAAATGCGTGCGCGCGATCAGCGCAATGCCGGCGACCAGCGCCAGCAGCCAGAGGCCGAGGACCAGCGCCGCCCGGCGGCGCCCGGGTGCGGCCGCGGCTCGTGTCACGGAGTGGAACGCACGGGCGTCGCGGCCGCCGCGCCGGCGCCGCGTTCGGGCGTGATGCTCATCACCGAGCGGTCGCCGCCGATGAACTCCATGTCGATGCCCAGCACCTCGCCGCCGCGCCCGCTCAGGCGCATCGAGCGCACCTGTGCGGCCAGGCGCGGGTCGATCGGCTGCAGATCCAGGGTCCAGCCGTTGGCGGAGCCCGACAGCGAGCTGCGGAAGTAGCGCTGCAGGCTCTGGGCATTGCCGCTCAGCGTGCCACGCATGGCCTCGACCATGCCGAGCAGCTCGGGCATGCTGTCCAGCGCCAGCGTGCGGGTGCGGCCGCTGCGCGACAGGGTCAGGGTGTTGCCTTCGACGCTCATCGTCTCGGGCCGCGGCGACAGCGTGCGACGCGTCAGGCGGTCCGGCGCGGTGAAGCTCAGCACGCCGCTGGCGTCCAGCGGGCCCTCGAGGCCATGCACGAAGCGCTGCTCGGTGAAGCGGGCCTCCCCGCTCTTCTGCTGCGCCAGCAGGCCCATCAGTTCAGGCAGATCGAAGGCCCAGGCGGACGAAGGCCACAGAACGGACAGGGCCAGGGCCGCCAGCAGCCCCCTGCCCCAGCGGTCAATGCGCATCTTCAAGCCAGAAATCATGGAAATTGAACCAGTTGTACGGGTAGGCGCGGCACAGCGCCTCGAGCCGCGCCACATAGCTTTCGAGCGCGGCACGAATGCGCCGTTCCCGCTCGGCGGGATCGTTCACGCGCTCGCTGAAGTCGGCCAGTGGCTCGAACAGCACATCGTAGCGGGCGCCGCCCGCGTAGAGGCCGGCCATGAAGAAGACCTTGCGGCGCAGCAAGGCCGCCAGCCGGAACGGCCCGTCGTTGAAGAGGGCCGGCTGGCCGAGAAAGGAGACCTCGATGCTGCTGCCGCGTTGCTGCCCGGCTTCCTCGGGCCCGGCCAGCGTACGGTCGGCCAGGAGCCCGGCGAGGCCGCCGGAATCGAGCCAGTCGCGCAGCGCGAGCATCGAGTGCGGCCGGCCCAGCGCGATGATGTGCGGCCGCAGTTCGGGCAGGCTGATGGCATTGAGCACCGCGTTGATCTGCTGCGCGTTGTCGGGATACATCAGCATCGCGGGACGCAGGTCGGCCGGCGACGCGGCGCGGTGCTTGCAGGCACCCAGCGCCTCGAAGCTGCCGACGTGGGCGCCGAGCATGAAGGCGCCGCGGCCCGCCCGGACCTCGGCCTCGACCGGCGCATTGCCGTAGACCCGGATGTCGAACAGGTCCATGCGGCCGCGCAGGAAATAGAGCCGGTCCAGCACGGTCGAGGCAAAGGCATGCAGCAGCCGGTAGCCATCGCTCCAGCCGGCCTGGGGGCCGATGGCCCGGAACAGATAGCGCTTGATGTGGCGTCGCTGGGTCGGCGAGAACAGCAGGAAATAGACCGAGATCGGGTGCAGGATCAGTCGCGTCAGCGGTCGTCCGCACAGGATGGCGATCCCGCTGATGATCTTGAGCGCCAGGATGTTGCTGCGCTCGGGCGCGCGCGACCACTCGGCCTGGCGCGACTTGGCATCGCCGGGCTCCGGCGGCGAACCGCTCATCGGACACCTTTGCGCCGCAGCGCTTCGGTATTCGCCTTGGGAGCGGCCCGGCGGCTCATGACTGCGGGCCAGGGGTCCAGCGTCCGCTCACCGCCACCACGTCGCCGCAGCGGACCTCGAAGCGCAGGCCTCGCGAGGCGCCGGTCTCCGGCACCAGGTCGATCACGAGCGTACTGCCCGGGCGCACCGGCGCCAGGAATTTGGCCGCGGCCAGCGTGGGCGCGGCGCCGAGGCGCGCCGCCAGCGCGGGCACGCCGCGCACCGCCTCGAGCACCTCGGACAGCAACAGCGCGCCCGGCAGCAGCGGCTGGCCCGGGAAGTGGCCCGCGAAGGCCGGATGGTCGGTCGGCACTTCGCGCGTGACCTGCACCGGCGTGCCGTCGGAGGCCAGTTGCGCCTGGGCGAACTCGCGCAGCGAGCGTGCCGTGAGCTTGCCCGTGCCTTCGCGCGGGAAGGCCGCCACATGCACCACGCGCCGCGGCACGAACACCGCCTCGACCCGCTCGCGCAGGGCGGCGATGATCGCGTGGGCATCGAGCGTCGGAGCGACCACGAAGGCGACCGGACGCACGACGCCGTCGGCCACGTCGTCCGGCAGCCAGAAGGCACCGTCCTCGACGCCCGGGATGCTGTTGAGATGGTGGTTGAGATAGCCCAGCGAACTGCGCCGCCCCGCCACATGGATCAGGTCGTTGGCGCGGCCGAGCAAGCGAAAGCGCTGCGCATCGACCAACTCCAGGATGTCGGCCATGGGCGTCGGCTCCGGAATGAAGTCGCCGTCGAAAACGAAACGCTCGGCGCCGTCCGCACCGTGCTCCGCATGCACGCGGATCTCGCCGAAGGTCTGCCAGACCTCGCCCTGCGTCGGTCGCCGGGTGGCGACCTGGCCCGACTCGGTGCTGCCATAGATCTCGATCAGGGCACCGCCCATCGCCTGCTCGGCCTGGGCCGCGAGCTGCGGCGACAGCGGCGCGGTGGCCGACAGGATCAGATCCACCGGCGGCAGCGCGATGCCCGAGAGCAGCAGCGTCTTCAGGTGAAAGGGCGTGGTGACGAGCGCCCGTGGCTGTGGCACCGAGGCCAGGGCCTGCGCCACATCGGCAGGGAAGAAGGGCCGGCCGCTGTCGAAGGCGGCGCCACCCAGCAGCGCCAGCAGCACCGACGACTCCAGCCCGTAGCTGTGCTGCACCGGCACCGTCGCGACCAATGTCAGGCCGGCGAGCGTCGGCCGCCCGAGCAGCGCGGCCAGCCGATCGACCGCGGCCCGGACGTCGCCGACCAGCGTGCCCCAGGTCTTGGCATGCGGCTGCGGTGCGCCGGTGGAGCCGGACGTCAGCAAGCTCACGGCGTGCATGCCGGCATCGATGGGGGGGACCGCCGGCACCGACGCGCCGGCGGCCGGCGCGCGATCCTCGATCAGCACGCGGGGCAGTCCGGGCGTCTCGAGCTTCGGGTCGTCGATCACGGCGAAGGCGGGGTCGCCGACTTCGTGCAGCCGCGCCAGGGTATCGGCACGCGCGTCGGGCGGCAGCAGGCTCGCCTCGCCGCGCACCAGGGCCGCCGCGAGCCCGACCGCGAAGGCATAGCGGTCGGCGCACAGATTGACGACCGGGCCGCCGGGATGCAGTTCGGGGGCGAGGCGGGCGACGTCGGCGAGGAACTCGCGCGCGCTCACCGGCGTGCCGGCGCGCCACGCAAGGGGCTGGTCGAGGTCGCGGTCCGCCAGCAGCGGCAGGAAAGTTTCGAGGCTCAAGGGGGTCGTCGATTCAGCGCCGCGCGGTGGGTTCCGCCGGCGCACCGTAGAAGGCACGCACCGCATCGATCAGACGGGTGCGCTCGAATTCGGGATGCAGCCGATAGCGCACCAGGTATTCGCCGACGAACAGGCCGGCCACCATCAGCGGCGACAGCAGGTTGGCCAGCACCGACCAGGCGGCGAACGACAGGCTCGCATAGGCCGCGATCGACGCCACGGCCATCGCTGCGAAGTAGAGCGTCCAGACAAAAGTGACCTGCGCCGTGTAGACGCGCATGGCCGGCGAAAGCGGGTGCACGCGCTGGGCGAACTGGCCGATCAGCGACAGCCGATCGCCGCGCAGCGTGCTGCCGAACCAGCCGCACAGCAAGGCATTGATGCCCGCATGCTGCAGCACATAGAGCCGGTTCGGATCGCCGGCCTCGCCGTGCAGCACCAGCGCGAACATGGCCACGCCGGCCAGGCCGGCCAGGGCCAGTCCCCAGCGGCCGAAACGGCTGCCTGCGAGGCCCAGTGCGGTGAGCCACAGCGGCCCGAGCAGGACCACGATGGCCCACGGCTCGGCCGCGTGGTAGAGCATCATCCAGTGCGACACGCAGGCATAGCCCACACCCGCCAGCAGCAGGAGCGCCATGCGCCAACGGGACATGGGTCAGGAGGCGCCGCGATGCGCCGCGACGTGCGCCGCCAGGCTGCGCAGCGACTCGAAGATCTGCTGGTTGCGCTCGTCGTCCGAGCGCAGCTGGAAGCCGTACTTGCGCGACACTTCCAGGGCCACTTCCAGGATATCGATCGAATCGAGTCCGAGCCCTTCGCCATAGAGCGGCGCCGTCGGCACGATGTCGGCCGGCGCGACTTCCAGGTTGAGCGATTCGACCAGGAGGACAGCCAATTCATTCTCGAGGGGTGACTGTTCGGATACGTCGCCAGCGGCGGGAACGGGGGATTGGGCAGTCGAGGACAAAGGAGAACTCCGGGTGCTTTGGGGAATTGTCGCAGGGGACGCAAAGCGTCCTCCGGGGCACCGGAGGAACCTTCGCATGGGGTCGCGATTATAGGAGGCCGGCTTCGATAGACTGAGGCCCTTCCAACGACCGGAAAACCCCATGGCCGACCCCCTTCTCATTGCCCGCCACGGCACCATCGACTGCGCCCTGCTGCCGGGACTGGCCAATCGCCACGGCCTGATCACGGGTGCCACCGGCACCGGCAAGACCGTCACGCTCCAGACCATCGCCGAAAAGCTCTCCTCGATCGGCGTGCCGGTGTTCATGGCCGACGTCAAGGGCGACCTCACCGGCGCCAGCCAGCCCGGCGGCATCGGCGCCAAGATGGCCGCCACGCTGAAGGAACGCGGGCTCGACCTGCCCGAGCCACTGGCCTGCCCGGTCACGCTGTGGGACGTCTTCGGCGAACAGGGCCATCCGGTGCGCGCCACGATCTCCGACATGGGGCCGCTGCTGCTGGGCCGCATGCTCAACCTGAACGAAACCCAGTCCGGCGTGCTGAACCTGGTGTTCAAGATCGCCGACGACAACGGCCTGCTGCTGCTCGACCTGAAGGACCTGCGCGCGATGCTGCAGCACGTCGGCGAGAACGCCAGCCAGTTCACGACCGAGTACGGCAACATCAGCGCCGCCAGCGTCGGCGCGATCCAGCGCGGCCTGCTGCAGATCGAGACCCAGGGCGGCGACAAGTTCTTCGGCGAGCCGATGCTCAACATCGCCGACTTCATGCAGACCGAGGGCGGCAAGGGCGTGGTCAACATCCTGGCGGCCGACAAGCTGATGAACTCGCCGCGCCTCTACGCCACCTTCCTGCTGTGGCTGCTGTCGGAGCTGTTCGAACAGTTGCCCGAGATCGGCGACCCGGAGCAGCCCAAGCTGGTGTTCTTCTTCGACGAGGCCCACCTGCTCTTCAACGAGGCGCCCAAGGCGCTGGTCGAGCGCATCGAGCTGGTGGTGCGGCTGGTGCGCTCCAAGGGCGTGGGCGTGTTCTTCGTGACGCAGAACCCGCTGGACATCCCGGATTCCGTGCTGGCCCAGCTCGGCAACAGGGTCCAGCACGCCTTGCGGGCCTTCACGCCGCGCGACCAGAAGGCGGTCAAGGCGACCGCCACGACCATGCGGCAGAAGCCGGGCCTGGACATCGAGGCGGCGATCACCGAACTCGCGGTCGGCGAGGCGCTGGTGAGCTTCCTCGACGACAAGGGACGCCCGACCATCACCGAGCGGGTCTACGTGCTGCCGCCCGGCAGCCAGATCGGTCCGATCACGCCGGCCCAGCGGCAGGCGCTGATCGCGAATTCGCTGGTGGCGGGCGTCTACGAGAAGTCGGTCGACCGCGAATCGGCCTACGAGAAGCTCAAGAGCCGCGCCGAGACCGCCCCCGCGGCGCCGGCCGGCAAGCCCGGCACCGCGGCGGCAGAGGAATCCGGCGGCGTGATGGGCAGCCTCAACGAGATCCTGTTCGGCTCCACCGGCCCGCGCGGCGGCAAGCGCGACGGCCTGGCGCAGACCATGGCGAAGTCGGCCGTGCGCACCATGGGCACCACGGTGGGCCGGGAAATCCTGCGCGGCGTTCTCGGCGGCATCTTCGGCTCCAAGACCCGGCGTTAACCGTTGGTCAGCGGCCGGCGCCGGCGCTCACCAGCGCAGCAGCCGAGGCCCGATCAGCGCGCCGGCCACCACCGGCAGCGCGATGCCCGCGACGTACCAGGTCGCGATGAAGGGCGCCGCGAGTTCCGGGCAATGGAAGGCGTACACCATCGCGCCCGCGCCCCCGGCCAGCGCGCCGGCCGCGGCGCCGGCCAGCGCCGGCCGGGTCGGCGCCAGGCCCTTGAGGCCCCACAGCAAGGCCCCGAACACCGGCAGCGAGACCACGGCAATGTCGACGGCACAGCTGCGCCAGGTCTGGCCCCAGACCAGCGTCGCGCGCTCACCCACCGGCGCCGACAGCAGCACCAGCAGCGCGAGCACCCAGATCAGCAGCACCGGCGCCGCGAGCCCCAGCCAGGCGCCCCGCACCCGTGCCCCCGGACGCGCCAGGCGCTGCACGACCGCGAATCCGGCCAGCGCGATGCCGGCGCCGAACAGCAGGCGGACCCAGAACATCGGCCAGAACATGGCCTGGATCAGGTCGCTCCGGACCCCGTACGCCATCACCATCCAGACAAAGGAAACAGGCAGACCGATCGCGAGAGCCACCAGAAGCCGGCCCGACACCGCTCGCCGCGGCACCGGCGCCGCGTCTTCGGCCAGCATGGCGATGAGTTGCTCGGTCCTCATCGCGCCTCCCTGATCTTCTGCGCCAGCGCCTTCAGGCCGCGATGGACGCCGACCTTGACCGCCGATTCCGACATGCCGGTCAGGCGCGCCGTCTCGGCCACCGACAGGCCCTCGAGCTTGGTGTGCACGATCGGCAGCCGATGGCGGTCCGGCAGCGTCGCGAGCAATCCGGACAGGTCGCGCCGCGCATCGCTGGCCTCGGTCGCCGAATCGGCAAACACGGCCAGTTCGTCGTCCAGCGGTTCGTGCAGCGCATCGCGCCCGGCCTTGGCGCGCAGCAGGTCGATCATCTTGTAGCGCGCGATCGCATGCACCCAGGCGGTCAGGGGCTGGTCGGGCTGGTAGGTGTGGCGCTGGTTGTGCATGGCGAGAAGGCATTCCTGGACCAGATCCTCCACCTCGTCGGGCCAGCCGAACAGGCGCCGGCCCAGGAACGCGCGCAGGTGCAGGGCGAGCTGCTGCAGGAACGCACGATAGGCGGCCGCGTCGCCGGCGAGCCCGCGCACGAACAGGTCGTGCAGCCGCAGCTCCGCTTCGCTTTTCGCCATCGGGCTTCCCTTGGTCATTCGTGCGCCGGTTCGCGCCGGTTACAGGGCGCGGTCAAGAAATCGAGTCCGGCGGATTGTGCCGTGCGCGCCGGCCCGCAGCACGGGCCCGTCGGTTGACGGCAAATGGCGTATACGCCGGCTTGCCAGTTCAGGACGCCATCGGTACATTGTGTTTTTTGAGGGCCTGCAATGTCCGTTGACACCGTTCCGACTCCTTCTGCCTCCTCTCTTGCCGCCGCTTCCCAGCCCTCCCCCGATGCTGCACCGAACGAGCCGGCGACGCTCTCGCCGCCCCTTTCCGGCACACCCCCCCAGCGCAGCCATATCCGCCTGACCTCGCACGCCGGCGGCTTCGGCGCCTTGCCGATCCAGTGGGGCGCCGCGACCGCGGCCGAGCGCGGCCCGGTGGTCGGCACCACCAGCAAGCGCGCCCATCGCAACGTCATCGGAACCCACAGCGGCTCCTACAGCGTCTATCGCGCGCTGGCCGTGGCCGCCGGCGCCCTGTCGCCGCACCACAAGGCCGACCTGACCAACACCGCGCCGACCGATGCGATCGGCCCCTATCCGCAATGGAGCGAACCCGGGCGGATCGTCTCGCTCGATCCCTGGGGAGCCGTGGTTGCCGACGTGTTCTCGGCCGAGCTCGCGGCCGGCTACGACATCCGCCCGACCATCGCGATCACCAAGGCGCACGTCATCCTGCCCGAGGTGATCGAGGCGCTGCACAGCGGCCGCCTGAAGGCCGACGGCAAGTTCCTCACGGCGGGGGGCGCGGCCATGGTCACCAAGGCCGCGGTCGAGCCCGTCTGGCACCTGCCCGCGGTCGCCCAGCGCTTCGGCTGCTCCGAGACCGAATTGCGCCGGGTGCTGTTCGAGGAGACCGGCGGCATGTACCCGGAGCTCGTCACCCGCTCCGACCTCGAGGTCTTCCTTCCGCCGATCGGCGGCCAGACCCTCTACATCTTCGGCAATCCGCGCGACCTGGCCAACCCCGAGGTCGAACTCACGGCGCGCATCCATGACGAGTGCAACGGCTCCGACGTCTTCGGCTCCGACATCTGCACCTGCCGCCCCTATCTCACGCATGCGATCGAAGAGTGCATCCAGGGCGCGCAGCGGGGTGGCGTCGGCCTGATCGCCTACTCGCGCAAGGAAGGCCGGGCGCTCGGCGAGGTCACCAAGTTCCTGGTCTACAACGCCCGCAAGCGCCAGGTCGGCGGCGACACCGCGGACCAGTATTTCGCCCGCACCGAGTGCGTGGCCGGCGTACAGGACATGCGTTTCCAGGAGCTGATGCCCGACGTCTTCCACTGGCTCGGCATCCGCAAGATCCACCGCCTGGTGTCGATGAGCAACATGAAGTTCGACGCCATCACCGGCTCGGGCATCGAGATCGGCACGCGGGTCAACATCCCCGACGCACTGATCCCGGCCGACGCCCGGGTCGAGATGGACGCCAAGATGGCGGCCGGCTATTTCACGCCCGGCGCCGTGCCGGACGCCGAGGAACTCAAGAAGGCCAAGGGCCGGGGACTGGATCAATGAGCGTCAGCAACTACGGGATGGACCCCGACCGCCCGACCGCCAACGCCGGCGTGCGCAGCGCCGACGCGGAGGGCCATGTCGACCCAGCGGTCGAATTCGTCGGCGATACGGCGCACCCCGCCGGTGCCGCGGCCTTCCTGCGCACCACCCAGGCGGTGCGCAGCCGCGCCGCAGCGCTGCTGGCACGGGCCCGCGCCGGCGAATCCGAATGGTTCACGATCGGCACCGACGACGCCCGCGAGGACACGGCGCGCACCGTCGCCGAAGTCACGCGCGACCGCTATGCCTGGGGCCCGATCCCGTACCACAGCCGCTGGCGCCATTTCGAGGCCGGCGGCGTCAACCGGGTCGCCGCGCTCGACCGCTTGCTCGGCGATGCCGATGCGAGCCAGCGCGCCCGCGCCCACATCGACCTGGTGCTGGTCAGCGTGCTGCTCGATGCCGGTGCCGGCCCCAATTGGCACTACTTCGAAGCCGCCGGCGGCCAGCGCTTCACGCGATCCGAGGGCCTGGGTATCGCGAGCTTCCATGCCTTCACGAGCGGCCTGTTCTCGTCCAACCCCGACCAGCCGCTGCAGGCCGACGCCGCCGGCTTGCGCGCACTGGTCACCGACCGGCTCGGCGACGCCTTCCAGGTCAGCACGGTCAACCCGCTGGTCGGCCTGGCGGGCCGCGCCACGCTGCTGCGCCGGCTCGGCGAGGCCATGAGCGAGCAGCCCGAGGTGTTCGGCGACGACGGCCGACCCGGCGGACTGTTCGATGCGCTGGTGGGGCCCTACGGCCCGGGAGCGGCGCCGACCGCGGAAATCACGGCACACCAGATCCTGTCGCTGCTGCTCGAGTCGCTGTCCGGCATCTGGCCGGCCGCCAACGCGATCGACAGCATCGCGGCCGACGGCAGCGACGCGCCCGGTGCCTTCGGCTCGGGCGACCCGGCGCTGGCGCTGGGCGACTGCTGGCGCCACAGCGCGGTGCGCGGCCCCGGCCTCACCAACGGCTGGATGCCCTTCCACAAGCTCTCGCAGTGGCTCAGCTACTCGATGCTCGAGCCCTTCGAATGGGCCGGCGTCAAGGTGCGTCACGTCGAGGCGCTGACCGCCCTGCCCGAGTACCGCAACGGCGGCCTGCTGATCGACAGCGGCCTGATCGTGCCGCGCAGCCCCGCGCTGCTCGAGCGCGAGTGGAAGGTCGGCGACGAATTCATCGTCGAGTGGCGGGCGCTGACCGTCGCCCTGCTCGACGAGGTCGCGGCCCGGGTGCGCAGGGTGATGGAGCTCAGCGAGGAAGAGCTGCCGCTGGCGCGCGTGCTCGAAGGCGGCACCTGGGCCGCCGGCCGCGTCATGGCACAGCGCTTGCGTGATGGTGCACCACCCCTGCGCATCGTGAGCGACGGCACCGTCTTCTAGACTCCACCCTTCTTCCATCCAACGACAAGAACGCCCTCGCGCTTCCAGAACCCCATGAGCAACGTCCACCTCGTCGATCATCCCCTCGTCCAGCACAAGCTCACCTTGATGCGCCGCAAGGAAGCCAGCACCAACAGCTTCCGGCGCCTGCTCAACGAGATCAGCATGCTGATGGCCTACGAGGTCACGCGCGACATGCCGATGCAGGACATCGAGATCGAGACCCCGCTCGAGACCATGAACGCCAAGGTGATCGACGGCAAGAAACTGGTGCTGGTGTCGATCCTGCGTGCCGGCACCGGCATCCTCGACGGCATGCTCAGCGTGGTGCCCGGCGCGCGCGTGGGCCACATCGGCCTGTACCGCGACCCCAAGACGCTGACCGCGGTCGAGTACTACTTCAAGATGCCCGGCGGCATGGAGGATCGCGATGCGATCGTGGTCGACCCGATGCTGGCCACCGGCAACTCGGCGGTGGCCGCGGTGGAGCGCCTGAAGGAGTTGAATCCGAAGTCGATCAAGTTCGTCTGCCTTCTGACCTGCCCCGAAGGCATCAAGACCTTCCACGATGCGCACCCCGACGTGCCGATCTACACCGCCGCCATCGACCGCCAGCTGAGCAGCCACGGCTACATCCTGCCGGGCCTGGGCGACGCGGGCGACCGCATCTTCGGAACGAAGTAGCTCGCCCCCAGGTTGCCCGGCACTTCGTGTCCGGGCGCCCACCCCCTACCGGGGGCAACACCAGCGGCCCGGCGGAGCCGGTTCCGCGGTGTTTCACGAACAAGACAGGGCACATGTCGGTCGTTGGTTGTTTATTAACTCGAGGAGAAGTGCAGTGACAGATCGCCGTCAAATGATCATCCGTTCGGTCGCCGTCGCGGCCGCGCTCGCGGCCGGGGTGCCGGGCCTCGCGCTCGCGCAGGCCAAGCTCAAGGTGGCGGCGGTCTATACCGTGCCCTTCGAGCAGCAATGGGTGGGCCGCATCCACAAGGCGCTGAAGGCGGCCGAGGCGCGCGGCGAGATCGAGTACACGGCGACCGAGAACGTCGCCAATGCCGACTACGAGCGCGTCATGCGCGAATACGCGACGGCCGGCAACCAGCTGATCCTCGGCGAGGTCTTCGGCGTCGAGGCGGCCGCGCGCAAGGTGGCCAAGGACTTCCCCAAGACCGCCTTCCTGATGGGCTCCTCGCTGAAGCCGCAGGCGCCGAACTTCTCGGTCTTCGACAACTACATCCAGGAGCCGGCCTACCTGTCGGGCATGGTCGCCGGCGGCATGACCAAGTCCAACAAGATCGGCATGGTCGGCGRCTTCCCGATCCCCGAGGTCAACCGGCTCATGAACGCCTTCATGGCCGGCGCGAAGGAAACCAATCCGAAGGTCGAGTTCAGCGTCAGCTTCATCAACAGCTGGTTCGATCCTCCGAAGGCCAAGGAAGCGGCCTTCGCGATGATCGACAAGGGCGCCGACGTGATGTACGCCGAGCGCTTCGGCGTCAGCGATGCGGCCAAGGAAAAGGGCAAGCTCGCGATCGGCAACGTGATCAACACGCAGGACAAGTACCCCGACACCGTGGTCGCCTCCGCGCTCTGGAACTTCGAGCCCTCGGCCGACCGCGCGATCAAGCTCGTCAAGGAAGGCAAGTTCGCGGCCGAGGACTACGGCCCCTACTCGATGATGAAGCACAAGGGCTCCGAGCTGGCGCCGCTGGGCACCTTCGAGAAGAAGGTGCCGGCCGACATCGTCGCCAAGGTGAACGCCAAGCAGGCCGAGATCCTGGCTGGCAAGACCACCGTCAAGGTCGACGACAGCCAACCGAAGTCGACCGCGAAGTGAAGTTCGCTCGAAGCCTGTGGGCGGTCGCGTCCGGCGCGGCACCGGCGGGTTGCGCGACGGTCGCGCCCGACTCGCGTTCGACGCTGCTCGCCTTCCTCTCCCGCTGGAAGTAGACCCGCTTGTCCACTGTCCTCGCGTTGCGCGGCATCACCAAGCGCTTCGGCGCACTGCTGGCCAACGACGCCATCTCGCTCGACCTCCAGGCCGGCGAAGTGCTCGCGCTGCTCGGCGAGAACGGCGCCGGCAAGTCGACGCTGATGTCGATCCTGTTCGGCCACTACGTGGCCGACGAAGGCGACATCGAGGCCTTCGGCCGCCCGCTGGCCCCTGGCAACCCGAAGGCGGCACTGGCCGCGGGCATCGGCATGGTGCACCAGCACTTCACGCTGGCCGACAACCTGAGCGTGCTCGACAACGTGCTCATCGGCACCGAGCCGCTGTGGCAGCCCTTCTCGCGGCGCGGGGCGGCGCGCGCCAAGCTGCTGGACGTGGCCGGGCGCTTCGGCCTGGCGGTGCAGCCGGAAGCGAAGGTCGCAGACCTGTCGGTCGGCGAGCGCCAGCGCGTCGAGATCCTCAAGGCGCTGTACCGCGATGCACGCATCCTGATCCTCGACGAACCCACGGCCGTGCTCACGCCGCAGGAGAGCGAGGCGCTGTTCCACACGCTGTCGCAGATGGTGGCCGAAGGCCTGTCGATCATCTTCATCAGCCACAAGCTGGGCGAGGTCCTCAGGGTGTCGCATCGCGTCGCGGTCCTGCGCGGGGGTGCCCTGGTGGCCCAGGCGCGCACCGGCGACACCACGCAGGCGCAGCTCGCGCAATGGATGGTCGGGCATGCGATCGAGCACACGGCGCGGCGCCCGGCCGGCCAGGTCGGCGATGCGGTCTGCGTGCTCGACCATGTGCGCACCGCCGGCAGCGGACACGACCGCCTGCGCGACCTGTCGCTGACGCTCAGGGCCGGCGAGATCACGGCCATCGCAGGGGTCTCGGGCAACGGCCAGGTCGCCCTGGCCGAGCTCCTGAGCGGCACGCGGCGTGCCATCGCGGGCACGGTCCGGCTGATGGGTCGCGACCTGCCGCCTTCGCCGGCCCGGCTGGTCCAGCGCGGCGTCGCGCGCATCCCCGAAGACCGGCACGCGGTCGGCGTGGTGGGCGACCTGCCGGTGTGGGAGAACGCGGTGTCGGAGCGCCTGCGCAGCCGCGCCTTCTCGCGCTGGCTGTGGGTCCGGCGCGGCGCCGCCAAGGCCCATGCGAAAAGCGTGGAGAAGGCCTACGACGTGCGCGGCGGCGGCCTCGATTCGCCGGCGCGCGCGCTGTCCGGCGGCAACATGCAGAAGCTGATCCTCGGCCGCGCGCTGCTGGCACCCGCGTCGACAGGCGCGCCGAACAAGGCCGCGCGCCTGATCGTCGCGCACCAGCCGACCTGGGGCCTGGACATCGGCGCGGTCGCCTACGTGCAGCAGCAGCTGATCGCGGCGCGCGATGCCGGCGCCGCGGTGCTGCTGATCTCCGACGACCTCGACGAGGTGCTGACGCTCGGCGATCGGGTCGCGGTGATGCACGGCGGCCGGCTCGGCGAACCGCGCGCGCCCTCGGCCTGGACGCGCGAAGCGATCGGGCTCGCGATGGCGGGGGCGCGGACGTGAGGCTGGAACGCCGCCACGAGGCCTCGCGCACGGCACTGGCGCTCGCGCCCTTCGGTGCGATCGCATTCACCTTGCTCGTCAGCGCGCTGCTCGTGTTGTGGGCGGGCGCGCCGGTGGGCCGCACCTATGCCTTGCTGCTGCAGGGCGGCTTCGGTTCGGTGTTCGCCTGGAGCGAGACGCTGACCCGCGCCACCCCGCTGATCCTCACCGGGCTGGCCGCGACGGTGGCATTCAAGGCCAGGCTCTTCAACATCGGTGCCGAGGGCCAGCTCTACGCCGGTGCGCTGGCGGCGGTGGCCGTGGGCGGCCTGCATGGCGGCACCGGCTTCGACCTGCCCCTCTGGCTGCTGTTTCCGCTGATGATGCTGGCCGCCGCGATCGCGGGCGCGCTGCTGCTGCTGGGCCCGGCCCTGATGAAGAACCGGCTCGGCGTCGACGAGGTCGTGACCACGCTGCTCATCAACTTCATCGTGCTGCTCGGCGTCTCGGCCCTGCTCGACGGACCCATGAAGGACCCGACCGCGATGGGCTGGCCGCAGAGCGTGTCGCTGCAGTCGGAGCTCGAGCTCGGGCGCCTGGTCGCGCAGACCCGCGTCCACACCGGGCTTCTCTGGGCCGCCGTGCTGTCGGTGCTGGTGTGGGCGCTCTTCAAGTACACCGTGATCGGCTTCGACATCCGCGCGGTCGGCGCCAATGCGCGCGCCGCCGCGTTCGCGGGCGTGCCGGTGACGCGAACCGTCGTGACGGTCGCGCTGCTCTCGGGCGCGCTGGCCGGTCTGGCGGGCGCGATCGAGGTGACGGGCCGCACCGGCTACGTCACGCTCGACCTGTCGCCGGGCTACGGCTACAGCGGGATCGTGATCGCGATGCTCGCCGGGCTGCATCCCCTCGGCGTGCTGGCGGCCGGCGTGTTCGTGGCCGGCGTGATGGTCGGCGCCGACACCATGAGCCGCGCCATCGGCGTGCCGACCTACATCGCCGACGTGATCGTCGCCGCCTCGCTGATCGCGGTGCTGGTCGCGACGCTGCTGACCCAATACAAGGTGAGGAGATGAAACACCCCCGAAGCGCCTGCGGCGCCTCCCCCTCAAGGGGGCGATACCAGCGGCCTGGCAGAGCCAGTTCCGCGGTATCCCTGAACGGGGATCACTGAAATGACGGATATCGCGGACATCCTGTCGAACGCGGCCTTCTGGGTCGCGGTGCTGCGCATCGCCACGCCGCTCATCTTCGGCACCCTGGGCGTGCTGCTGTGCGAACGCGCGGGCGTGCTGAACCTCGGCATCGAGGGCATCATGGTCGCCGGCGCCTTCACCGGCTGGCTCGCGGTCCATGCGGGCGCGCCGCTGTGGGCCGGCGTCGGCGTCGCGGCGCTCACGGGGGCTGCGTTCGGCCTGCTGCACGCGTTCCTGACCGTGGGCCTGGCGCTGTCGCAGCACGTCTCGGGCCTGGGCATCACGCTGCTCGCGACCGCACTGAGCTACTACGGCTATCGCGTGAGCTTCCCGAGAGTCAGCACGCCACCCACGGTCACGCCCTTCGCGCCGATGGAGTGGCTCCGGATCCCGGTGCTCGAGGCACAGACGCCGCTCACGCTGCTCGCCCTGCTCCTGGTGCCGCTGCTCGCCTACGGGCTCTACCGCACCCCCCTGGGCCTGGCGGTGCGCATGGTCGGCGAGAACCCCCAGGCGGCCGAAGGCCAGGGCGTCTCGGTCGCCGCGACCCGCACCGGAGCGATCGTCGCCGGCTCGGCGCTGATGGGCGTGGCGGGTTCCTTCCTCACGCTGTCCGCGTTCAATGCCTTCTTCTTCAACATGATCAACGGCCGCGGCTGGATCTGCGTGGCGCTGGTCGTGTTCGCTTCCTGGCGGCCCGGCAAGGCGCTGCTCGGCGCCCTGCTGTTCGCCTTCTTCGACGCCTTGCAGTTGCGGCTGCAGCAGTCGGGCGAGGCCCTGCTGCCCTACCAGATCTACCTGATGCTGCCCTACCTGCTGTCGATCCTCGCGCTGGTGCTGGTGGCGCGCCGGGCCGGCTATCCGCAGGCGCTCATGAAACCCTATCGCAAAGGAGAGCGCTGATGCTCGACCTCCTCGTTCGCAACGCGGCCCTCCCCGATGGCCGCACCGGCATGTCGATCGCGGTCCAGGATGGCCGGATCGCCGAAGTCACGGCCGGGCTCGCCGCGCCCGCGCACGAAACGCTCGACGCCGACGGCCTGCTCGTCGCGCCGCATTTCGTCGACCCGCACTTCCACATGGATGCGACCCTGAGCTACGGCCTGCCGCGCATCAACCAGAGCGGCACGCTGCTCGAAGGCATCGCGCTGTGGGGAGAACTCAAGCCGCTGCTCAAGGCCGAGGCCCTGATCGAGCGCGCGCGCGCCTACTGCGACTGGGCGGTGGCCAAGGGCCTGCTCGCGATCCGCAGCCATGTGGACACCAGCGACCCCAGCCTGCTCGCGGTCGACGCACTGCTGGAGGTGAAGCGCCTGGTGGCGCCCTACCTCGATCTGCAGCTGGTCGCCTTTCCGCAGGACGGGGTGCTGCGCTCGCCCGGCGGCGTCGACAACCTGAAGCGCGCGCTCGACAAGGGCGTCGACGTGGTCGGCGGCATTCCGCATTTCGAGCGCACCATGGCCGACGGCGCGGCCAGCGTGAAGCTGCTGTGCGAGATTGCGGCCGAGCGCGGCCTGGCGGTGGACATGCACTGCGACGAATCCGACGACCCGCTGTCGCGCCACATCGAGACCCTGGCCTTCGAGGCCCGGCGCCTCGGGCTGCAAGGCCAGGTCACGGGTTCACACTGCACCTCGATGCACTCGATGGACAACTACTACGTCAGCAAGCTGCTGCCGCTGATCGCAGAGAGCGGTGTCGCCGTGATCTCGAACCCGCTCATCAACATCACGCTGCAGGGACGCCACGACAGCTACCCCAAGCGCCGCGGCATGACCCGCGTGCCCGAGCTGATGGCCGCCGGCGTCAACGTCGCCTTCGGCCACGACTGCGTGATGGACCCCTGGTACGGCCTGGGCTCGGCGGACATGCTGGAGGTCGCTCACATGGGCCTGCACGTGGCGCAGATGACCAGCCAGGACGGCATCCGCGCCTGCTTCGATGCCGTGACCGTCAACGCCGCCAGGGTGATGCGCCTCGAAGGCCACGGGCTCGAAGCGGGCTGCGACGCCAGCTTCGTGCTGCTGCAGGCACGCGACCCGGTGGAGGCGATCCGGCTGCGCGCGACCCGGCTCAAGGTGTATCGCAAGGGGCGCCTGCTGGCGGAAACGCCTGCCGCCACCGCGGCGCTGCATCTTCCCGGGCGGGGCCCCCGGACCCACTGGATGCCGCCGCGCGCCTGAACCGCCGCGGGGTCAGCCCAGCGGGCCCACGGCGCGCCACATGTGGACCTTCGAGAGAAAGGTCCCGCCGATCGCCACCGCGTAGGGCTCGACCCCGAACACCTTGAAGCCGCAGCGCTCGTAGAGCGCCTGGGCCGCGAGGTTGCCTTCGGTCACGGTCAGCTGGACCAGCCTGACGCCGTCCCTGGCCACGGCCTGAACCAGCGCAGCCTCGACCAACTGTCGACCGAACCCACCCTGGCGGGCATCCGCGGTGACATACATGCCGAACAGGCTGGCCTTGTGCCGCGCCTTCTCGCGCGCCTCGAACTCGAGCCCGGCCGCGCCGACCAGCCGGTCGCCGTCGAAGGCGCCCAGCACGATCTGCCCGGCCGCGGGCGAGGCGTCCAGGCGGGCGATCCACCACGACAAGGGCAGCGCGGCGCGTTCGCTCGCGCTCGACGTGAAGGCGTCCGGATGCTGCGCATAGGCGGCCAGCATCAGCGCCCGGTACGGCACGGCATCGGCGGGTTCGAGTCGGCGGACGGTCACGGGGAGACCTCAGACCGTCGGCGCGATGGCCTCGGCGTACTCGTACAGGGCGCCGAGAATGGCTTCCGCGCGTTCGTCGGCCGTCTCGGCCAGCATGTCGATCTCGGCGAACAGTTCGTCGACGTTGCGCGCACCGCCTTCGCCCTCGAGCAGCCGCGCGACGCGGTGCGCCTCCCAGCGTTCGGCCTCCTCCTCGCTCAGCGTGTCGGCGAAGTTGCGCGCGCGATAGCGGAACAGCAGTTCCTCGAGCCGGGGATCGTCGAAGCCGGTGCGCGCCCGCGCGAGCTCGGCCGGCGACAGGGCACGCAGCTGATTCAGGCGCCGACGATCGCCATTGCCGACGAAGCCGCCGTAGAGGTCCTCGTCGACATCCGGCGTGCCTTCCCGGGGCCGCTCATACACCTGCGGCCAGATCGCGCTCATGTCGGGCAATGCCGCGGCGATCGCGGCATGGCGCAGCGCCGCCTCGATGTCGATGCCCCAGCGCGCCGCCATCGCCGGCGCCAGCGTCTTCAGGTTGCCGACCACCATCGGCGACTTGTTCAGATGGATGCCCTTGAGCGGCAGCCGCAGCACGCCCTCGGGCAGGTCGGCACTGCGCGTGAACAACCGCAGCCGCAGCGTCTCGACGTCGAGATCGCGCAGTTCGCTCGGGTCGTGCGCGAGGTCCCAGGCCAGCAGTTCGTTCTTGTTGGTGGGATGGCTCGCCAGCGGCCACATGACGGCCAGGCAGCCGCGTTCGGCCGGGAACATGCCCGACACATGGAGGAAGGGGCGCGCGGTCTCGCGCGTGGCCGGCAGCCCGAGTTCACTGGCCACGCGGTCCTTGCGGTGCAGTCCGAACGCAAAGTCGAACAGTTTGGGCTGCTTCTCGCGGATCAGCCGGGCCAGCGCGATCGTGGCGCGCACGTCCGACAGCGCATCGTGCGCCGCCTCGTGCAGCAGTCCGTTGGCGCGCGCCAGGTCCTCGAGCTTGAAACTCTGGCTGCCGTCGGCCTTCTTCGGCCATTCGATGCCGTCGGGCCGCAGCGCGTAGGTGAGGCGCACGACGTCGAGCAGGTCCCAGCGGCCGCAGTCGTTCTGCCACTCGCGCGCGTAGGGATCGATCAGGTTGCGCCAGAACATGAAGCGCGTCACCTCGTCGTCGAAGCGGATCGTGTTGTAGCCCACGCCGATGGTGCCGGGCTGCGAGAAAGCCTGTTCGATCTGCGCCGCGAACGCATGCTCGGGCATGCCGCGCTCGAGGCACTGCTGCGGCGTGATGCCGGTGATCAGGCAGGCCTCCGGGCTCGGCAGGTAGTCCGGCGCGGGCTGGCAATAGATCATCAGCGGCTCGCCGATTTCGTTGAGTTCGGCGTCGGTGCGGATGGCGGCGAACTGCGACGGCCGGTCGCGGCGCGGCACGACGCCGAAGGTTTCGTWGTCGTGCCAGAGGAAGGTGTGAGGGGACATCGTCAGAGCAAAGGTGAAAAGAGGCGCGCCGAGGCGTCGCCGAGACGGCGCATGAATGGCTGGCGCCGGTTGGCCCGCACCGGCGAGGCACTGCGCAGGTCGGTTTCGAACTGCGCGACCAAGGGCTTCGCGAGCGTCGTTCCATAGATCACGGCGCAGACCTCGAAATTGAGCCGGAAGCTGCGATTGTCGAAATTCGCGGTGCCGATCATCGCGCAGTTGTCGTCGACCACCAGCGTCTTCGAGTGCAGCATCCGCGCCTTGTATTCCCAGACCTTGACGCCGGCCGCGATCAGCTCGTCGTAGTAGGAGCGCGCCGCCGCGCTCACGATCAGCGAATCGCTGCGGCGCGGCACCAGCAGGCGCACGTCGACGCCGCGCAGGGCCGCGCTGGTCAGCGCCATCAGGGCCGGCTCGCCCGGCACGAAATACGGCGTCGTGAGCCAGGCGCGGTGCGACGACGACTGGATCGCCGCGAGGTGCACCCGATGGATGGCCTCGAGCGCGCTGTCAGGCCCGCTGGTGACGATCTGCACCGGGATCTCGCCCGCGGCCTCATGCAGCGGCAGGCGCGGCAGCAGATGGGCCAGGTCCGAGTTCATCAGGCGCGGGTCCTCGCCGGTCGCGTAGGTCCAGTCCTCGAGGAAGGTGGTCTGCAGCCAGCGCACCGCGCTGCCCTCGATGCGCAGATGCACGTCGTGGTAGGCGTCGGCGCGGGTGCGCGAATCTTCCTCGTCGGTGATGTTGACGCCACCCGTGAAGCCCACGCGGCCATCGCAGACGACGATCTTGCGGTGGGTGCGGTAGTTGGTCACCGGGCGCAGGCGCCGGCCGATGCGGGTCTCGTGGAACAGCGCGACATGGATGCCGGCCGAGCGCATCGGCGCCATGAACTCGCGGCCGATGCGCTTGGAGCCGAGCGCGTCGAGCAGCAGCCGCACCGTCACGCCCTGCTGCGCGCGCTCGATCAGCAGGTCGCGCAGCGCGGTGCCGATCCGGTCGGGCTCGAAGATGTAGTACTCGAGGTGAACGTGGTCGCGTGCCTGGCGGATCGCCTCGAAGATGGAATCGAAGGTGCGCGCGCCGCCCGAGAGCAGCTCGGCCGAGGTCGCGCTCGACACCGGCAGCCCGCACGCCGCCATCCCGAGCGCAGCCATCTGCCGCAGGGCGGGCGGCGCCTCCTTTCTGGCGTCGCGCAGCATCGCCACGTCGGCGGGAGCGAGCGCACCGGCCCGGCTGCGCAGCCGCTTCAGGCGCTGCTTCCTGAGCCGCTGCGGACCGAGGAAGTAGTAGATGAGGAAGCCCGCGAACGGCAGCAGCGCGAGCGACAGGATCCAGCTCATGGTCGACACCGGCGCGCGCTTCTGCATCACGATCCAGACGGAAAGCACTGCGATGTAGCCGCTCCACGCAAGGGAGAGGCCGGTCTTCCATTCCTGGCTGAGCTCGGGGAGGATCAAGGCGAAAGGTGATGAGTGAAACGAAAAAGGCCGGTAGCAATGCTACCGGCCTTCTGATCGGACAATTCCGCCAAGACGGCGGAAGGTGCTCAACCGGTCGCCGCCTCTTCGGCTTCGGGCTTGGCCCGGCCTTCCTTCTTGGGCAGCGGCTGGATGTCGAGCTGCACTTCTTCCTTGTCGTCGAGGTCGACGGTCAGGCGACCGCCCTCCTGGAGACGTCCGAACAGCAGCTCGTCGGCCAGCGCACGACGGATCGTGTCCTGGATCAGGCGCTGCATCGGCCTTGCGCCCATCAACGGATCGAAGCCCTTCTTCGCCAGGTGCTTGCGCAAGGTGTCGGTGAAGGTGACGTCGACCTTCTTCTCGGCCAGCTGGGTCTCGAGCTGCAGCAGGAACTTGTCCACCACGCGCAGGATGATCTGCTCGTCGAGCGCCTTGAAGCTCACGGTCGCGTCCAGGCGGTTGCGGAACTCCGGCGTGAACAGGCGCTTGATGTCGGCCATCTCGTCGCCCGCCTGGCGCGGGTTGGTGAAGCCGATGGTCGCCTTGTTCATGGTCTCGGCGCCCGCATTGGTCGTCATCACGATGATCACGTTGCGGAAGTCGGCCTTGCGTCCGTTGTTGTCCGTCAGGGTGCCGTGGTCCATGACCTGCAGCAGCACGTTGAAGATGTCCGGGTGCGCCTTCTCGATTTCGTCGAGCAGCAGCACCGCGTGCGGCTTCTTCGTGATCGCCTCGGTCAGGAGACCGCCCTGGTCGAAACCGACGTAGCCCGGAGGCGCGCCGATCAGCCGGCTCACCGCATGGCGCTCCATGTACTCCGACATGTCGAAGCGGATCAGCTCGATGCCCATGATGTAGGCCAATTGCTTGGCCGCTTCGGTCTTGCCGACACCGGTCGGACCGCTGAACAGGAAGGAGCCGATCGGCTTGTCTTCCCGGCCCAGGCCCGAACGCGCCATCTTGACCGCCGAAGCCAGCACCTCGAGCGCCTTGTCCTGGCCGAACACCACGCTCTTCAGGTCGCGCTCGATGGTCTGCAGCTTGCCGCGGTCATCGTTGGACACGTTGGCCGGAGGAATGCGCGCGATCTTGGCGACGATTTCCTCGACCTCGGCCTTGGTGATGGTCTTCTTGCGCTTGTTCGCGGGCAGGATGCGCTGCGCGGCGCCGGCCTCATCGATCACGTCGATCGCCTTGTCGGGCAGATGGCGGTCGTTGATGTACTTGGCGCTGAGCTCGGCCGCGGCCTGCAGCGCGGCGACGCCGTACTTCACGCCATGGTGTTCCTCGAAGCGCGACTTCAGGCCCTTGAGGATGTCGACCGTCTCCTGCACGGTCGGCTCGACCACGTCGACCTTCTGGAAGCGACGCGACAGGGCCGCATCCTTCTCGAAGATGCCGCGGTATTCGGTGAAGGTGGTCGCACCGATGCACTTGAGCTGGCCGCTCGAGAGCGCCGGCTTGAGCAGGTTCGAGGCGTCGAGCGTGCCGCCCGAAGCCGCGCCGGCGCCGATCAGCGTGTGGATCTCGTCGATGAACAGGATCGCGTTCGGCTTGTCCTTGAGCGACTTCAGCACACCCTTGAGGCGCTGTTCGAAGTCGCCGCGGTACTTGGTGCCGGCCAGCAGCGCGCCCATGTCGAGCGAGTACACGTTCGATTCGGCCAGGATCTCCGGCACGTCGTTCTGCGTGATGCGCCAGGCCAGGCCCTCGGCGATCGCGGTCTTGCCGACGCCGGCTTCGCCCACCAGCAGCGGGTTGTTCTTGCGCCGGCGGCACAGGATCTGGATCACGCGCTCGACCTCGTACTCGCGGCCGATCAGCGGGTCGATCTTGCCTTCCTTGGCGAGCTGGTTCAGGTTCTGCGTGAACTGCTCGAGCGGCGACGACTTCTCGTTCTTCTCGCCGCCGCCGTCCTCGCCTTCACCCGAGGAGGCGTCGCTGCTGCCCTTGGCGGCTTCCGGCGGATCGCTCTTCTTGATGCCGTGGGCGATGAAATTCACCACGTCAAGGCGCGTCACGCCCTGCTGGTGCAGGTAGTAGACCGCATGCGAATCCTTCTCGCCGAAGATCGCCACCAGCACGTTGGCGCCGGTGACTTCCTTCTTGCCGTTGCCGGTGGACTGCACGTGCATGATGGCGCGCTGGATCACGCGCTGGAAACCCAGCGTGGGCTGGGTGTCGACATCGTCGGTACCCGCCACCTGGGGCGTGTTGTCCTTGATGAAGTTGGTGAGCGACGCCCGCAGGTCGTCGACGTTGGCCGAGCAGGCGCGCAGAACCTCTGCGGCGCTCGGGTTGTCCAGCAAAGCGAGCAGCAGGTGCTCCACCGTGATGAACTCGTGGCGCTGCTGCCTGGCTTCTACAAAAGCCATGTGCAGGCTGACTTCCAGTTCCTGGGCAATCATGTGATTTCCTTTTGCCTTGCTGTAAATAATTTCTCAGATGGGTTGGAGCGCGCCTAAATCAACAGGTTCATTCGACCGGTTCGCTGACGCATTGCAGCGGATGCCCGGCCTGGTGGGCCGCTTCCATCACCTGATTGACCTTGGTGGCCGCCATGTCGCGGGAATACACCCCGCAGACACCCCGGCCATCGAGGTGGATCTTGAGCATGATCTGGGTCGCAGTTTCCCGGTCCTTGTTGAAGAACTCCTGGATCACGACGATCACGAACTCCATCGGCGTGTAGTCGTCATTGAGCATGACGACCTGGAACATCTGGGGCGGCGCGGTCTTCTGCGGTCGCCGCTCGAGCACGACCGCATCGCCATCGTCCCGCCTCGGCTTCACGGCCGGCGGCGTCTTGGGGGTCGAAGGGATTCTGGTAGCCATGAAATTCATTTTATAGAGCCGCCGCGGGTTGCACTCGCCGTTGTGGCACAACTGGTGGCGGGTTTGTGACATTCAAGTCGAATGCGGTCGGATCCGCGCCTCGGCCTCATGCAAGCAGCATGCCCCGGCGGCAAAACAACCGCTGGCCCAGGGCTTTTCCAGCCCAAGAAAAAGCCCCGGCGCCTGTCGGCCCGGGGCTTGGACGGGGCGTCCGCGACGGACGCGCCAGCGACCCTTCTTACATGTTGTCGATCATGACCTGGCCGAAACCCGAGCAGCTCACCTGGGTGGCGCCCTCCATCAGCCGCGCGAAGTCGTAGGTGACCTTCTTGCTGGCGATCGACTTTTCCATCGAGCTGATGATCAGGTCGGCCGCTTCGGTCCAGCCCATGTGGCGCAGCATCATTTCGGCCGAGAGGATCTCGGAACCCGGGTTGACGTAGTCCTTGCCGGCGTACTTGGGCGCCGTGCCGTGGGTGGCCTCGAACATCGCGACCGTGTCGCTGAGGTTGGCGCCGGGGGCGATGCCGATGCCGCCGACCTGGGCCGCCAGCGCGTCCGAGACGTAGTCGCCGTTCAGGTTGAGGGTCGCGATCACGCTGTATTCGGCCGGGCGCAGCAGAATCTGTTGCAGGAATGCATCAGCAATCGAATCCTTGACGGTAATTTCTTTGCCCGATTTCGGGCTCTTGAACCTCATCCAGGGGCCGCCGTCGATCAGTTCGGCGCCGAATTCCTTGGCCGCCAGGCCATAGGCCCAGTCGCGGAAACCGCCTTCGGTGAACTTCATGATGTTGCCCTTGTGCACGATCGTGACGCTGGGCTTGTCGTTGTCGATCGCGTACTGGATCGCCTTGCGCACCAGGCGCTCGGTGCCTTCGCGCGACACCGGCTTGATGCCGATGCCGGAGGTGTTCGGGAAGCGGATCTTCTTGACGCCGAATTCGTCCTGCAGGATCTTGATGAGCTTCTTGGCCTTGTCGCTCTCGGCCTCGAATTCGATGCCGGCGTAGATGTCTTCCGAGTTCTCGCGGAAGATCACCATGTTGGTCTTGTGCGGCTCCTTGACCGGGCTGGGCACGCCGTCGAAATACTGGATCGGGCGCAGGCAGACGTAGAGGTCGAGTTCCTGGCGCAGCGCGACGTTGAGCGAACGGATGCCGCCGCCCACGGGGGTGGTCAATGGGCCCTTGATCGACACCACGTAGTCGCGCACCGCGTGCAGCGTTTCCTCCGGCAGCCAGACATCCGGGCCATAGACCTTGGTCGATTTCTCGCCTGCGTAGACCTCCATCCATTGGATCTTCTTCTTGCCGCCGTAGGCCTTGGCCACGGCCGCATCGACCACCTTGAGCATCACGGGCGTGATGTCCAGTCCGGTGCCGTCGCCTTCGATGAACGGGATGATCGGCTGGTCCGGCACATTGAGCGAGTTGTCGGCGTTGACCGTGATCTTCTGGCCGGCGGCCGGGACTTTGATGTGCTGATAGCTGGACATAAGGACGAGGACTCCGGATGAGATGAAGACTGGAAGACACGAAGTTTCCAGCCGCCTGAATAGCCTTAGAATTTTAGACGCAACCGGAGGAGCCCGAAGAATCTGTCAACCATGGCCGTGCTGGTTTCGTTGTTGACAGACCTTCTGCTGGCCGGGAGGCGTTTCCAATCCATTTCCATTGAGGAATCCGTAATGAGCAAAGTTCTCGCAGTCATGATGGCCGGCCTGTTCGCAGCTGGTGCATTCGCCCAAGGCACCTCGCAAGAAGCCGCCCCCCCGACCAATACCAAGCCCCAGCAGCGCGCCCAAGAGCGCCGCGCCGACAAGCCGCAAGGTCAAGTGCGCCCCCAAGGCGGCGACACCCCGAACACCGCAGAAGGCAGCGGCGGCCTGACTCAGAACAAGTCGACCGCAGCCGCGCAAAAGCGTGCCAGCACCCGCAGCGATCGTCGCCGCAACAAGGACGGCAGCGTTCGCCAGATGAACCCGCAAGGCGGCACGCCGCAGTAATCGGAATAGTGCGAATTTAAAAAAAGCGCTCTTCGGAGCGCTTTTTTTCGTGCGGGCGAATAGTCTGCCCAGCCCCATTGGGGAAATCCCGCCCAATACGAGGTAAGCTTTGCTTTCAATGAATCTGCCCGCCTCCGCGGGCATTCTTGTTTGCGTTGCCGTCCCGAAAGTCGACCATGTTCCTGCGTTTTTTCAGTCTTCTCGCGCTCTCAGTTTCATTCGCCGCGTCTGCGCACGCCCAGGAAGCGCAAAGCCAGTTGCAAAGGGTCCGGATCGCCGCCGGGATGTACCAGATCGACGCCCAGGTCGCCCAGACGCCGCGGCAGCGCGAGATCGGGCTCATGTTCCGCAAGGAGATGCCGCAGGCCGAAGGCATGATCTTCGTGTTCGAGCAGCCGGCCACGCAGTGTTTCTGGATGAAGAACACGCTGCTGCCGCTGACCGCCGCTTTCGTCGCCGACGACGGCCGCATCGTGAACCTGGTGGACATGCAGCCGATGACCGAGGAGTCGCACTGCTCCAAGGAGCCGGTGCGCTACGTGCTCGAGATGAACCAGGGCTGGTTCGCGAAGAAGAACATCAAGGCAGGCAGCAAGCTCGGCGGCGAGCTGTTCGCTCACCCGCGCTGAGGAATCGCCCGGCCCATGAAAAAGCCGACCCTCGGGTCGGCTTTTCGCTGTCGGGGAACCGGGAACCGGATCAGCCGAAGTTCTTGGCCACGAAGTCCCAGTTCACCAGCTTCGCGAGGAAGGTCTCGACGAACTTGGGGCGCAGGTTGCGGTAGTCGATGTAGTAGGCGTGCTCCCAGACGTCCACGGTCAGCAGTGCCTTGTCGGCGGTCGTGAGCGGGGTGCCGGCGGCGCCGGTGTTGACGATGTCGACCGAACCGTCGGCCTTCTTCACCAGCCAGGTCCAGCCCGAGCCGAAGTTGCCCACGGCCGACTTCACGAAGGCTTCCTTGAACGCTGCGTAGCTGCCCCACTTGGCGTCGATCGCCTTGGCCAGCGCACCCGTGGGCTCACCACCGCCCGCGGGCTTCATGCAGTTCCAGAAGAAGGTGTGGTTCCAGATCTGGGCCGCATTGTTGTAGATGCCGCCGCTGGACTTCTTGACGATTTCCTCGAGCGTCATGCTCTCGAACTCGGTGCCCTTCTGCAGGTTGTTCAGGTTCACGACGTAAGCGTTGTGGTGCTTGCCGTAGTGGTACTCCATCGTTTCCTTCGAATACTCGGGCGCCAGCGCGTCCAGTGCGTACGGCAGGGGAGGAAGAACGTGTTCCATGGTTTTTTTCTCGCGGGTTGGTTAAAGGAATCGGAGATTCTAGGAAGGATTCGCAGGCCAGGCGTCGGAGGTCCTCGCGATGTCCCTGTTGCAGCCGCTATTGCATCACTTTCAGGTCCACCGTGCCGTCGGCGAGCCGGGCCTTGACCTCGTCGCCGGGCGCCAGACTGCCGGCGCGCGTCACCGCATGGCCTTCGGCATCCGTGAGCCAGGCGTAGCCGCGCTGCAGCACCAGCGCGGGATCGAGCAATTGAAGGCGCAGCGCCGCGCGCTCCAGCCGCTCACGGTGACGGGCGACGGTGGTGCGCAGCCCGAGCGGCGCCCTCGCCTGCAAGGCCTGCTGTGCCTGCGCGAAACGGCCCGTCCTGGCGAGCACGGCGTAGTGCAGGCGCTGGGCCTGGTGCGCAAGGCCCAGGCGCTGGCGTGCCACCAGCGTCGACGGGCGTCCAAGCCGACCGGTCGCCAGGTCCAGGCGCTGACTCAGGACGTCGACGCGCGTCGAAATGGCTTCCCGCAGCCGCTCTTCGATCAGATCGAGCGCGCCAAGCCACAGCTCGCGCGGCGCGGAGACCAGTTCGGCGGCGGCGGTCGGGGTCGGGGCACGGACGTCGGCGCAGAAGTCGGCGATCGTGAAGTCGGTCTCATGGCCGACGCCGCACACGACCGGCACCGGACTCTGGACGATCGTGCGCGCCAACGCCTCGTCGTTGAAGGCCCACAGGTCCTCGATCGAGCCTCCGCCGCGCACCAGCAGGATGACGTCGACCTTCGGTTCCAACGCGTAGAGGGACTGCAGCGATCGCACGAGCTCCGCCGGCGCGCCGTTCCCCTGCACCGCCGCCGGCGCCAGCACGACGGGGATGTGAGGCACCCGGCGCCGCAATGCGGTGACGACGTCGTGGAGCGCCGCCGCGCCGAGCGAGGTCACGAGCCCGATCGCACGCGGCAAGGCCGGCAGCGCCCGCTTGCGTGCCGGGTCGAACAGCCCCTCGGCCTCGAGCCGGGCCTTGCGCTGCATGAACTGCTCGAACAACGCGCCCTGCCCGGCGCGGCGCAGGCTTTCGACCACCAGCTGCAGGTCGCCGCGCGGCTCGTACACGGCGAGCCGCCCCCGCACCTCGACCTGGTCGCCGTCGCGCGGCGAGAAGTCCAGCAGGCTGGCCGCACGGCGGAACATCGCGCAGCGCAGCTGGCCGGCCTCGTCCTTCAGCGAGAAGTAGCAGTGGCCGCTGGCCGCGCGCGAAAAGCCCGAGATCTCGCCGCGCACGCTGACCGGGTTGAAGCGCGCATCCAGCGCATCGGCGACCGCCCGGCACAAGGCGCCGACGGCCCAGACTCTCGCGCCGGACGAGGGCGGTTGCTCACGTTCGTTCATGCATTTCCCGGTGTCACAGGCCTGAGTCGTCCACAAGGCAGCCCGATCGGGGCCGAGGTGGCGCGGCATCCACACAACAGGCACGGGTTGCCGTGCAAGTCATTGATTTCAAAGAAAAAAGTGCTGCTCAAAATTCAACCGATCTGTGGGAAGGCCCGGCCCGTGCGGCTTTGGACAGGTTGCTCTGCGTGTTAATCACAAAGTTATCCACATATTCTGTGCGTCCGCGCCTGCATCACGAACTCCTCGTGAAGGTGCGCCGCCTCGGTGGATAATCGCCGCGCATTTGCAGTCCATGGGCCGGAGGAATTCTTGTTTTCCATCATAGTTGCTGCGGGTTGGCCGATCTGGCCGCTGCTCGCCTGTTCGGTGATCGGGATGGCGCTGGTCATCGAACGTTTCGCCAGTCTCAAGACGTCCAGGGTACTGCCGCCCAAGCTGCTCGACGAAGCGATCACCGTTTCACGCTCCTCGATCCCCGGTCCCGATCTGGTGACCAAGCTGGAACAGAACTCCGGGCTCGGCGAAGTGCTGGCCGCCGGCTTTCGCGCCCTGAACGCGAATCCGCTGGCGAGCGAAGACGATCTGCGGGTCTCGATGGAGTCGGCCGGCCGCGTGGTCGCGCACCGCCTCGAGCGCTACCTGCCCGCGCTTGCGACCATCGCCTCGGCGGCGCCGCTGCTCGGGCTGCTCGGCACCGTGATCGGGATGATCGAGATCTTCGGCTCGCAGTCCCCGGCCAACGGTGCCGTGGGCTCCGGCAATCCGGCGCAATTGGCGCACGGGATCTCGATCGCCCTCTACAACACCGCCTTCGGCCTCATCATCGCCATTCCGGCGCTGATCTTCTGGCGCTACTTCCGCAGCCGGGTCGACGAATACCTGCTGAACCTCGAACTGGCCGGCGAGCGTTTCGCCCGCCATCTGGACACGCTGCGCCGATGAGGATGCATTTCCGCCACGGCTCGCGCGACGAGCCCGAGATCAATCTGATCCCGTTCATCGACGTGCTGCTGGTCGTGCTGATCTTCCTGATGCTCTCGACCACCTACAGCAAGTTCACCGAGATGCAGCTGCGCCTGCCGGTGGCCGACGTCGAAGCCCAGCGCGACTATCCGAAGGAAGTGATCGTCGCGGTGTCCGCGGATGGGCGCTATTCGATCAACAAGACCGTGCTGCCGGACCGCAGCGTCGAGACCGTGACGGCGGCGCTGGCCACCGCCGCCGGCGGCGCCAGGGACAATGTCGTGATCATCAGCGCCGATGCCAGCGCCGCCCACCAAGCGGTCATCACCGTGATGGAGGCTGCGCGCCGGGCCGGGTTGATGCAGATCACCTTCGCCACCCAGTCGGCCGCACAGGCGGGGCGCTAGTTGCAGGACGCCTGGCTGCAACGCGGCGCGCTGGCCCGCTTGTTGTGGCCGCTGTCGCTGCTGTACGGCGCGCTGGCCGCCCTCAGGAGAACCCTTTACCGTCTGGGCCTGCGGCGCACCGAGCGCGCCGCCGTGCCGGTCATCGTCGTCGGCAACGTGATCGCCGGCGGCTCCGGCAAGACGCCGGTGGTGATGGCGATCGTCCGGCACCTGGAGGCGCGCGGCGTCCGGGCCGGCGTCGTGTCGCGCGGCTACGGCCGGACCACACGGGACTGCCGCGAGGTGCTGGACGACAGCGATCCGGCGGAGGTCGGCGACGAGCCCGCGTTGATCCGCCGATCGACCGGGGCGCCGGTCTTCGTCGCCCGGCGCCGCATCGAGGCTGCCCGCGCCCTGCTCGAGCGCCATCCGGCGACCCAGGTGATCGTGAGCGACGACGGCCTGCAGCACCTCGGGCTGGCGCGGGACATCGAGATCTGCGTCTTCGACGACCGCGGCGTCGGCAACGGCTGGCTGCTGCCGGCCGGCCCGCTGCGGGAGCCCTGGCCGCGCCGCTGCGACCTCGTCCTCCATACCGGCGAACGGCCGGCCTTTGCGGGCTTCGCGGCCCGGCGCACGCTCGCGGATCACGCGCTGCGGCGCGATGGCACGCGGGTGCCGCTGGCTTCCCTGGCCGGACGCAGCCTGATCGCCGTGGCGGCGATCGCCAAGCCCGAAGCCTTCTTCCGGATGCTGCGCGCGCGCGGCCTGGCGCCGGTGTCTTGCATTTCTCTGCCCGACCATGACGACTTCCGCCATTGGAACCCGCCCGGCGACACCGGCCAGGTTCTGCTGTGCACCGAGAAGGACGCCGTGAAACTGTGGCGCAAGGCACCCGCCGCGCTGGCCGTGCCGCTGGTCTTCGAACCCGAGCCCGGCTTCTTCGCGGCGCTCGACGCAAAGCTATCATCGGGCGATGGACACCAAGCTGCTTGAACTGCTCGTCTGCCCCGTGACCAAGGGGCCGTTGACCTGGAACGCCGAGAAGCAAGAGCTCGCCTCGCGAAGCGCCCGCCTCGCCTACCCCGTGCGCGACGGCATTCCGGTGCTGCTCGAAACCGAGGCGCGCACGCTGTCAGACGAAGAGTTGGGACTTTGAGCGCAATGCCGGCCCGTTTCCAAGCAGGCTCGCACCGCAGTGCGCAGCACGGAGCTTGCGCTTGAGCACCACGTTCACTGTCCTGATCCCCGCGCGGCTGGCATCGACGCGGCTGCCCGACAAGCCGCTGGCCGACATCGCCGGTCTGCCGATGGTGGTGCGCGTCGCCCAGCGGGCCGCGAGTTCGGGCGCCGACAGCGTGGTGGTCGCAGCCGACGACGCCCGCATCGTCGACGCCTGCAGCGCGCATGGCGTGCGGGCGCTGCTCACGCGCACCGATCACGCGAGCGGCACCGATCGCCTGGCCGAGGTCTGCGCGCAGCTTGGCCTGGCCGACGACGCCATCATCGTCAACGTGCAAGGCGACGAGCCCCTGATCGAACCGGCCCTCATCGACGCCGTGGCCGAGACGCTGGCGGCGCATCCCGGCGCCGCGATGAGCACCGCGGCGCACGCCATCGACTCGCTCGAGGAGTTCGTCAATCCGAACGTGGTCAAGACCGTGCTCGATTCCGCGGGCAATGCCCTCTATTTCAGCCGCGCGCCGATCCCGTGGTGGCGCGACGGTTTCGCCGGCGCCGGTCCGACGTCGCTGCCCAGCGCACCGGCTCCGTTGCGCCACATCGGCATCTATGGCTACCGCGCGGGATTCGTGCGCGGCTTCCCGAGCCTGCCGCCGGCGCCGATCGAGGCGACCGAAGCGCTGGAACAGCTGCGCGCCCTGTGGCATGGCCACCGGATCGCCGTGCATGTCAGCGCGCACGCGCCCGGCCCGGGCATCGACACGCCCGAGGATCTGGCGCGAGTCCGCGCCCTGTTCGGCGCCTAGGAACACGCGCCGAGGGGCCAGGACGGCCCCGGACCCCATGCTATCCTCGAAGCAACTCCGCCTTGCGCCGCCCTTTGTGGCCGCCTTGGCGCGACAGAAATCAAAGAACCTTCGAGGACACCATGAGACTGATTTTGTTGGGCGCCCCCGGGGCAGGGAAAGGCACCCAGGCGGCCTTCATTTGCCAGAAGTACGGCATCCCCCAGATCTCGACCGGCGACATGCTGCGCGCCGCCGTCAAGGCCGGCACGCCGCTCGGGCTGCAGGCCCAGGCCGTCATGGCATCGGGCGCGCTGGTGAGCGACGACCTGATCATCAACCTGGTCAAGGAGCGCATCGCGCTGCCGGACTGCGCGCAGGGCTTTCTCTTCGACGGCTTCCCGCGCACCATTCCGCAGGCCGAAGCGATGCGCGCGGCCGGCGTCAAGCTCGACTACGTGCTCGAGATCGACGTGCCCTTCTCCGACATCATCGAACGCATGAGCGGACGCCGCTCGCACCCGGCGTCGGGACGCACGTATCACCTGAAGTTCAATCCGCCGAAGACCGCGGGCAAGGACGACCTCACGGGTGAAGACCTGATCCAGCGCGAGGACGACAAGGAAGAGACCGTGCGCAAGCGGCTCGAGGTCTACAGCCAGCAGACGCGCCCGCTGGTCGACTACTACTCGGACTGGGCCAAGGCGGACCCGGCCGCGGCGCCCAAGTACCGCGCGATCAGCGGTGTCGGCAGCGTCGACGACATCACCCAGCGCGCGCTCGCTGCCTTGAGCAGCTGATCAGGCCGGGCTGGAGCGCAGCCCGTAGGCCTTGCCGTCGACGAACAGGTACTCGACCCGCATCACGGCATCGCCCTTTTCGTCCTTGGTGCCGAAACCGACGGCAGAGACGGTAGTCCCCGGCTGGATCTCGCGCACCTTCCAGGCCTCCATCCGCGTCAGCGGCGCCAGCTCGAGTTCCCACTGGCGGTCCTTGCGGCTCGGTACCGTGGCCTTCGCAAGCAGGCCGGGGCCGTCGACCGGAGCGGTCTGCGCCGGCAATTCGCGTTTCGACAGGTCGGCGGGCGTCTTGAGGTCGGGCGGTATTTCGATCACCAGCTCGGCGTGCGGGTTCTGCCAGCGCGCGCGCACCACCTTGCCTTCGAGGTAGAGCGGCCGGTCCTGGTCGAAACTGCTCCATCCATGGTGGGCCCAGGCCAACCGCATCGCTGCAGGCAGCGTTGCAACGGCGAACATCAGGCTGCGACGTTTCATGCGGAAGGCTCCTTCGTTCAGTAGGCGATCCAGCGGCCGCAGAACACGACGGCCAGCCAGATCGCAGTGGACGACAACATCTGTATCCGCGCCAGCAGGTCAAGTTTGGCCAGCGACCGGCGACCGTGGAACCACAGCGCGTTGCAGCCGGCCACGAGCAGCAGGCCCATCTTCACCAGGAACACGCGGTTGGCGAGCAGCTCGGCCGGCTGGGTGGCGAACATCAGCGATCCGCTGGCTGCCGCGAGCGCGAAGCCTGTCAGCGCGATGGTCAGCGACAGCCGGGCCAGCCCCAAGATCGGCAAGGCGGCCGCACGGCCGAACACCCTCACCTCGAGCGCCACCAGATTGCCCAGCAGCAACGCGATGCCGACGATGTGCACGACCTCCAGCGCCGGATAGGCCCACGGGATCGTGCGCAGCGCGTCGAGCATGGGGTCAGGCGGCGGGGCCGGCCACCAGCAGCTCGAGCATCAGCGCGATGCGCGCCTTGACCGGGCTCAGCGTCCCGGCATCGCGCAGGCTCTGGCCGGGCCTCGGCAGGATCCGCCCTTCGGCGCAGCGCGTCGCGCGCACCACCGCGACACCCTCGGCCTGCGCCCGCAGCGCCGCGGCTTCCAGCGCGTGGTGCAGCGTGCCGTTGCCGGTTGCGGCCAGCACGATCCCCTGCACCGGCTCGACGGCGCCGCGCCGACGCTCCTCGAGCAGCGCATCGACGAGGGTGCCGCGCGCTTCGGCATGGCTCGCGAGGATCTCGACGCGGGGCCAGGTCGCCGCGTCCGCGATGCGATCGAAGACGGTTCGGGCGGCCGGGTCGGCCGCAGGCCAGCACCGCAATTGGCGCACCGCGCCTTCCTCGACATAGGCCAGCGGGCCGGCATCGCCGGAGTCGAAGGCATCGAGCCTGTAGGTGTGGACCTTCCGGACCTCGAGGGCGCCGTGTACGGTCCCCGCGCAGACGGCGACGACGCCGCACGCCTGCGGCGTGGCGGCGACGACGATGGCGTCGCGCACGTTCTGCGGCCCGTCGGGGGCCAGTGCGCTCGCCGGCCGCATCGCGCAGGTCAGGACCACCGGCTTCGAAGGTGCCAGCACCGACTGGAGGAAGAACGCGGTCTCCTCCAGCGTGTCGGTCCCGTGCGTGATGACGATGCCGGCCACATCGGGCTCCGCAAGCCAGTGGGCGCAGCGCTGCGCCAGCGTCCGCCAGATGGCGAAGCCCATGTCCTTGCTGTCGACCTGCGACACCTGCTCGGCCTCGAGGCCGATCCCGGGCGGCGCACCGATGCCTTGCAGCAGATCGGCGACGCCGACCTCGCCGGCGGTGTAGCCGATGTTGTCGCTCGCAGCGCTGGCACGGCCGGCGATGGTCCCGCCGGTCCCGAGGACGATCACGCGGCGCTCACGGTTCACGGAGATGGGGTCCATGGCTTGCCAACTTTTGAAAACTGGTTAAAAATACAGGTACTGGACGTTTAGCCAGTACCCCGTCAGGAGTCATCATGCAGTTCGCAGTCAAGCTTACAGCCCGCCAGCAGCAGATTCTGGATCTGATCCAGAGCGCCATCGCACGCACCGGCGCGCCCCCCACGCGGGCCGAGATCGCCGCCGAACTGGGGTTCAAGTCGGCCAATGCGGCCGAAGAGCATCTCCAGGCGCTGGCGCGCAAGGGTGTCATCGAGCTCGTGAGCGGCACCTCGCGCGGCATCCGACTCAAGGGCGACGCGTTGCGCTCCCTCAACGAATCCCGCAACAACCAGTTCTCGCTGTCCCTGCCCGGCATGGCACAGCTGGCATTGCCGCTGATCGGCCGCGTCGCCGCCGGATCGCCGATCCTCGCCCAGGAACACGTCGACCAGACCTACTACGTCGAGAACACCCTCTTCCAGCGCCAACCCGACTACCTGCTCAAGGTGCGTGGCATGTCCATGCGCGACGCCGGCATCATGGACGGCGACCTGCTCGCGGTTCAGGCCACCAAGGAAGCCCGTAACGGCCAGATCGTGGTGGCGCGGCTGGGCGACGAAGTCACGGTCAAGCGCCTCAAGCGAAACAAGCAGGTCATCGAGCTGCACGCCGAAAACCCCGACTACCCCACCATCGTCGTCCAGCCCGGCGAACCCTTCGAAATCGAGGGGCTGGCGGTCGGCCTGATCCGCAACACGATGCTCATGTAAGCCGGCAAGTTCCGCGCCTGCGATCACGCATGCGCACCCGATCCGGCCGCGACAGGTGGCGGGCGTATGGCATGGAGCCATCACCCTGTCGAAGCCGATGAAAGCAATCCTGCCTGTGTTCAACCTCTGACTATTCTGGAGTTCACATGGGAATCGCTCTCCTCAGCATCGCTGGTCTTCTGACGCCGCTGCAATCGCTGGCCAATCGCTGGATGCCACGGCGCGGTTCGGGCCGCACCCTGTCATCGGGCCTGCGCTACGTCGGCGTGCGTCCCAGCTGCGCCCTTCGCCAGGGTGCTCCGGCGGCTGCGGGTGCGCCGGTTCGCCCTCTGCGCGTCGTCCGGACGGTCGACGCGCAACAGCCGGGCCGGGCTGCCGGTCGCGTGGTGATCTCGGGCCGCATGGCGGATGTGTGCGCGGAGCTCGACCGCCTGGTTGCGCTGGAGGCCGCCGAGGCCATGCCTCGGCCAGCCCACATGCACTGAGCCTGCTCGCAAGGCGGGCGCCGGGGCCTGTGTCGAGCAGACGCCCGCGATCCGGGCCGACGCAGCAGACAAAGCGAGATACGCCGACACAGCATCCCGGTCGTGCGAGGCACAATGGCACGCCATGAACATTGTGATCCTCGACGACTATCAGGATGCGGTGCGCAAGCTGAACTGCGCCTCCAAGCTCGACGCCTATGCGGCCAAGGTCTACACCAACACGGTCAAGGGCATTGGCCAGCTCTCGGTGCGCCTGAAGGACGCCGACGTGATCGTGTTGATCCGCGAGCGCACCCAGATCTCCAGGCAACTGATCGAGAAGCTGCCCAAGCTCAAGCTGATCTCGCAGACCGGCCGTGTCGGCAGCCATGTCGACGTCAACGCCTGCACCGAGCAGGGCATCGCGGTGGCCGAGGGCTCGGGCTCGCCGCTGGCGCCGGCCGAACTGACCTGGGCCCTGATCATGGCCGCGATGCGTCGGCTGCCGCAGTACATCAGCAACCTGAAGCATGGCGCCTGGCAGCAGGCAGGCCTCAAATCGGCCTCGATGCCGCCGAATTTCGGCCTCGGCTCGGTGCTCAAGGGCAAGACGCTGTGCATCTGGGGCTATGGCCGCATCGGCCAGTTGGTGGCACGCTACGGTCAGGCGTTCGGCATGCAGGTCGTGATCTGGGGCCGCGAACAGAGTTGCGCCAAGGCACGCTCCGACGGCTTCCAGGTGGCGCCCGACCGCGAGACCTTCTTTGCCGCGGCCGACGTGCTGTCGGTGCATCTGCGGCTGACCGACGAGACGCGGGGCCTGGTCACGCTCGAGGACCTCTCGCGCATGAAGCCGACCGCCCTGTTCGTCAACACCTCGCGCGCCGAACTGGTCGAGCAGGATGCGTTGCTGGCGGCACTGAACCGCGGCCGGCCCGGGCTGGCGGCGATCGACGTCTTCGAGAGCGAGCCGCCGCTGCAGGGCCACGCGCTGCTGCGCCTCGAGAACTGCATCTGCACGCCGCACATCGGCTACGTCGAACAGGACAGCTACGAGATGTACTTCGGTCAGGCTTTCGACAACGTCGTCAGCTTCATCAAGGGCAACCCCACCAACATCGTCAACCCCGGCGCGCTGCAGGTCCGCCGTTGAAGCGGCCTGCGCTGCCGGCTGCCCTGTGGGCCTTGCTGGCAGGCAATTTCGTGATCGGCACCGGCGTGATGGTGGTGCCCGGCACGCTCAACGAACTTAGCCACTCCCTGCAGGTCAGCGCGGCCACGGCCGGCCAGTTGATCACCGCGGGCGCGATCGTGATGTGCCTGGGCGCCCCGTTGCTGGCGGCGGTGGTGGCGGGCTGGGACCGCCGCCTGCTGCTGGCCTGCACCATGCTGTGGTATGCCGCCGGCCACCTGCTGGCGACGCTGATGCCGAGCTTCGGCGGGCTGCTGCTGGTGCGCATGCTGACCGTGGTCGCGCCGGCGGTGTTCACCGCGCAGGCGGCTGCCTGCGCCGGCTTGCTGGTCCCGCCCGAACAGCGCGGCCGAGCCGTCACTTTCGTCTTTCTCGGCTGGTCGATGGCGTCGGTGTTGGGCCTTCCGATCGGCGCGCTGGTGGGTGGCCATTTCGGCTGGCGAGCCGCGTTCGGCCTGATCGCGGCGCTTTCGATCGCCAGCGCGGCCTGGGTCTGGCTCAAGCTGCCCTCGGGCATCCGCCCTGCCGCCCTGTCGCGCGAAGCCTGGGGGCGCGTCTTCAGGAGCCCGCTGCTGATGGGCGTGGTCTCGGTGACCGCGCTGCAGGGGGCGGGCCAGTTCGTGCTTTTCAGCTACTTCGCGCCGATCGTCCGGCAGAGCCTGGGCGCCGATGCGACCCAGATGGGTCTCATGTGGGCCTGGTTCGGCGTCTGCGGCCTGGTGGGCAACATGGTCGTGAGTCGCTACATCGACCGGATCGGTGCGCCGCGCATGGTTCTGGTGACGACGGCGCTGATCGCGTTGAGCCTGCTGCTGTGGCCGCTGGCGATCACCTTCGCGACGCTGGCGCTGGTTCTGATGCCTTGGGGCCTGGGTTGCTTCGCCGCCAATTCGGCCCAGCAGGCGCGACTGGTCTCGCTGTCGCCGGCGCTCGCGCCAGGCTCGGTGGCGCTGAACAGCTCCGGAATCTACGTCGGCCAAGCGATCGGCGCGGCAGCCGGCGGCTGGCTCTTGTCCCACGACGCCGTCGCCTGGATGAACTGGGTCGGCCTGGCCACCGTGCTGCTCGCCATCGCCCTGAGCGCGGCGGTGGACCGTGCGCAGCGCCGCGCACCCGCTTTCAGCGCTTGATGATCGGCCGCGGAGCGATCTCCGCCTCGGTGCTGGGATCGAACAGGTCGAAATCGATCACGTGAGGATCGCTGGAGGGCGCCGGTGGCTTCGGCGGCTCGATCGGCGCCGGCAGGGTCTCATAGGCGGTCTTGTCGAAGACGCCAAGGTCCATCTCGAGATCGGGTCGGAGGTACGGCGGGGCAGCCGTGACGGGGGCCGCCATCGGCACCAGCGCCTGCGTGCCCGGATCCAGCACGGTGTCGTCATGCATGACGTGGTCGATCGAGCCATAGATCGAGGGCGGCGGCACCGCTGCCACGGCCGCCGGCGGGGCCTCGGCTTCGATCGGTGCCGTCACGGTCGGCGCCCCGTCGCGCAGGATGGTGTCGGCGAAGGCATTGGGCTCGAATGCGGCGGGCGAGGCGCTGTCGGGGTCGATCACCTCCTTGGCGACCGAGTAGAGCAGCAGCAATTCCTGATAGGCCGCCAGATCGAAGGCGCCGTCGTCGTGGCTGCCGGGTTTGCGGAACACAAGTTCCTCGATCAGGGCCAGCGTACCCGGCGCGGGCCACAGGGCCTCGATGCGCGCCAGCGTGCCGCGGTAGTGTTCGAGCCCCCTGCCGGCTTCGGTGAAATGCTCGAACGACGGGACATCGGCATTGAAGGCTCGCTCGAATTCATCGGCCAACCGTGCGTAGTCCTCCCTGCGATCGAGCGAATGGAAGATCCGCAGCAGATCGAGATAGGCGAGCGCGCTGGTACCGGGGTTGGCGGCGATGTGCTCGCGCAGCACGGCGATGGCCTGGTCGTGCTGGCCCAGCGAGAGAAAGAAATCCGACTGCTGCTGGACATCGAACAGCTCTTCGGTATTGACCGGCCGCACCGGCACACCCTCCGCCAGTTGCGCCGGATGGGGCTGCGGCGGGTGCGGGCCGCTGTCGAGGTCGTCGTCGTCCAGCGGCGCGAAAGGTGTCGGGCCGAAAGTCCTGGGGCGGGCGCCGCGCCGGGCCGGCGGCGGGTCCGAATCCAGGTCCAGGTCGTCGTCGAGCAGCCCGCCGTGCGGGTGCGGTCGCCGCGCGACATCGGCTCCCGCCGCAGCCTCGCCCCACCAGGCCGGCGCCGTGGCCCGGCGCGCCAGGCGCCACAGCATGAACATGCCGATCAGCGCCAGCAGCAGCAGAGCGGCCAGGGCATAGACCAGCGGATTGGCGTAGCGGCTCTCGCGCGCCTGGGCGAGTTCGCTGCGCACCTCGAGCAGGGTTCGCTGGTTCTGTGCGGCCTGCTCGCGCAGAGCGGCCAGCGTGGCATCCATGTCCTTCGTGCGCTTGGCTTCGCGCTGCGCTTCCTCGGCGGCGGGATCGAGCGCGCTCCAGAGCGCGGCCGCGGCCGCGCGACGCACCGGATCGGGGGCATCCGGCAGGTTCAGTTCGGGCGTGGCCTTGAGGCTGCCGGCCAGCGCGGGCGCAGGCTCCAGGGCCTCCACCTGCAACCGGGGACCACCTGTGGCGACCTCGCGCCTGGGCGCGGCAGCAGCGACCGGCGGCGGTGCGGCGGCACGCGGCGCAGCGGGAACGGCGGCCACCGGCGCCACCGCGGCTCGCCTCGGCGCAGGAACGGCATCCGATGCAGGCGCACGGCGCGGCGCCGGTGGCGCATCGGCGGCGGCGGGCTGCTGCGCGCGCGGCGCCGAGGGGCCGG